>DJRJ01000059.1 GCA_002438865.1 Clostridiales bacterium UBA6363
TGGCGGCGGCATTGGTGCTGGCTATGGGAACCGTACAGGTATCCGCTTTTGAGGCAGGTCCGACGATTGATCTTAAAGACCCAATCGGAACAAAAACAAATTTTTCCGATGTTATTAAGACGGGAAAATACCCGACCGCAGGCGTTATCTCATACGCAGTCGGCTGTGATAAGGAAGACGGAATGTATTTTGACGTAGGTCCGACAGTAGCAAAAACAGACGAGGAAGGCAAACCCGTAACAGATGAAGACGGAAATGCGGTAACAGAGGTTAAAAACGATACCTTTGACGGCACAACAAAATATTTCCATATTCCCGGTGTTTCATCAACAGCAGGAACAAAGCGGTTAATCGGTGTGGGTGACGCAGGCTTTCATTATACAAACCGTCCGCTTTCTTATCCGAATATGAGCAAGGGAAAAATAGAATTTGATATTCGTATTCCGAAACAGCTTGAGTTTACGAACAGCAGCATGGACGGTCAGGGATTTTTGCAGATTGACACAGAGGCAATTGACGAAAACAACAATTCGTCAAACAAAATGATAAAGATTAAGGGATATTATGTTAATACAAATGCACAAACCGGTGAGCAGAGCTTCTATTTACAGACATGGTGGACAAATTCTGACGGAAGCGCTCAGTTTGCGGCAAATCTTGTTGCCGATCAGTGGTATCATTTGGAATTTTGCGTAAGTATACCTGATGACAAGGTTGAATTCACATACTGGAAGTATGTTGATAACGGTCAGACTGTTGAAAAGAGATATGCAGGTACAGTATCGTATCCGCTTACGGAGGGCGCACGAAAGGTAAATGCGAACTACGGCACGACAAAGTATGTAATGAGCGGTGCAAGAATTCTTATTGAAAAGGGACTTAGCGTAGACATTTCGGATATAACCTATTGGAGAGATGAATATGCAATCAAGACTCCTTCGGTTACTGTAACGGACACAAAGGTAAATGCAAGCGTTGATGTTGCAAACAATGCCTTTTTACCAAACTGGCATTATAATCAGAATGCAGACCTTGAAGCGGGAGTGGGCTACAAATTAAAGAGCACACAGAGTCCTGTATTCATTTTTGCACAGTACGGCTCGGACGGTGAACTGCTTGACGTAACATATAAATCAGAAGATATTCAGCCTATACATCGTGCAAAATATCCTGACAGCAGTGTACCGACAAGCTACAAAGCCATTGAAGAACCTGTGTATACACCTGTATCGGTTGAAATGGATAAAAAAGCAGGTTATGATCATATGAAGGTGTTCGTATGGGATAACACATGGAAGCTTATACCGTACAGAGGCGTATTCTCAACCGCTGCGGCAGAATAATTAAATACGAAAGGTGGCTATTATGAATAGCAGAAAAATCAGCAAGCTGATAAGCATAATCATATGCGCCGCTGTTGTAATGTGTCAGCTGCCGTGTATAGCTTTTGCAGACGCTCCCGACAGCAGTGCAATATTAAAAGACAGCATTGCGCTCAAAGCAAACTGTTCGAGGTATGTAAAAGGCGGTAATGCGGTAGAGTATTACAATAATGCGGAGTATTATCCGGAATATAAAGACGGAGAATTTATGGTACCGTTTGACATTATAAAAAACGTTCTCGGCTGTACGGGTACGTATGACGCCAAAAAGGAAACGGCAGAGCTTAAAAAAGACGGCAAGACCGTAAGAATAAGAGCCGGTGAGGACGGAATTTATTATAACGGTACGGCAAAGTACATAACAAACAAGGCAGAGCGGACAAAAAAAGGAATGTTAATTCCCTTTGACGCCGCCGCAAAAGGTCTCGGCTACAATATTGCAAAGCGTGCAGATGTTGTTGTTGCCACGCCTTACGATGAAAAAACGGTAACTTCGGTTATCGTAAGCGAGTTTGAAAAGCTTTTGCAGGGCGATGAAGTCCTTATGAGCTGTGATTTTGAAAACGGCGGCTCGTGGGGATATGCTACATGGAACAGCGGCTCGGCAGAGGTATCCGAAAGCTCCAGTGCGGAATTTTTCCAGGGTCAGAAATCAATGTACATAGGTACAACGCAAAAAGGCTTTATCGGAATGACAACAAGCAAAGCTTTTGAGTTTAACCGTGCAAAGAATTACCGTGTAAAAATTGCGGTAAAAAAGACATCGGATTATAAGAACAATGATCTGACGGTGAACGGCTGGTGTTATAACAGCGCAGGTCAGTTTATCGGCGGATTGACGTTTAACAAGATAAGCACGGAGGAAATTTCAACGGAATGGCAGTGCATTACATATGAAATGCATAAATACAGCACTCGTCAGGCTGCATATGATGATTTTCAGAAATTCAACATCTCAATTCAGCAGTCAAAGACCGGCAGTGAGGCGGCTTCGGGCGGTGTGTATATAGATAATTTCGTGCTTGAGGAATATCTGCCGTTAAGCGAAAACGTTGCCTGCGACTTTGTTGCGGACAAATTTGCGGCATGGTATCAGACGGGCGATACGGTAACGTATACAACGCAAAATCCCGACGCATTAAAAGCGTTCAAGTCGGTAAAATCAAAATATTACGACAGCGAGCATAAGCTTGTGTACGAACAGGAAAATCCTGTTGAAAGCGTTATTGAGAGCGGTATAAAGTTTAAGCCCGAAAATGTCGGATTTTACACACTCAATATGTATGCGGTTTCAAGCGACGGTACTGAAAGACCGATTGCAAACTACTACAGATACTATAACGGACAGCCGGTGGACTTCTTCACAACAGACCGCACCTTTGCGGTGGTTGAGGGAACGTCAAAGCCTATGGAAGAGCGAAACGATATGCTTATGTTCAGCGGAACGGGCACAGGCGTTGAAAGAGAATTTCAGATTGCCGATATGCTCGGATTTTCAGGCGTAAGAATACATAATCTTTCCTGGGGCAGCGGCTGGGGAAGCAATACGGGTATAGAAGATAAACAGGGCGTATATAACTTTACCCGTGCCGATATTCCCGTAGCCTTGGCTGAAAAATACAATATGAAAAACATAATGGCGAACGTTTTCTCAACTCCCATATGGGCGGTTGATGAAAAGTACCAGGATACAAGCCTCGTAAGCTATATGTATATGTATCAGAAGATGGCGCCGGTTGATATGCAGTATCTTGCAGACTTTATAAAGGAATTTTATAACCATTATAAAGGCAGAGTGGACGTTCTCGAATTCTGGAACGAGCCGCATTACGGAAATACGGCGTTCTGGGCGGATACGCCCGAAAAGTTCAGTGAGATGATAAAAACATCTTACAAGGCTTTGCGTGAGGTTGACCCGGACGGCAATATGAAATATGCAACAGCGTCGTGGAACCAGGGTTATCAGCTGTTCCGTGAACTTGCGGAGGATAAGGATTTCTATAACAGCACGGATTACTTTACATTCCATTCAAGAACAGCAACCGATATTGTAAACTATCGCAAAACTATTGATGATTACGGCTATGAAGTAAAGCCGGAATATGCAACAGAGGAATATTTGTATGCAGGATATAAGAAAGGCGTACCCAAGGACCATGATTTAAGCACAATGCATTATATGGCAGCGGCAATGTCGCATATCAAGATGGGTATTAAGGGTTTTGCGGACTTTGAGCTTACGGACAATATCCCCGATGAAGTGCGTGTATGGTGCGGACAGCAGCCGGGAATGGGAGCGAGCCATACGCTCGGATTATTCTCGGTGTTCCCGTATATTGAACCGCATAAAGGTGCGGTTGCGGTATACAACTGGTATAAGTCAATGGGACTTGACTATACGTATGACAAAGAGTACGATTTGGGTGACGGTGTAAAAGCGGTGCAGTTTATGAACGACGGCAAGCCGGAACTCCTTGTATGGAGCAGTACAGATAAGGAATTTAAGCTTACGGACAGCTTAAAGACGGCGGCAAAGGACGATACGTCAATGATAGACTTTATGGGCAGAACGGCAAGCCTTGACGATACTTTAAAGGCTAAGACGGTGTACATAATAAAAAATCTTGACAAGGACGCTTTGGATAAATTAGAAAGCAAAGCCGATACTGCGCTCAACTCGCAGTATGAGGAGCCGTATTACACCTGTAAGCTTCCGGAATACGACGTGCTTGATCCGGAGCTTCCCGAGGATCTTACTTATGTAATAGACAATCCGACGGAAAAACCGTTTAACGAAAAGACTTTCGCATTAAGCGAAAACGTAAACTGGATAAGCGATAACTGGAATTGGGTAGGAACTCTCGAAAAGCCTGCAAATTATTCTTCAAAATTTGCGGCTCATGTAGATAAGGACGGTCTGTATCTGCTTGTTGATACAACTGACAGCACAATCTATACTCCGACCGACGGCGACTGTGATTTCCGTGACGGAATGTGGGAATATGACTCCGTTCAGTTTGCTGTTGACTGTCTGGGTACGGGTCTTGCATCGCAGAGAGCCGAATTCCAGGTGGGAATATTCAAGGGCGAGCCTATAATCTACAAACATTCGGCTCCCGATATAGGATTTAATATGGTTTCGGGCTGGTCAAACTCGAATACCCAGCTTAAGGGCGATTATGTCCGTATAGACAAAACCGATCACGGAAATATATACAAGATATTCGTTCCCATGAGCGAGCTGTTCCCGTTCCAGTATTCCGAGGCGAGCGAATTTATAAGATTCTCGCTGCTTGTAAACAACAACGACGGAAACGGAAGATGCTATAACGAATGGAGCTCCGGTATAGGCGGAGACAAAGACCCGAAGCAATTCGGAGCAATAAAGTTTAAATAATTATCATTCGGAGGTATGTATGTTTAAGAGAGTAATTGCGGCGTTTGTATCGGCGGTTATGCTTACGGGTACAGTAAATATCGCATATGCCAAAACAAACGATTTGAGCGCAGAATTTCTGGGAAAATCATATGATGCGGCGTCGTATAAATCGGACAATAACGCAATATCATCAAGCATTGATGTGCTCGGTGAGGGTGTGGAGTTTGTCGGAAAAACCTATATGCATACCTCTTTGATGTTTGATGAGCTTACGGAGGAATGTAAGCTTACATTGGGAAATGATACGGGCGTGTTTGCCGAGGCGGCTTTAAAGCCCTCGGCAAACGGCGCAGAATTATACATAGGCGGCAGCAAAAGAGCAGATGTGCTGTCGGGACTGTGGCTTGACGTGCAGATGATGTACGACACCGCCGCATCGGAGGCGAGAATAGTTGTTTCCGATTACGGCAGTGTAATTGCGGACGAAACGGCGGCGGTAAGCGGCGAACCGCTTTCCGCCGTGCGTCTTAATCCGGGGAGCGGCAGTGCGGTTTATGCAAAGGACATTACGGTTAAAAGGAGCATTGTTTCCTCCGACGGGGCAAGTGTTCTGTCGAAGTGCGGCAATTACGTAACGGCTTTTGCAAAGACCGATAAAAACAATTATATTTATCTTGTGCAGATGCGTAATGGTGTTTTGGAAAACGTCACCGTAAATAAAAACACATCGGACAGCGGTTATGCCGAGGTTTTTGCAAAAAACACATACCAAACGGGCGACTGCTATTATGTGTTTGTGTGGAACGAGCTTCTCACACCTCAAAAGACATATGAAAAAGTCACCTCAAGCGAATTTGAAGCGTTAAAGGCAAGTGCAAGCGGTACGCTTTCGGTTTCCGATGCGGTTTGCGGAAAAAGTACGGTGTTCACCGCCCGGACGGAAAATTCCTCGGCGGAGAAAATAGTTTCGATTATAAAGGACGGAAAAAGCATAGCGGAGCTTGACGAAGGTAATCTTTCGTATACGTTTTCGGAGCCGGGAACATATACGGCGTATCTCTATGAAAATAACGGAAAAAATCTTATTCCGGCGGCAAGCCTTACATTTTACGTCTATCCGCACAATGCGGACACGGACACGTTTATTTTTGTGCTCGAAAAGAATTATTATGTTAAAAACGGCGTAAGAACAAGCTTTTCCGACGGGTATGTTCCGCTCGTGTATAACGGTCACGTGTACCTTTCGGAGGACGTGTTAAAATCGCTTTTTGCGCTTGAATTTAAAGACGGAAAAGTATACGAAAACGGCAGCATTAAAGCCGAGTCGGCGAACGTTTCCCAAAAGGACGGCATAAAGTCCGCATCGGATATATGCCGTGCGGCGGGATATATTATATCGGAAAAAGACGGCGCCGTATGTATTTCAAAACAGTCGGCGGATATTTCAGTTTACGAGGACGTTATGTATGACTATCTTGCAAAGTCCTCATTTGAGAATTTCAAACCGTCGTGGAACAAAATAGAATACCCCGAAGGCTGGGGATTTTACGATTGGTCAACTTCGAGCAATTCGGACGCTTTCGGAGCGGAGTATAACGACAAAACAGACGGCGAAAACAGCGCCTATATTGATGCTGTTCAGTCGATGTTTGCGGGATTTTCGTATAATACAAAGTTTACGAGAGAGGATTTGGACGGATATTTGTACAGTTGTACATTTGATGTAAAAGCAAGCGGTGATTTATCGGGAATTGAGCCGTTTGCGGCATTGTCGCTCGAAAAGGACGGTGCTTTTATCGGAATACCGCAGGCAACTCAAACGCAGATTACGGGAAACGGCTGGCAGACGGTAAAGGCATATTTCACATCGAAAATATTTAATCAGTATGATTTTGACACTGCAAGGCTTGTTGTGGGAATAAAAAATACATCGGAAAACAACGCAAGCGGAAAGATGTATATAGATAACCTCAAATTCAGAGAGGAAAGCGTTCTGACCGAGGCAACGGCGGCTGAAATCGTGTGCAGTGATTTTGCGTCATGGTACACTTTGGGCGATACCGTAACATACACAAGCACCGATGCGGAGCTTGACAGCTTCAAAAAAATCAGGGGCATAGTGTATGATATTGATAACAATCCTGTGTATGACAATGTTATGTCGCTTAGAACTTTCAAAAACAAGGGATTTACCTATATACCGCAGAAAAACGGATATTATGAGATTGAATTTTACGGTATAAGGGAAGATGAAAGCGAAAGTCCGATTATAAGCTGTTATACATATACGGACGAAAATCCGTACAGGCTTTACACGCTCAAACGGCACAGCTTTGCGGTTGTAAAGAGCAGCGCAAAGCCAATGAGCGAACGCTCGGATTTGCTTATGTTAAGCGAGGACGCTTATGATGAGAACAGAGTGCGCCTGGCAGATATGATAGGATTTTCGGGCATAAGATATTTTGTTCCGTGGGGAAGTACGGTAACAAATAAAGGCTTTCAGACAAGCGAAACAGAATTTGACTGGACAAACCCCGATTTGCAGAAAGAGAATATAGACAAGTACGGTTTCAAAAACAGAATAGCGTGTGTTTTAAGTACACCCAAATGGGCGGCACGCAGCGGTATTGAGGACAAGTACACCGCAGTAGGATATTATTACGCAAACTGCACATTGCCGGCGAAAAACGAATACATAACCAACGGATACGGCGCATTTGCAGAGCGTTATAAAAATGCCGTGGACGGTATTGAGGTATGGAACGAACCGTACTATAATCAGTATGCGTTCTGGCACGACGGTGCGGATAATTTCGTAGCGCTTACCGAAACGGCATACAAAGCAATAAAGGCAAAAGCTCCCGATATGACGGTGTACAGCGCAGGCTTTAACCTGGCGGGACCGTTCTTTGAGGAACTTATGACTCACGACAATTACAGAAATTCGTTCGATGCAATATCGTTCCACGGACGTTATAACGACAGCGAACCGTACAGGAAAATTCTTGACAATTACGGTATGGGAAGTACGCCTTTGATAAATTCGGAGGGCTACTATTACGCATATTACAAGACAAAAACAGCCAAGGATTATTCGGTAAACAATATGGCATTCTTTATGCATTATCTTGAGCAGATAAAGCTCGGCGTGGATAAAGTAACGATGTTTGAAATATGCGACCTCACGCCCGACGAACGCCGTGCAAACGGATACGGTTCGCATACAATGGGCTTGTTCAGGGATTATCCTTATATAGAGCCGCACCAGGGCGCTGTAGCAGCATACAATTTCTTTGATAATCTCGGAAAGAACGTTTCGGTCTGCGGCGAATATGATTTCGGTAACGGCAGAAAAGCGGTTGCGCTTGACAGCGACAGCGAAAAGCAAATTTACGTATGGAGCGCAAATGCCGAGGATTTCAG
>DJRJ01000052.1 GCA_002438865.1 Clostridiales bacterium UBA6363
AGAAATGATATTCAAATACCATTTGCTTGCCTTGCACCGTATCAACATACTTTGTTATCTTTGCACCGTTGTGCATATTCAGATTGGCGTCATCCCACGGTGTACTTGTACCCATATACATAATTTCCGACTTGCCGTTGGAATTGTAGTCGGACGGTACGTTAAGCTTACTGTTTAAGAACTGCTCGTGTATCAGATAACCTCTGTACATCTTAACGCCCCGCAGCCAAAGCTTGCCGATGTTTTCATCGCCTGTGTTGACGTTGAAATTATCCACATATTCCACATTGTTGCAGAACGGAACGTTTTCTATAACGAGCTTTCCGTCACAGAAAACTTTTTCTATCATTTTCGTGTCCATGTTGAACACTGTGCGGACGCCGTTATTGTATTTGATTTCTCCCGTTCCCCAGCTGACCTCATCATTATCATTAGGTCTTACGGCGTATGCGCCGACTTTCTGCTCACTGCCGTCCGCCTTTACAAGATAAAGGTTTCCATCCGAACGGGTTATGTACTTAATTGCCGCCGTTCCGCCCATACCGAGCGTAAACGTTATTCCGTCCTGTGCGTTTTCAAGCGGAACGTATATGAAATCAAGCGTTATTCTGCCGTGATTTGCATTTTCAAATTTCCTGTTAAGCTCAACGGGGAATTTGTCGCTTGTATCAATCAATCCCTGGTGAAAGAAATATTTGTCGGTTAAATTTCCGCCTATATTTCTTACGTCCCAGCCTGACGGCGCTTTTATCTGCTCGCCCTGATGATATATACTTTTATTGAACATAAAGTTTTCATCAATGAAATACTTTACCTCCTGTTCGTCCTTTGTATAATCGTAATCGGGGTCATAGCCTGCGTCATATCCGCCGCCGCTGTATTTTTCATCATCATACTCGCCGTAATCAAAGCCTTTGACATCATATGTTCCGTCATAGAATACGCTTGCCGAATATGAAACATTTATTGCTCTGCCGAGAGAGTCGCAGGCGCTTATTGCAACCTGTGTTCCGGATGCAGGCGATACCGACGGAGTGACCTCCGCGGTTCTCGTTTTCGCATCGTACTTAACCGATTTTGCCTCCGCACCGCCGATTATATACGCTTTCGGATTTGATACGTCACCGCTCATCTCCTGTGAAAACCTGACCGTCATTTTCTTCGGCGAAAATCCTGTTATCTCCGCTGTCGGCGCATTGTTCAAAACGGACGTATCATTTATCTGCACCGTTCTGAAATCGTCAATCAACACAATGTCCTCACTTTTTGCCTCCGACCAATAAGTAAAGGTCGGAACAGCCGTCAGAACATCGCCCGTACTTGTCGGCGCCGTACCAACCGTAAACGTATGGCTTACGGATTTCCAGCCGTTGTCCGACAATCCCAAAGTGCCGCCGAGTCCCCATATATACGTTCCCGTGTTTGTGTCACGCAATGCGTTCCACTTTGTTTCTTTGCCGATGGGGATTTTTTTCACCTTAAAGCTCATTACATAGGTTTTTCCCTCGGTCAGCTCGATTTCACAGGCTTTGCCGTCCCAGCCTCGGTGCGGCATAAAGCAGGCGTAACCCTGATCGTTCGTTGCCATTTTTATGCTTGTATCGCCCGAAAAACCGTCGCTGTGCCAAAAGGCTCTTGAGCCTTCATAACCGCCGTTTGCATAGTCCCAGCAGTTTGTTGTTGCGCTTGAAATATTCTCATAATTCAAGTCATAAAGGACTTCATACGGAGCGACCTCACCCTCGGCAAACGTTACCGCCGGCGGTACGGCAACTGCCGCCGCCAGCAATAATGATAATAATTTTTTCATTCAATATATCTCCTACTGCAGATTAAACATTATTGAATTATGTACAATCTCCATTTTGTTAAGGCTGTTCCAAAGATAAAGCTTTACGCTTTTTCCGTCCGCAAGAAGCGCTTTGTCAATCGTAACGGGTACGGACTGCTTGTTTGCCGCAATGTTCAGCTTTAAGCACTCCATTGCAGTGCTGTAGCCGTTCTCGTCATACACTGCGATTACGCCGTACATTTCCTGTGCTCTTGACGCCGCTGCGGATAATGTGATTGAAATATCGTTGTCCTTTGATACGGTCATACCCTCTGTATACGCTTCGCTGCCGACTTTTATATCGGACATCTTAACCGCCGTTTCGGTCTTAAACTGTATTTTATGAGTTGACGCTACGCCGTATTTATCGGTAACGTTAAGCTCAAGCTCATAATATCTGCCGTATTCGGGAGCTGTCTGCGGTGTAACGGTTACTTTGTTTCCGTCAACGTCCGCATTGCATACTATATTTCCGATTTTTGCCGTTGCATTTGTTATTCCGCCGTTAAATATAACCTGTATCGGTTTATCCACTGCCACGTTTTCCGCATTATCCGAAACGGAGCTGTCCGCAATCGATACCTCAGGATACTGATACAGCTCTAAATCGTCCATATAGAAAACTGATTTATCGCTTATCGACGCTCCCGCTTTCAGCTCAAATCTCAATGACGGAACGTACACGGTACCCTTTGCTATATCCGACGCATTCTGCGACTCGCCCGTAAAGTCATATACGTATCTGAACCAGCCGTCTTTGCCCTCAATCGGCGTAACCTCTTTTTTCAAATCCTGTCTGCCGTCGAGGAAAGTTTTGTTATCTCCGTTGACAGGTGTAAAATTCTTTATATCGGAATTATCGGGTATTTTAATACAGAATGTCATTCTGTATCTTTTGCCAATTTGAATTTTTATTCTGGAATCTTGATTTGCACCTGTTCCCGGCACTAAATCCGAATTATTTTTATCGGTCAGAACAGCCTTTAATCCCGACGGACCGGTTACATACTCGCTTGTGTCAAGCGTCCTTATTCCTTCTATATAACATCTTCTGTAGTCGGTATCTGCAAGCGTTTCTCCTGTTGCGGCTGCATTTTCAAAGGAGTTTTTATAAAGGACGGGCATTTCAAGCATAGTATAATAGGTAAGAGTTGTTTCCGATACCGTTTCGCCGTCCGTATCCTTTAAATCTTTTAATGTAACCGTGTAGGTACTGCCTGCCTCAAGCTTTGTCAGCGTAAATGTTACAACATTATCCGAAACCGAAATGTTTTCAACCTCCGCACCGTTGTCTGCGCTGATACCGCTTGCTGTTTCGGCGTCTATATTTTTATTGAAGCTAACCGAAACATTCATACTGCCTGCGGGGAGGTCGCCCGTGCCGTCCGACGGTGTTGCCGAAACGACAGACGGAGTAATCTTTTTAACCTTGAAATCAATGCTCTTTGCTCCGACTGCTCTGCCGTAAACGTCCGTAACTCCCGTTATATTAAGCGTATATTCTCCTGCTTTTAAGAACGAGTTGAAATTAACCCTGTATGTCTTATTGTCAAGCTTATCAACCGATGCAATCGTGCCTTCGGCGTTTGCGGAAGTGAGAGCAAAGTTATCGGCAGTCAAATCATTTACCGGGTTTGTAAAGCTTACCGTAACGCCGTCAATCGACTCTATTTCTTCCTCGCTTTCGTTAATCGATGTACTGCAAACCGTTTCCGGCGGATAGGCAACGTTTTCTTCAGTAGTGGTGTAAACAGCTCTGCCGATATAATCGCACGCACTGACCGTAACGTTTACATCAGTTCCGGGGGTCAGCTCCGTTGACGGAATAACCGTTGCGGTTTTTGTTGACGCATCATATGTAACCGATTGTGCCTCCGCTCCGTCGATTATGTATGCCTTGGGGTTTAATACATCATCGCTCATCTCCTGCGAGAACGTAACCGTCATTTCCGCTGTTGAAAGTCCGCTTACCTCCGCTGTCGGGTCTGTTCCGTCAAGAATTGACGTATCGTTTATCTGTACCGTTTTGAAATCGTCAATCAGAAGAGCATCTCCGCCTTTTACATCAGGTGATATGTAATAAAATAACGGAACGCCCGTCAGAACATCGCCCGTACCGCTCGGCGCTGTGCCTACCGTAAACGTATGGCTTACGGTTCTCCAGCCGGTATCGGCAGGCTTAAATTTTGCACCGAGTCCCCATATCCATTCGCCGCCCGCATCTTTTAATGCGTTGAAGTCGACCTTCTTATCAGCAGGTATTTTTTTTATTTTATAGCTCATTATGTAAGTTTTGCCTTGCGTCAGATAAATTTTGTAGTCGCTGCCGTCCCAGCCTCGGTGCGGCCAGAAGCATGCATAACCGCCCTCGTTTGTTGCCATTTTTATGCTCGTATCACCCGAAAAGCCGTCGCCGTGGAAGAAAGTTCTCGTACCTTCCTTACCGCCATCTGCATAATCCCAGCAATTTGTTGTTCCGCTTGAAATATTTTCATAATTCAAATCATAAAGGACTTCATACGAAGCGTCCTCCGCAAACGATACCCCCGACGGCACCGCAAATAACAATGTCAGCAATATTGCAAATACTTTCTTTAAATTTTTCATATTAATCCTCCATTCCACCGCCATACGGCGGTATAAATCATAACATGGAAAAGACGTTGGGCAGGTTGCCTTCTTGAAAGGTGACGGCGTATGTGTATACTCCGAACCTTGAAAGGAGGTGAGATGCACAGCGTATTTTTCATGCCACAAATCTCCTTTATATAACTTTTATACTTTTGGTACTGTAATATTAATTACGGTGTACACATTCTCGTCCGAGAGAATTTGAAAATCGAAGTTGTTGTCATAGCAAAGCCGTAATCTGTATATCAGATTGCTAAGTCCGATACCCGAGCTGTTGCTGTACGTTTCCCCCGATTTTAATATCTCGCTCCTCTTTTCGGGACTTATTCCCTTGCCGTCGTCGCTTATCGATATTATGATTTTATCCTCCGCAGACCTGATGTCCAGTTTGATATTCAGCTTGGAGCCGTCGCTTTTAAATCCGTGTACAAAGCAATTTTCGATAATAGGCTGACACAGCATTTTAAGGATTGCCTCGTCCTGTGCGTCCTCATCGCACACATACTCAAACGAAAAAGTGTCCTCATACCTTATTTTCATAATTTCAATGTACTTTTGTATGATTTCTATTTCCTCATATACGCTCACCTTATCCAGACTGTCTAAATTGTATCTCAAAATCTTGGTAAGCGCACTTATGATACTCTCTATCTCTTTTACATCATACATTGACGCAAGCGCACGGATCGTTTCAAACGTGTTGTATATAAAATGCGGATTTACCTGGTTTTGCAAAAGCCTAAGCTGTGTTTCCACATTTAATATTTCCTTTTCGTAAAGCACCTGGTGATTTTTAAAGGTTTTTCTTGCGTCCTTACGCATTTGCTCATAGAGATTGTTTATCTCCTCGGCAAGACCGTTTATATCCTTGTTGCTGTTTATCACAAGCGCCTCTCGCTTGTCGTTCAGTCCGTGATTTTTCAGATATGTACATATCGAAGAAATCGGATTTATAATCTCCTTTACAATAACCTTTCTGAATATCAGCATCAATACCAGCATAATCGCCATACACAGGTATATCAGTATTTTCATTCTGTAAAGCATATTGTAAGTATAATCATAAACATATCCCGTTATTTCCCAGTTGGTATTGGTTATGTAGTTGCCGTTTATGTCTATAATGGGTGATTTGCCGTCATCTGAACGAACAAGGCTTATATTTTCTCCGTTCACATTTATGTTTATGTTTAAATTTTCGTATCGGCTGCTGAAGCTGTCCGCCGAAAACACATTATGCAGATCCATTTTGAGGCATATGCCTATGCTGCCGTAATCCATGGTCTTATACAGATTGGAATCGTATCCGATAATCGGGATAACGGTGTACATATATCTGTAATCCTTGTACGCCTTATCCTCTATTTCGTAGAGGTAAAATTCCCCGTTTACGTTGCTTTCCCTGGACATTGCGTTTTCCAGATACTCATACTCAACGGGAGACATATTTTCCATCAGCTTTTCAAACCGATTATCCTCACTCTTTAAAACTATGTAAAAAGTGTCAAGGCAGTAATTTTGTATTTCGGAGAGCTTTTTGGCGTATTTGTCAAGCGCCTCCTTGCGCAGTGCGGCGTCATTTCGTCCGAGAATATCGGAAACAACGACCTCTGTGCCGACCTCGCTTTTTATTCTCCGCATTGTTTCAACCTTGCCGGTTATATATGAGTCGACCTGCTTGGATATTATTTCCTTGTTCATGCTGAGCCGCTCGGAAATATACGTTCTTATATATGAAAGCAATATAATCTGAGATACAAGCATTATCGTCAGAAACACTGCCAAAATCACATTGAACTCTGTGGTAATCCTTATCTTTTTAAATATTTTCATTGTTTTCTCTGTCTTCCTTGGGGGTCAGTCCCCAATACTTCTTGTACAGCTTATGGAACTGCGCATAGTCCATTATTCCGACCATCATTGCTGTCTCGGTCGTTGTCTTGCCCTCCCGTATAAGCCGTCTTGCCTTCTCCATTCTGATTTTTTTCAAATAATCCGTAAGCGTCATTCCCAATTCCTTTTTGAGAGCATAGCTTAAATAATTCATATTGAAGAAAAACTGCTCCGAAAGATCCTTAAGCGAAATTTTTCTGTCAAAGTTCTGATTGATGTACTCGACAATCTCGCCCAGCCTTGCGCTGCCGTTATCTTCGATTTTATCTTCATTGTCCTCGAAATATGTTTTCAGATTTTTAAGAATTTCCTCCGCATCTTCGCCGGAGAGCGGCTTTAAACAGTAATCAAACACTCTCAGCCGCATTGAGCTTCGCATATACTTATAGCTGTCATATCCCGATATTACGATACACAAAGGCTCCCGTCCGCTTTCTTTCAGCTTTGAAATAAGCTCCAGTCCGGTCATTTCACGCATTTTTATGTCGGTAAACAAAACGTCCGTCCCGTGAGTGCATATATATTCGTAAGCTTCGTTTGAACTTGTTGTGGAGAATACAACGTTAAAACCATATTCCTCCCATTTGAACAAGCGTTCCAAGCCTTTCAGTATCAATCGTTCATCCTCAACAATTACTACTCGTTTCATCCCTGTATCACCAATCCCCTTCTATAGTATATATTACACGCTTTTTTGTTAAAAAACAATGAACGGTATTATGTTTTTTATGTCAGATTTTAATTTTTTTATTCATAAATCACTAAAATATTATCCCCCCATTGGCACAATTGATGTTATTGCGCCAATAGTTTTTACTAATTATTTACATTTAGCAATAAAAAAAGGCAATCCTTTCGGATTGCCTCAGACTTTAGTTTTGAAAAAAGTGATGTGTCACTTTTTTTCAGGCTTTATTGTTTCGCCTGTTTGAGCATTTTCTCCCATTCTTTAACTATGGAACGGTCTTTGAAATAATCTATTTTCATTGCGCTGCGTACACGTGCGAGAGTTTCGTTTGTTGTCTCGACCGCCTTTGCCGTGCCCTCCGATATAATATCGTATACGGACTCTATGTCGTTTTCCCATTTTGCACGCTCGGCTCTTATGGGACTAAGCGTTTCTTCAAGAACATTCAGAAGGAATTTCTTGCATGTGCCGTCGCCCAAACCGCCTCTGCGGTAATGCTCTTTCATTTCGTCAAGATTTGCGTACTCTGGCAGATACTCGGCAAAATGCTCATCAGTGCAGAATGCATCAAGGTATGTGAACACGACGTTTCCCTCGGTATGTCCCGGATCGCTCACCTGCAAATGGAGCGGATCGGTATACATTTTTCCGTTGATTTGCTTTTTAACTGCCGCCGATGTATCGGAAAGATAAATGCAGTTTCCGAGCGATTTGCTCATTTTGGCTTTGCCGTCCACACCGGGCAAACGGCGCTGTGTTTCGTTTTCGGGTATCATTGCCTGCGGAAGAACCAATGTTTCGCCGTATATTCTGTTGAATTTTTCAACAATTTCTCTCGCCTGTTCAAGCATCGGGAGCTGATCCTCGCCGACAGGCACAACGTTTGCGTTAAATGCGGTTATGTCGGCTGCCTGCGATACAGGATATGTAAAAAATCCTGCGGGAAGTCCCTCATCGGCAAAGCCGCGCATCTGTATTTCGGCTTTAACGGTAGGATTTCTCGACAGTCTTGCGGTCGTTACAAGATTTAAGTAATAGAATGTCAGCGCATGGAGTGCCGGCAACGCCGATTGAACGCATATAGTTGATTTTTGCGGATCAATGCCGACGGAAAGATAGTCAAGCACTACATTTATGATGTTTTCTCTGATTTTTCCGGGATTATCCGCATTGTCGGTCAAAGCCTGGTCGTCCGCAATAAGAATATTTATTTCGTCAAACTTCCCGGAATTTTGCAGCTCCGCTCTTCTTTTGAGCGAGCCTACATAATGTCCGAGGTGCAGCCGTCCCGTCGGGCGGTCGCCGGTAAGAATTATATTTTTTTTCTCCATTGATATTCCTCCATAAAACTCAATTTGATTTGTAAATCATATGTCATCAGCATAATACTGCTTTACTTTGCTGTGAACAGTATATCATAAATTTGCGCAAAAAACAACCGTTATATACAGCTTTCTCACTTTTGCACAAGAAAAAATTTGCTGAAAACTCATTCTGTATGGCAATGGCTTGCGCTTGCTGAAAATGTATTGGGACGATGTCCTCATCGTCCGAAAGCACATACGCATAACAATATCCCGTGCAGTGTGCGGTTCGGCAGGAGCAAGCCCCTGCCCTACGGCGGGTTGCAACTATCACAAACGTATTTGTATGGGACGATGCCTACATCAACCCGAAAGGACGGCAAGGAGCTGTATCATTCCGATACAGCTCCTTTTGTGCTGAAATTTTTATTGATTAACGGCTGATTTGTAATAATTCCCGAAATCGGCGAGGGCGTCGATAATCGGCAGCATCTCCCGCCCGAGGTCCGTCAGTCCGTACTCCACCCTCGGCGGCATCTCATTATAATCGTGTCGGTATGCAAGTCCGTCATTAATCATCTGCCTTAAGCTGTCGGTCAATACCTTTTGCGATATTCCGTCCAAATCCCTTTGCAGTTCGTTAAATCTCCACGGACGCGCTTTAAGATTTCTTAAAATCAAGAGCTTCCATTTACCGCCTATCAGCGACACTGCCGTTGCCACCGGGCATACGGGTAATTCACTTTTTGTTTTCATATTAACCTCCGTTCCGCCGCCTTAAGACGGCATAAATATTTCTTACAGGTATATTATATCACACATTAAAAAAATTGTATACAGTTATAAAAAAGTGCGTACTTGTTTTTGTATGTGTCAAGTGATAAACTATAGTCAAGCAATAAGAAATTGCAAAAAATTCAGGAGGTATGTATTATGAAAAACTATACTAAAACAAATATCGGAAACGAAGGCAGAACAGAGCTTCACGAAAAGCTTGCCCTGACCGGTGCGGAAATAAGCGTCAACAGTCTGCCTGCCGGCGCAGGCGTTTCGTTCGTTCATTCGCACAAGAATAACGAAGAAATTTACGGAATAATCTCAGGCAAAGGCAAGGTTGTAATTGACGGCGAGGAAATCGGACTTTCCGCAGGCGACTGGTTAAAGATTGCCCCTGCGGCAAAAAGACAGTTCTTTGCGGCAAGCGACAGCGGAATTGATTTTGTCTGCATACAGGTAAAGGAAAATTCACTCGGCGGATTTACCGCAGACGACGCAGTGATATACTAAACTCAAAAAGGTGCGGACGTATGAAGTCCGCACCTTTTTATTTTACAGTTCTTTTACCCAGCGCACAGCCATATCAATCCAATTCTGCACCTCGGGTACTGTTCCCGTTTCGTCATCATCACCCTCGGCATACGGATTTGCAAGCGAAAGTCCGTGTCTGCCGCGCGGGTATATGTGAAGCTCCGTATTAATTTTATGCTCCGCCATAGCCTGCGTCATAAGCAAGCTGTTTTCAACAGGCACGCAATCGTCCGTAAATGTATGCCATATAAATGCCGGCGGTGTATCGCTGCTTACCTGCTTTTCAAGCGATGTAAGCTCCAAAAGCTCGGCATCATTGCCCGTAATTACATCAAACGAGCCGCGGTGCGCTTTTTCACCCGACGTGATAACTGGATATGACAAAATCATACCGTTCGGCTTATTCTCCGCATTTTCGCACTTTATCTGCGGTTCTTTGTTCCATAATACGCCCAAGCTTCCGGCAAGGTGCGCTCCTGCGGAAAATCCGCATACAACGATTTTGTCCTCTTTTACGCACCATTCATCGGCGTGCGCTCTTACCGTTTCAACCGCCTTTGACAAATCCTTAAGAGCTTCGGGGTATCTTACACCGACACTGTAGTATACAACAACCGCGTGTATTCCCGCCGCATTGAACTGCAATGCGATAGGCTCCGCCTCTGTCGGCGAGCATATCGAATATCCTCCGCCGGGGCATACGACAACGAGCGGACGTTTTCTGTTCTGTCCGACGGGATCGTCTATTATATATGTATCCATTCTTACATCGGGGTTTCCTGCTCTTAATTCTATGCTTTTGTGTATCATTTTAATTCTCCTGTCTTTTTTATAAAATCGAAAAACTTTTCGGTGTGTTTTTTAAGCTTTTCCTTATCGTCCGCATTCGGGCGGAACGTGCATAAAAACGGCTTATCGAACATTCTGAAATTCATCGCACGCAGGTGCGTATGAATAAGCACGGGAGCGTCTCCGCTCCAGCCCGACGAGCCGAACGTCATACACGGTATGCCCCTTTGCGAAACCGCATCAAGTCCGCACACCGCCTCCCATATATGCGGCGGCGCATTTCGGTTTACCGTAGGCGAGCCGAATATCACCGCACTTGCAAGATTGATTTCACGGTACATTTTGCCGTCACGCTTTTCCGCATCAAAAAGCTTTACCTTTAAGCCTTTATCCTCAAGCGTATCGGCGATTATCCGTGCCATCTCATACGTACTGCCGTACTTGCTCATATAACACAGCACCGCATAATCCCGTCTGCGGTTTTCGTTTATTTTTTCTTCATAAAGCGATACCGCTTTGCCTGTATCACTGATTTTTCCGCCGCAGAGCGGATAAATCGTTTTTACATCGAGCGCCTTTATTTTTTCAAGGCATTTTTCGGCAAAACCGCCGAACTGCCTTAAATTTTCATCATAGTAATCACCCAAAGAATTATATGATGAAAACATCTCTCCCGAAAACAATGCATTGCAATCTTTGTCATAAACAAGCATTGTGTCGGGCCACGGCACATTCGGCGTTATATGAAATTCAAGCGTTTCGCCAAGCGCTGCGCCGTCCTTTGCAATCATTTCTTTAAAGTCCGCAAAAACAAATTCCTTAATATTCTTTATTGCCGCAATTGTGCCTACGACGGTAATTTCGGGATTTATTTTCAAAAGCTTTTCCACAGTCCCTGCCCGATCGGGTGTGGCGTGCGTAAAAACGATATATTCTATTTCACTCACGCTTATATGCTTTTCAATGTTTTTTACAAACTCATCGGCAAAGTCAGACGGAACACCGTCTATCAATATTCCGCCTTTTACAAGATATGCATTATATCCGTCTAATCCGACGTTAAAAATACTGTTTTTCATTTACCCCTCCGAAACGAACATTATCTGCATACAATGCTGACCCAATCTTTACGACGCTGTACAGACACTATTTCAAAGCCGTTTTCCGAAAGCGCATTTTTAACGTCCTCTTCACGGTCGCTTATAATTCCCGAGGTGATAAACACTCCGCCCTCTTTCATATACTCACGTGCCTTGGGCGCAAGTCCGATTATAACGTCGGCAACAATGTTCGCCGCCACTACCTCGTATTTATTTTTTGATATTTCCGCCTGAACATCGGGATCGGTTACCACATTTCCCGTCAGCACCTTGTAATGCGATTTGTCAATATCGTTCATATCGGCGTTTTCATATGCCGTATCTGCGGCGTTCGGGTCAATATCCACCGCAACCGCCTCCGACGCGCCGAGCATAAGCGAAATAATCGACAAAATACCGCTGCCGCAGCCGAGGT
>DJRJ01000012.1:0-12064 GCA_002438865.1 Clostridiales bacterium UBA6363
GAGCAAAGGATAACCTTTGCGCCGTTATCTATAAGGTACTGAATTGTAGGAAGCGCACCCACGATACGGTTTTCATCGGTAATGTTTCCGTTTTCATCGAGGGGAACGTTGAAGTCACATCTTACGAGGACTCTTTTGCCTTTTACTTCAATGTCTTCTACTGTTAATTTGTTGTACATAGTAAAAATTCTCCTTTACTTTTCTTATTAACCGCAGCGGCGGTCATTTTTACCTTATTCTATTGTATATTAATTTCATATTTTTTTCAAGTAATTATCTGAAATTTTGTTAAAAACTTCTCAAATTTATTATCCAAACGCCCGCTAATATACCTATTATATCACTTATTACCGCGCAGGGAATAACTCTACGGGTATATTTTACCTTTGTGCCGGCAAAATATACGCACAGACAGTAAAAGGTTGTTTCGGTCGAACCCATTATTACGGAGGCGATCATTCCCTGTTTTGAGTCTGCGCCGAACGTATTTAAAATATCGGCAAGGATACCCAGAGAGCCGCTCCCCGAAACGGGACGGATAAGCGCAAGCGGCATTACCTCGGGCGGAATGTGCAGAAAATCGGTCACGGGAGATACAAAGCGGATTATCATATCAATCGCTCCCGATACACGGAGCATTTGTGCGGCGGTTATGACGGCAAGGAGCGACGGAAGTATTTTTACGACCGTATGAAGTCCGTCCGCCGCACCCTCGGTAAAGGCAGCGTAGGCGTCCGTCCGTGTTTTCAGTGCAAAAATTATTACGGCGGCGATAACCGCCGGGATAACGTACTGCATAAATTATTTCCTCCATACTCTGCACACAAGCTTTGTTACGATAATTGCGGACGCCACCGATATTGCGGACGCAATCCACACGGGCGCAACTATGCCGAACGGGTCGGCACTGCCGCAGGCGGTGCGCATGGCTATCACCGTTGACGGCACAAGCTGAAAGGACGTTGTATTTAAAACCACAAACATACACATTGCGTCCGAGGCATAGAGGGGCGTTTTGTTTTCACGGTCAAGCTCGCCCATTGCGTTAATGCCCATGGGTGTGGCGGCGTTTCCCATTCCGAGTATGTTTGCGGTAATATTCATTGTTATGTATTCCCTCGCTTTTTTGCCCGTATGCGGAAACAGCCGCTTTATGAGCGGTGAAAGAAGGCGGCGGAATTTTTCGGATATACCCGATTTTTCCGCCGCTTTTAAAATTCCCGACCAAAAGCACAGCGCACCCGCTATCGAAAGCGCCGTTTGCAAAGCCATTGCCGCACCGTCAAATGCGGCGGCGGCAGTTTCCTCCACACAGCCGTTTATCACGGCGGCGGCAAAGGAAACGAGTATCATTCCGCACCAGATATAATTCATACCGCACCGCCCCTCAAAAAATTTGTTTATTTCCCTTTAAATTTATGAAACGGTATGATATAATATAACCGCAAGAAAACCGAAAAGGGAGATGCAAAATGTACGGATACCGTATTTTTCACGAAAAAATAATGAACAGGCTCATAGATAACGTGCGCAATAAAACACATTCGCACGCATATATTTTCGAGGGCAAGGATATGCCGGACATAAGAAACAGTGCAGAGCTGTTTGCCGCCGCACTGACGTGCCTTAACACACGCTCCGCACCGTGCGGAACGTGCCGTTCGTGCATAGAATCGACAGCCGGAACAAATCCCGATATTATACACGTATGCCGTGAGATTGAGGACGGAAAGCAGAAGAAAACTCTCGGCATAGAGCCTGTGCGAAACGCCGTGCATGACGCACAGATACGCCCGTTCAACGCACCGTTCAAGGTGTATATAATCGAGGACGGGCATTTAATGACGGAGGAGGCGCAGAACGCATTTTTGAAAACGCTCGAGGAACCGCCCGAATACGCCGTATTTATAATACTTACGCCGAGCGCCGAGCCGCTTTTGCAGACGGTGCTTTCAAGAGCGGTACTGATACATTTTCCGCCCGTTGCCGACAGCGTTACGGAAAAATATATACGTGAAAAATATCCCGATGAGGAATACCGCATAAATTTTCTCGTCAATTACTGCGGCGGTGTGCCGACCGATGCGGACAAGATTATCGAAAACGAAAACTTTGAGCCTTTGCGAAAAAAAACGCTTGAGCTTTTGCCGCTGCTTTTTTCAAAGAACACGGCGGACGCATTTTCGATACAGGAATTTTTTAAGGAAAATGCAGACGATACCGATATGATTTTGGATTTTTTCATATCGTATCTGCGTGATATTGTGATTATTTTATGCGGCTCATCGGAGCGGATAATAAACACCGACAAGGCGGATTTTCTTCGGAGAGTATCTTCGGGAGTTCCGGCGCATTTTTGCGTAAAAGCGGTAAATGAAGCCATAAAAACCAAAGATATGCTCAATAGATCGGTAAAACAGAGCGCCGCAATTATGCATTTTGCACTTTCTTTAAAAAAGTGTTGACAAATATTATGAGGTAATGCTATAATAAGCCTGTAGGTGTAGAAACGGAGGTATAATTATGAAAGCAACAGGAATTACAAGAAAAGTAGACGAGCTCGGAAGAATAGTTCTTCCTATCGAGCTGCGCAGAGTGAACGGTATCGAAATTAAGGATACTGTCGAGATTTACACAGAGGGCGACAAGATTATTTTAAAGAAATATGCGCCGGCGTGTATGTTCTGCGGCGAAGCTGACAATGTAATCCCGTACAAGGGCAAAAACATCTGCCCCGATTGTGCGAAGATT
This sequence comes from Clostridiales bacterium UBA6363, assembly GCA_002438865.1. Taxonomy (GTDB): domain Bacteria; phylum Bacillota; class Clostridia; order UBA1381; family UBA1381; genus UBA4716. The sequence goes on from DJRJ01000012.1 coordinate 2,752, forward strand.
ATCGGTAAGCTTGCAGAAACTGCTGAATAAAGCAAATGAAAAAAGAAGCTGTAAATTTTTACAGCTTCTTTTTTTTCGGGTCAACGGGGGCGTTTTACCTTTGTTGATCCGCATTTGTAGGGGACGATGCCTTTCATCGTCCCTGATTAAACCGCACAACGTTTCGGGTCGATGAGGGCATCGACCCCTACGGATACTTGTTTACGTTTGTGATACATTTCGGGTTGATGGGGGCAATTTGTTCCCGTTTTCTTATATCACATAAAACAATATGCAAAACATATGCAATATACTTCCTGCCAAAACAAACAAATGAAAAACCGAATGCATATATCTTTTCTTTTTGAACAAATAATAGAACACTGCGCCTATGGTGTAACACACGCCGCCGAGTACCAAAAACGCCGTACCGCCTGCGGTGAGCATTATTGCCGTCGGCTTAAACGCAAACACAATGCACCAGCCCATTAATATATAGCATACCGCCGAAAATTTGCGGTTTGATTTTATATCTATCGAATTTAATGTTATTCCCAGCGCCGCCGCCGCCCATACAACGCCGAACACCGTCCAGCCGAGCGGTGCGGAATATTCACGCAAGGAGCAGAGCGCAAGCGGAGTATATGTTCCCGCAATCAGCAAAAATATGGAGCAATGGTCTATTATCTGAAACACCTTTTTTGCCGTAAGTCTCGGACTTAAGCCGTGATACACGCTCGACATTGTGTACAGAATAACCATTGACGCTCCGTATATCGCACTGCTTACCACACCGTATACGTTTTTGTGGATTGCCGCAAATATAACGCACAGCGTGAGCGCCGTTATTCCGACTGCTCCGCCGGCAATATGCGATACCATATTGAATATTTCCTCACCCTTTGTGTATGAGGGGAGTTTTCTGTCCGATAATTTTTCACGTTTCATTTTTTTCTCCTTTAATGTCGGGTTGATGTGGGCATCAACCCCTACCGGCATTTATCTACGTTTTTGCAAGCGCACGCCGTAGGGCAGGGGCTTGCTCCTGCCGAATATGCGCATTACAGGCGTTGTTTTTTCGGGTCGATGTGGGCATCGACCCCTACCGATTGCGTTTGCAGCATTTGCAATAATTATACCACATTTCCGCACAATTGTAAACACACGTTATCTGCTTTTCACTTTCAAGCTGCTGCCTTTTTCCGTTTTGGTTATTTCTATCCCGGCGGCAATATTCTCCTTTAATATACCTACGTGCGAAATTATTCCTATCACCGCATCGGAGCGTTTCATTGTGCCGAGGATTGAGAGTGCGTCCGAAACAGAGGCGCTGTCAAGCGTGCCAAAGCCTTCGTCTATGAACATTGCGCCCATTTCTATTCCGCCCGACTGCGTGCGGATAACCGAGGATAATCCTATCGAAAGGCTCAGAGCCGCAAGGAATTTTTCTCCGCCGGAGAGCGTTGTAACGGGACGGTTTTTTGCGGAAAAACGGTCATAGACCGAAAATTCCAGTCCCTTTATGCGTGACGAGCCGCTCGACTCGTCGGAACGGTATAGTTTGTACCGTCCGCCGTGTACGTTTTCGAGCAGTCTGTTGGCGGAGGTTATAACCGAGGAGAGCATAATTCCGAGCATATACCGCTGTAAGCTTATGCCGTTATCACCTCTCAGGCGCTTTGCAAAGAGCATATCCTCCTCCGCTTTTTCGCCTTTCTTTTTAAGCGCCGCCGTCTGCTTTTTAACCGATGCGCAAAGCTTTTTAAGGCGCTTGGTTTCGCTTTCGGCAAGTGCGTGCTCCGCAACAAGATTTTTATTATTCTCCTCCGCATCATTAAGCTGTGAAAGGATTTTTTCCGTATCGGGCTTTTCCGTACCGTTAAGCTCCGCTTTCAATTCATCTATATTTTTTAATGCGCTTTCCTTATTTATTTTATGCTCCGAAACCGATTTTTCCGTCATTTCACGCTCTTTTTCCGAAATGAGCGCACCGATAAAATCATCTTCGTCCGCAAAACCGTGCTTTTTAAGCGCAGTGAAAAATTCCTTTTCAGCCGATTTTTCAGCCTTTTCGGCGGATTTGACCTCCTCTGCGGCTGTTTTTGCCGCTGCCGTTTTTACCGCATATTCCTCCGACAGGGCTTTGACATTTTCCTCCGCCGCCTCTGTCTTTTTCGCAAATTTTTCCGTTTCCGCCTTTAAAACTCCGATTTTCAGCGCAAGCTCCTCCTCGGAGCCGATGCTTTTATCCGTCTTTTCGGTTACGGTATCGTACTCCGTTTTAAGCTTTTCCGCCGCCGTTTTCTTTTCGATATAGTCCGAATTTGCTTTTTCAAGCTCGGCAGTGATTTTCTTCCGCTTATTTTCCGCCGAGTCCTTTTCCGAATTGTTAAGCTCTATTTTCTTCTGCAATTCTTTGAGCATATCCTCCGTTACCGTTTCGGCTGTCGGCGCAGCCTTGGACGGGTGCGAGGTACTTCCGCAAACGGGGCAGGGCGTGCCGTCCGATAATCCCTCCGCAAGCGATGCGCACAGCGCCGCCGTATATTTTCCGACCGCCGAGGAATATTCCTTATATAACTCTGCTTTGACCTTTTCGAGCGATTTTGCCTTATCGTCCGCCGCCGATTTTTCCGTTTTCTTTTTTAAAACATACTCCTCTGCGGTTTGTGCCGATTTTTCCGCCGATTTCAAATCCTTTTGCAGTAAATCGGCACGGCAGTACACCTCCGTCATATCGCATAAAGCGGAAATCTGTTTTTCCTTTTCCGCATAAACCGCTCTTTCGCCATCAAGCTTTTTTTGCTCGTTAATTGCGCCGTCAAGCGACTTTTTGCAGATTTCCGCCGCATTTTTTGCCGAGTCTGATTTTTCCGCACGCATTTTTTTCCCTTCACGTGCGGACATAAGCGAATTATATGCCGTTTTTGCTTTTTCGGCATTCCGTGCTTTTAATAAAAACTCCTCTTTTGCTTTTATTTCTTCATCCTTTTCGGTTAATTTTCCGTACTCGTCCTCATTTTTTTCAAGGCGCATAAACTTATCCGCAATTTTTTCGGCGGTGAGTGCGTTTTTTCTTATTTTTTCAAGTTCCTCGGAAAAACCTTTGAGATTTTTTTCGGTTTCGCAAAGCTGTGATGATTTTTCCTCATACAATCCGCAAAGCTCCTCCAAAGAGGAACAGCCGTTCTCCGAAAGCACCGCCTCAACGGCGTTTCTTTCGTCCGTTACCGATTTCATACGCTCCGCCGCTTCGGAATAGAGTATTTTTGCGGCGCTGTCCCATTTTTCGGTATTGAAAAGGCTCGTTAATATTTTTTCCTTATCCTTTGAATTTGACGTCAAAAGCTGTTCAAACTGACCCTGCGGCAATATTATTACCTGCCGAAACTGCTCGTATGTAAGCCCCAAAAGCTCCTCCGCCGTTCTTTCAAGGTCACTCTGCTTCGGGTTTTCAAATATCGGTTCGTACACCCCGTCACTGTTCATAACAAGCACATTCTGCTGTGCGTTGAGATTTTTTCTGCCGTATTTGAGCGTGCGGATAAACTTGTACCGCTTTTGGTGTATGTCAAACACGTACTCCGCAACGGTTTCGTCCTCCTCGGACGCACCCGTACAGCGCATGGCGAAAATATCGCCCCTGCCGCCGCCGCTGCTTTTTCCGTAAAGGGCATACGTCATTGCGTCGAGTATGACCGTTTTTCCCGAGCCTGTTTCTCCGCTTATGAGGAAAATTCCTGCGGAGGTAAGGTCCGAAAAATCTATAAACTGCTCCTTAAGATACGGCCCGAACGCCGAAATTCTTATAGATATGGGTTTCATTCCAAACCGTCACCCCTTTCCGCTTTTTCGAGCGCCGCCGCAAACATTTCGGCTTGTCCGCTGTCGGGAGATATTCCGTAAATATCCTCAAAAAAGCTTTTGAGTATCTCGTCGGGCGAAAGCTTTTCCATTTTCTCGGCGCTTATCGTTGTTCCCTCCGAACCGTTTTCCGTCTTGCCTGCCACCTGCATAAGATTGGGGAACTTTTCTTTTAGAGCAGTAAAAATCTCCATTCCCGCATATCGGTCGGTAATCTCCGCTTTTATGTAATCTTCGCTTTCCTCCGCCGACAAAACCTCCTCCTGTGTGCCTTTTATAACACGCATATCATGTATGGGAGTGAGCGGAATTTCGCTTATTTCACCCGTTTTTGTGTCTATTACGGTAACGCTTTTCATAACCGCTGCTTCGCTGAACGAATACTTTACGGGCGTACCGCTGTAGCGGACAAATTCCGACACATTCTGCGGTTTATGCAGATGCCCCAGAGCGGTATATGAAAATTTATCAAACACCGATTTTGAAACCATAACCGACGTACCGACTATAACGGCGCTCCTATCGCTTTCCGAAAGCTCCGCTCCGCTCACGAATGCGTGTGCAGCGGCGATATTGAACATTTTATTGTCCATATTTTCATATATGTGATTGCAAACACAATTCATTGCCGTATCCGCTGAGGTTATCTCCTCATCGGGATAGAGAGAACGCACCTTATCGGTATTAAAGTACGGAATGGGATACACCGCCGCATTATCCAATATTATCGGCTTTATATCACGTTCAAGAGTGCCGTACACGTAAAGTCCCGATTTTTCAAGCAAAGCGTGCATCGAAGAAAGCCGTGCCGCCCCGTCATGGTTTCCGGCGATTACTATAAGCTTTACGCCCAAATCACGGCATATTGCCGTTGCGATGTCATTATACAGGCTTATTGCCTCGCCCGACGCAACGGTGCTGTCGAACACATCGCCCGACACGATAACCGCACCTATATCATTATCCTTTATTATCCCGATAAGCTCCTCGGCAAAATGCCGCTGTTCGTCAAGCATGGATATTCCGTGCACCGATATTCCCAAGTGCCAGTCGGAGGTATGCAGAATTTTCATATTTAAAAAAAATCCTTTCGTATGTATTAAGCTTAGTATACCATAAAATCCGCATACAGGCAAATAATAATTGACTTTTTCGAATAAAAGGTATATAATGGCATTAGATTTATTTCAATTATTTTTATTCTGATAAGCTTCCTAATAAAAAGAATTACAGATAAAACAGAAAAGAGGTTTTTTAATGGAAGAAGAATTACTGGAGCGCAAAACCAAAGAAGAACTTAAGCAAATCGCACTCGGTCTTGAAATACCGAGAATTTCGGCTATGAAAAAGGACGAAATAATAGAGGCGATACGCGAAAAGCGCAGGCAGATAGACGAGGAAACGAAAAAGGAGCACGAGAAAAAGAAAAAGAGAGAGCGTCCTGCGGACGTTGTGGAGGTATGCGGCGTTCTGGACGTTATGAACGATGGTTTCGGATTTTTGAGATTTGAGAATTATTCGAGCGGCGCAAACGATATTTACGTTTCACCCACGCAGATACGCCGTTTTAATCTCAAAACGGGCGACGAAATATGCGGCGACTGCCGTCCGACCCAGGACGAGGACAAATATTCCCCGTTATTATTCGTAAAAACGATAAACGGCGATCCGCTTGAAATAGCCTTAAAACGCAGACCGTTTGAAAAGCTTACGCCGATATATCCGAAAGAAAAGCTTGTTCTCGATACGGGAAGCCGTGTGAAATGTGCGGCAAGGCTCATAGACATAATTGCGCCGATAGGCAAGGGACAGCGAGGTATGATTGTCGCTCCGCCGAAAGCGGGAAAAACAACCATTATAAAAGAAATTGCACAATCGGTATCGAAAAATCACCCAGACGTTAAGCTGATAGTTCTGCTTATAGACGAGCGTCCCGAGGAGGTAACGGATATGAAACGCTCGATTGACGGCGAGGTTATATACTCAACCTTTGACCAGATGCCCGAAAATCATTGCAAGGTGGCGGAAATGGTGCTGGAGCGTGCGCAGAGACTCGTTGAGCAGAAGAAGGACGTTGTTGTGCTTCTCGACTCGATAACACGTCTGGCACGTGCATACAACCTTACGGTTACGCCGACGGGAAGAACGCTTTCGGGCGGTCTTGACCCGGACGCACTCTTTAAGCCGAAGAAGTTCTTCGGTGCGGCACGAAACATCGAGGAGGGCGGCAGTCTTACGATTATAGCAACTGCGCTTGTCGAAACGGGCAGCCGTATGGACGACGTTATTTTTGAGGAGTTTAAGGGTACGGGAAATATGGAGCTTAAGCTTGACCGTAATTTACAGGAAAAGCGCATTTTCCCGGCGATAGACATACTGAAATCGGGTACACGCCGTGAGGAGGATTTGCTTACAAATCTCGAACGTGAATGCGCATGGGTTATACGCAGAGAGCTTTCACGCAACGGCAATCTCGAAACAACCGCAAAGCTTTTGCAGATTTTAAAAAGCACGGACAACAACCGTGATTTTGAAAGCTTTATAATAAAAAACTACAGCAGAAATTAAGGACGGGGGAAACATTATGAAAAGACCCATTCCGCAATATGTTGATGAAATGATTGACGGTGCGGTGAGCCGTCTGGAAAATCTTAAAACACCGGATACAATATCCTTTGCTTTTATTACCGATACGCACAGTTGTATCGATTATACCGAGCGTGCGCTTTATGCAATTTCAAAAATAAACGAACAGCATAAAATTGCGTTTACGTGTATGGGCGGCGATTATTTATGCAATAATTCTTCCACATTAAAGGAAAACGCCGTTGCACAGCACAGGGAGTTCCGTGATGCGGTTGAAAATCTCGGACAAAATCCCCCGACGGTTATCATAAAGGGAAACCACGACGATAACCCGTTCGGCGAAACAAAAAACATTGTTCCGCAAAAGGAGCTGTACAATCTTTTGTTTGAGCATAACACATTTCTTTCGGGCGGAGATCCGACAGAGGCGTACGGATATTACGATATGCCCGAATTAAAACTCCGTGCGATATACTTAAATTCGAGCGACCGCCATTATGAAACCGACAGCAACGGAACGGTTGTCGATGCGGGAACGGGCGGTTACGGGAATAAACAGCTTAACTGGTTTGCACATGATGCGCTTATTCTTCCCGACAATGACTGGTCGGTTGTGATTTTTGCGCATATTATGCCGATTGCAACGCAAATTATGCTTGACAGACCTTTCGGCGGCGAGGCATTATGGAATATTCTGCTTTCATTTAAAAACGGCGGAAAATACAGTGCATATGAGGACAGAAACGGCGAGTCTTATGAGGTAAGCTGTGATTTTTCAAAAAACGGCAAGGGAAACGTAATTGCATTTGTTACGGGTCACGAACACGTCGACCGCACCTGCATGGCGGACGGAATACGCATAATCACCGTTTTATCGGCGGCAAGCGATAATTTCTGCACGGGCGTAAGCGGCAACGGGCGTGTACAGTACAAAACACGTGGTTCGGGCGAGGAAAGCGCATTTTCCGTGTTTGTTGCAGACAGAAAAACGCACGTAATATCGCAAATCCGATGCGGCGCAGGTGATGATTACAGCGTCAGCTTTTAAGAATTTAAACAGTGTTCTCCGCATATAAATAGTATTAACAAAAGCGGAAAGGACACAAGCATTATGGGTTACGACTATGATAATTTATTAAAAGACATCGACACTTTATCGGAAAACTACGGACGGATAGAAAAGTCTGTTATAGGGAAAAGCGTTATGGGGCGTGATATTTTCTGCCTGAAAGCCGGAGAGGGAAAATTAAAGGCTGTTCTTTTGGGCGCATATCACGGTCTTGAATATCTTACATCGGCATTTCTGATTAAATTTTTATCCGATTTTTCGGCAAATGCAGAAATAGGCAGTGATTTTTTCGGATACAGCGCAGGCGAGCTGTACCGCCAAGTCACGTTTTATGTGATACCTATGGTAAATCCCGACGGTGTGGACATTGCCGTGAACGGGTTGGACATAACAAACCCGTATCACCGAAAACTTATAAGTCTTGCCGGCATACACAGCTTTAACAGCGTATGGCAGGCGAATGCAAGAGGTGTGGATTTAAACCACAACCACAATGCGGACTGGCATATGATAATGGAAAAGCCATCGCCCACAAAATTCGGCGGAGAATACCCCGAAAGCGAGCCTGAAACGCAGGCGGTGGTTGATTTTATTCGTGAAATCAACTGTGATATTCTTTTATCGTTCCACTCGCAGGGCAGAGAAATTTATTACGATTTCAACGGCTTTGTGCCGAACGGTGCGGAGGAAAAAGTACAGGAAATGGCACAGGAGAGCGGATACACTGCCGCACGTCCCGAAGGTACGGCGGCATACGGCGGCTGCAAGGACTGGTTTATATCCGAGTTCGGGCGTATGGGATTTACCGTTGAGATAGGCACGGGGAAAAATCCCTTACCGATGTCCGCACTTGACGAAGTTTACGAGGAAAATGCAAGGCTTATCCTATGTGCGGTGTCGGATACATAAAAAACTTTATGCGGAGGAAAAAATTATGGAATTAACGATAGGCTGTCATTTGTCGGCTTCAAAGGGTTATCTCAACATGGGTGAAACGGCAAAAAGCATAGGTGCGAACACGTTTCAGTTTTTTACGAGAAATCCGAGAGGCGGTGCGGCAAAGGACATTGACGAAAGCGATGTACGCTCATTTCTTGAGTTTATGAAAGACAACGGATTTGTAAAAATTCTCGCTCATGCGCCGTACACCTTAAATGCCTGCTCGGCAGAGGAGCGTGTGCGTGAATTTGCGCACAACACCATGGCGGACGATTTGAAAAGAATGGAACACACACCGGGGCAGATGTATAATTTTCACCCGGGAAGCCACGTTGGACAGGGAATTGAAACGGGGATAGAGCTTATATCAAATCAGCTGAATAATATTCTCACGCCCGAAACAACCACCTGCGTACTGCTTGAAACAATGGCGGGAAAGGGCAGTGAGGTAGGCTCGAAATTTGAGGAGCTGCGTGAGATAATCGACCGCACAAATCTCAGCGAAAAGCTCGGCGTATGCCTTGACACGTGCCACGTTTACGACGCAGGCTATGACATTGTGAACAATCTCGACGGAGTGCTTGACGAGTTTGACAGAATAATCGGACTTGACAGGCTCAAAGCGATACACTTAAACGACAGTAAAAACCCGTTTTGCTCGCACAAGGACCGTCACGAAAAGATCGGTCAGGGCAGTATAGGGCTTGACGCAATCGTAAGAATAATCAACCACCCGTCGCTTAAAAATCTGCCGTTTTATCTCGAAACGCCGAACGAGCTTGACGGATATGCGGAGGAAATAAAAATTTTAAGAGAAAATTTTTCTGAATAATTAAAACAAAGACAAACCGCAACGGTTTGTCTTCTTTGTTATTG
>DJRJ01000012.1:12222-15923 GCA_002438865.1 Clostridiales bacterium UBA6363
ACTTTTTTCGCCTGTCGACAATGTTTTGTCGACAGGCTCATTTTTTATTTATCAAGAAATTCCCACTCAACAAAGCGCTTGCTCATCCACCAATCGGGCATTTTTTTATCCAAATACGTTTGAACCGCACTGCTTGAATTTACATTATAATGCCTTTCGCTCCAGCGTATAATGGATAATCCCGTTAAAATGAGATTTACTGCCATAAACAAACTGCATGCAACGCAAAAGTAATGCGGTATTTTCTCGGTGAGTTTTTCGAGCCAAAAATTTATATAAGGATACAGAGTGCAGAACACAAGCCCTGCCAGTCCCCATATAATTGTAAAAGGCACGCAAACAAGACCTTTATAATTCCAAATTATGTCGTGGTAATTCCACGCACGCATACCCAAAGCATATTTTAATACAAGTCCGCAAATCAATTCCAAAAAGGTAGCGCCAAGCATAAGTATGACCGTTTTTGAGAAAAGTGTTTTTCTTCTAAGGGCGTTTGCCGCAACATAAAACAACACCGTACCCAAACCGTAAAGAATATTGAAAGCGCCGAAAACCGAAACGACATGGCTTTCCCAATGACCTTTTTTGATTAAGCAATATACTCCCTCGATAATTACGCCCAAAATACTCCCTGCTGTAAAGAGCCAAAATAATTTATCATAGGTAATGGCTTTTTCCCGTTCGGCTGAGACATTTTTTATCTTACTCATTTTATCCTCTGAATTTTATTTTATTCCGCAGTTTAATGACCGCTATAATATTGTAACACATAACGGAGTAAAAATAAAGCCCCGTAAAATATTAACAATATCGGCATCTTTTGTATTGTTTTTTAAATAGAGATAAGTATTGTTTCTTTTCATAAAAAGAACAGGTGCAACCAAAATGGTTGCACCTGCTCTTTTACCCTTTAGAGTTTTATTATCCTTTGGGGAGGATTTTTTATCAGCCTTTAAGTCCCGAAAGAACAACCACAGCGTTTGCAGCTTCGGCACGTGTTGCGTTATCCGAAGGATTTATATAACCTTCGCTTCTTTCAACCAATACGTCCTGTCCGCATGCCCACTGCATTGCTTCAACCGCATATTCCGAAATGCTCTGCGCATCGTTATAGCTTAATATGTTGGTGTTCTTTGCAACCGTTTCGGTTTCAATCTTCTTATAGTTTGCGTATCTGTAAAGAATTGCCGCCATCTGCTCACGTGTTACTTCCTGTTCGGGAGCAAATTCCGTGTCGGAATATCCTTCAACAATTCCGTTCTTCTGCGCCCAATCAACATATCCTGCATAGTAGCTGCCCTTTACAACGTCCGCAAATGAATTTTCGCTCTCTGCCGGCTCAACGCCGTCAAGTCTGCCGAGAACAGTTACAAACATTGCTCTTGTCATATTTCCCTCGGGTGCAAACTCGGTATCCGAAACACCGTTTACAAGTCCCATTTCCGTAGCCTTTAATATGCTGTCGGTGAATTTATCGTCCGCTTTTACGTCCGTGTACGGGATTATTTTCGTTACAGGCTCATCTTCTTCAAGAAGAACAAGCTTTTCAGGTGTTGTCTGCGGCGGGATGCTTTTTGTTGTTATTGTATAGAATACTATATAATCGTTTCCGGCTCTCTTATTTTCCTTAAATCCCTCGGGGAGGAAGATAATAAGATTCTTTTCTGCATTTATATAGCCGTCCGTATCAGCGTCTTTTCTGAATGTTGAAACCGTAACGTTTCCGTCTTTGCCCTCTTCATTCAAAATGATTACTGCCGGAGTATATGTTTCCGGAAGCTTTAAAACCGTAGGCTCGGTTGCTCTTGTGAATGCGGTTATTGAATCGCCCTCTTTAATATCTTCAAGCTTTATTTCAGTACCGTCATTTTTATAAAATACGGCTTTATATGTATTAAGCTCAACTATATTATTAAGCCCGTTTACGACTTCATTTTCATCTTTTGCTTTTTCGTCTTTTACAGCGTTTTTCTTTTCTGCTTCTATAACGCCGTCCTTTATGCTCTTAACCGTCAGTTCCTCCGATTTTACAAATGTAGGCTCGCCTTTTTCCCGAACCGATATGATCTCGGGGTTTTCATTAACAACGTCCTCCGCTGCGCTTACCGCAGTAAAGGCGCTCAATGCCATTGCCGAAGCAAGAATAATTGATAATACTTTTTTATTCATAATAATCATTCCTTTCTTTTTGTGAATAAAAGCCCTTACACATTATTAGACACAAAAAACAGATTTTTTGTTCCCGTTTTTAATTTGACAATTTTTTATATTTGGTATAGAATAATAATTAATTCGGCGAAAGGAAAGTGTTTTATATGGAAAGAAATCTTACAACGGGCAGTGTATTTAAAAATTTATTATATTTCTCAATTCCGTTTTTTCTGTCATATTTTTTGCAGACATTCTATGGAATGGCAGACCTTTTCATTATAGGACAATTCGGCGGAGTGGCGGACATCACAGCCGTTTCGATAGGCAGTCAGGTTATGCATATGCTGACGGTTATGATAGTGGGACTTGCAATGGGAACCACCGTAACGGTAAGCCGCAGTGTGGGTGCGAAAAATAAAAAAGAAACGTCCGCCGCAATAGGAAACACTATAACGATTTTTACGATTGCTGCAATATTTTTTACTGTTTTGCTTTTGGTGCTTGTAAAGCCGATTGCACGTGTTATGTCGACTCCAGAGGAGGCTTTCGGCGGTACGGTCAATTACCTTACCATATGCTTTATGGGTATTCCTTTTATTACGGCATACAATATCATAAGCTCGATTTTCCGTGGTTTGGGCGACTCAAAAAGTCCGATGTATTTTATAGCGGCGGCGTGTGTATCAAATATTATACTCGATTATATTTTTATGGGGATTTTTGATATGGGACCTGCCGGAGCGGCGCTTGGAACTTCGCTTTCGCAGACGATAAGCGTTATTATTTCGCTTATTGTGATATTAAAGCGTGACACGGGAATACATATTAAAAAATCGGATTTCAAGCCTGTTTACGATACAATGAAACAAATTTTGAAAACGGGCGTGCCTATATCTTTACAGGACGGATTTATACAGATTTCGTTTATGGTGATAACGATAATAGCAAACAACCGTGGTTTAAACGATGCCGCCGCAGTGGGAATAGTTGAAAAGGTTATAGGAATATTTTTTCTTGTGCCGTCTTCGATGCTTTCGTCTGTTTCGGCTCTGGCGGCGCAAAATCTCGGTGCGAAAAAGCCCGAAAGAGCAAAACTTACGCTTAAATACGCAATATTATTTGCAGTCGGTTTCGGGATAATCGTATCGTTTATTACGCAGTTCTTTGCGGAAGAAATAGTAGGAATATTTGAAAATGACGCAGAAGTTATGCGGCTCGGAGGGGAATACCTCAGGAGTTACATATGGGACTGTGTTTTTGCCGGAGCGTCGTTTTGCTTCAGCGGATATTTCTGCGCTATGGAAAGATCGGAGCTTTCGTTTATACACAATGCGGCGTCAATATTATTTGTGCGCATACCTGTTGCATATATTATGTCCGAAATGTTTGCGGATACGCTGTTCCCTATGGGAACGGCTCCTCCTCTCGGTTCGGCGCTGTCGGTTATTATATGTGTGATTGCATATTTAATTTTAAACAGAAAAAAGAGCCTTTCTCAAAAAATGATTAAAAATTGAAGTCAGCATCTTAAATAAAAAAGTGCGATAACT
>DJRJ01000081.1:0-154 GCA_002438865.1 Clostridiales bacterium UBA6363
CACTCGGGAACTCTCCCATATTCAGGGGACAAGCAAATGCTTGTCCCGTGGAGCTGGTAATAGGACTCGAACCTACGACCTGCTGATTACAAATCAGCTGCTCTACCAATTGAGCTATACCAGCAAATTTATGTGGTGGGAGTTACAGGGCTCG
>DJRJ01000081.1:307-42610 GCA_002438865.1 Clostridiales bacterium UBA6363
TACCAAACTGCGCTACATCCCGTAGTTCTTTCCACATCCTTCGTCAAACGACTTAAATATAATACCACGAATATTTCCTTTAATCAAACACGATTACGGGCGATTTTGGCTAATTTTCGCTTAAATATCTCTTATTTTCTTTGTTTTTCTTTAATTTTCGCCCTTTTACAGAAAATATAAGTATATAAATTACCACAAAAATTCCGACGTATCCGCAATAGCGGTATGCGGTGTCAATCAAGGCGGAAAAGGCGGTCATTCCGAAGCATAATCCGCATAAAATTGTTATAATGCACGCCGGTATGCGCCCGGCGTATGTGCCTATTATATTGACCGTGCTGATACCGCTCGACACCGCACTTGACAGCACCGCCGCAAACAGCAGTAATCCGTAAATAACTGTAACGGCCGTGTTCTGGCGCATTACCATTGTGAGCATCGGGATTTCGCCGAGATTGATTTTGCCGTAGTATATACTTAAAATTCCCCATATCAGTAACATCATTGAAAACATTATGCAAGCGCTTACCGCCCCTGTTAAATATGCGTCGGTTTTGTTTTTGATGCGCTTGCTCATGGGTACAAGCACCGCCCCTGCGGTGAGTAAGTTGTATCCGGAATAGCTAAGGGCGGACATAGTCATTTTCGTGTTGTTTGAAAAGGTCTGATGCTCACGGTATGCAAGAAGGTAAATACAGCACGCAATCGTTCCGATTGTAATGACAGCACCGAGGACAGCATTAAAATTTATTGCGCCGTCCGTGCCGGTAAACAGCACCGCCGCACACAGTGCGCACATAACGGCAATGCCTATGCGTATGTCTGCACCGAACAGCATATATCCCATACGTCCGCAGCAGGACGACATCACGCAAAAAACCGACAGCCCGTACAAAACCGTTACCGCTTCGGATAAACGCTCAATCGGACGTGGCATAAGCTTTCTTAAATAATCGCTGTAGCAGTCTGTTTTAAACTCAATGCTTTTGCTGAGTATTACCGCCGCAAACAGACCAAACAGCAAAGAGGACAGCATTATCCCGAAAAGGCTTGCCTTTCCGTACCTGACAAAAAAGCTTATTATCTCCTGACCCGATGCAAACCCTGCGCCGACAAGCGCCGCCGCATAAGAAAACGAAACTACAAATATGTTAAACACAGTAAACCTCCGCAAAGTTTTGTTGTAATAATTATATTCCTTCCTTGTGATGGATATGACGATAAAATTATGTCACATAGTGTAAAAAATGGTTGCACAATAAAAACTCTTATGGTATAATGTGGGTGAGAAGAAAAATACGGAGCTGTGTGTTGATGTTAACATTAACGGGGGGTGATCAAAATGAAAAGAATAATTAAAATAATCGGTGTTGTTTTAGGCATATGTGTAGCGGTCGGCTTTGTGGTGATTTCAATAATGACTATTTGTCCCGGCACGCAGTACGGTACATATGGTGCGGCTACGTATTTTGATGAAAAAGGAGAATATCAACTGTTGGACGTTGCCGATGCTTACTTCTTATATGACGCAAAAAACAAAAAAGTATAGGGAGTTTCATACAGTACTATATACAGATTGATGAAAAGGTGTATTTGATAACCAATCCGAGCAAGCTTGGAATCAATTATGCAATATTAGACACATACAACGAAATTTTTATTGAAAAAGCGGATCTTAATTATTTCAATGATGATGAAAAGAAAATTTTTGAGAATACAGATGATATGGTAGACCTCACCAAAAAGAGGAGCAGAGATTTAAAAACCTTAATGGGCTTTATTCCTCAGAAGTGGCGAAAGTGGTGATACAGTTACAGCGGCGGAGGTGTATTGCGCCTCCGCTGAGAACAGGAGGTATAAAATGATAAGGAAAGCAGACAAAAAAACATATATAATTATATTTTTATTAATTGTCATAGTCGTACAGTCGGCAGTGTTTTGCAAAAAACGTTCGGAAATAATCGATAAGAATTTTTTAATAACACATAATTTCAAAGGTAACTGCATACCGGACGAGGAAACGGCAATAGAATACGGCAAGCTTATTTATAAAGTCCGTACGGGAAAAGAATACGAAAATGATGATTTTAATGTAAGGTACGATGAGAATAATAAAACATGGAATGTGGTTTTAAAAAAGTATGATGAAAATAATCAGCCGATTATGTATGTGGATTATGCGGGTATTTTTATTTATAAGGATTACGGTACAATCGTGGCAGACTATATAGGTTAAAGCTTATAAAAACGGTGATTATATGAAACTGACAACAAAAGAAAAATTGAGTATACTTATAGCCGCATGTATTGTTTTTATTGAGTTTTGTGTACCGGTATGCGAAACGGTGTACATAGAAGATTATGAAAACAAATATGCCCAAATCATGGCAAGAGAAAAGAATATTGCCTGCGATGTATCAATAGTCGGCAGGCAGGTAACTACGGGCGGAACTTCGTTTCGTGTTAAGGAAAGTACAAATAACAGTTTTGCAGGCGATGTCATGTTTTACGGAATGATTGACCCAAAAGACTTGGCGATTGATGATATTTTTATGTTCAGAGGTATAACGCTGATTGTTAAATCTCCGAAAATCTTTGGCGGAATACGTATAAAGGATTTGACAATTATGCGCCCGTACCGTGTTATTATGATAGCTGAGAGCAGTACATATAAAAAGAGATATTATGTAAAGGATCTTTCGGCGAGAGGACATATAAAGTTCTATTTGGGGTTGCTTAATCCGATATTTAAGTGTACACTGTGATTAGAGGAGGGAGTAAAATGCCAAAATCAAAAATTGTATTAAGAGTGATTACAGCAGTGTTAATTATACTCGGCATATCGGCAGTGGCTTTTGCAGGATATGTTTGGTATTGGATGGGTACAACGGAACTTGTTGTTGCAAAAGATTATGCTGATCTTGTTGTGGAACAAAATCAGACAGTGGATTATAAAGACTTTATAAATCCGAGCGGTACTACTGACACTTTGAAGCAGATAGAACCTGATGTCCGCTTAAAAATTGCAGAATATATGAAAGAGAATAACCTCAAATTAAAAGAGGGTAAACATCATTTTAACAGAGTGAACGGCACATATGATAAATATATCAATGATGAGTTCAAATTTGAAAAAATGGAATAATTTAGATGTTAAGAAAGCAGGAATATTAATGAAAAAGCATATTTTAATCATTATTCTGTCTATTGGTGTTTTAGGGGCGATTTTTAAAATAGTACCGTACATTGAAATTATTCCTAAAAGACCTGTAGTAAAACATGGGGAATTTCCATTCTGTTTGACGTTTGAATATGACGGGGAAATTCATGAGGTAAAAGACACCTTAATTTGTGATTATGACGGGTTTGCGGCTGATGCGGCACGAGGGATATATCGAAAATGGAAATCTTGTTTAAAAAGCGGTAAGGAACGAATTACATTATTTAAAGAGCAAGAAACAGAAATTTTTTTCTCCCCAAATATCAATCATTGGGAGGCAGGTGCATTTTTTATGGGAGATAATGAAATTTACGATAAGATCAATATTCCGTTTCCTGACGCATGGTATACCGATGATTTTGAAAGTCACAGGTTAAATGCATACATAATATCGGCGGACGAATTATGGGACAAGTACAAAATTAAGCTGTTAAGCTGGGATATTGCTTCTCCGATTAAAAATGAGTTTAAGGGTATATTGACGGTTAAACAGGGGGGATATGTGTGAAAAAATATGCATGGATATTGGGCATAGCAATTATATTGATATTGTGTATTAAAATATTTTATGCACACAATACAATCGACCTTGAGGGAAAAATTTTGCTCAATATGAATAACGACGGCAACAAAGAAATAATTGTATATGATTGCAGAACGAAAGAATTTCAAAATACGGGGATAAATGAATTTCAAGCTGTGTTATCAAAAAATAATACGCTTTTGATAAATGAGTATAATGCTATAAGCGAATATGACCTAAATACCAAAGAGAAAACAACTGTTTATCAAGGTGAAACGTTTGATTATTTTGCGGTATGCAATGATAAGCTGTTAAGTTTGTCTAACGATAATTGTATATTTTTGTATAATATTGAAACGCGGGAAAAGAAAATCATAGTACAGGATAATGGCTCAACAGTTTATTCGTGGTCGGACAATGGTGAAGATTTATACTATTCTGACAAAAATAACAAGATAAAATCCGTCGACATTTTGTCGGGGGAAACAAAAGAAAACGGTATGGGACGTGAGCCTGTTATATGCGGATATGATATGGCATATAGAAACGGAGATAAGCTGATTGTTAAGAATTTGCAAACGAATACGGAGTATGAGTATAACGGCAAGGCATACAGCTATTGTTTCTCGCCGACAGGCAGAGAGGTACTTATAGAAGATGAATTATCCATATGGACAGCAATCAAAAATATTTTCCGCAATGGTATTGTATTGGGGCATAGTGTTGTTGTATGGGACTATGAAAATAATAAACAGAATACAATTATTGAGGCATGTACATCTGTTCCGAATTTAATTTGCGGTTGGGAACATTCGGAAAGATAGCAAGACTTAATACTGATTAAGAACTCATTAAAGGAGGAAATATTATGAAAAGGGCGGTTATTGCCGTTTTGGCGGCAGCGGTAGCTTTGGGATTTTGCTGTGCGTACATATTTGGGAGAGTGTTGCATACGGAAAATTTTTCGGTTGAAAAAATAGAGATTGCCGATGTCCTTAATGCATCGTATGATTTGGAAAATCCTATGGGGACGTGGGATAATCCCGACATAGAAAAATGCCGTCAGGTACTTGATAATCCGCAGGATTATCGGCTTGTAGAAGTAGATTATAGGGTATACAATCCGTCCGAAAAGCTGGAGGCAGTGAATGTAAGAGCTTATCCGCAAAAGAGTGACGATTTGGTATGCTACACCTCGGGCGACGGATATTTTTTTGTAAATGTGGATTTAAAAACAGACAGAGGTTTTACACAGCGGATAATTGTTAAAACGCTCGGAAGGACGGACGAGGAAATTTTGCGGCAGTTTAAAGAACGTTATGTAAGCATAAAATATTATAGCAGTTTTCCGGGTGATAATCACATCTGTTTCGGACCGTATCGAATACGTAAAATAAAGCCGGAGAATTTGATAAAACCCAAATAAGGAGGAGCAGTGATGAAAAACACATTATTTGCAATAGGTGAGGCGCTTATAGATTTTATACCGAATGAAAGGAACTGCGGATTTTCGGAGGTAAAATCATTTTCGCCGAAAACGGGAGGAGCGCCGGCAAATGTCCTGGGAGCGTTTTCAAAGCTCGGCGGAAAAACACAGCTTATAACACAGCTTGGCGACGACCCGTTCGGGCATAAAATAGCCGATGAGCTTAAGGCATTCAATATAGGACTTGACAACGTTGTTTTCACAAAAGCGGCAAATACGGCGCTTGCATTTGTGAGCCTTGACGGCGAGGGAAACCGCACGTTTTCATTTTACAGAAATCCGTCTGCGGATATGCTCTACAGTGCGGATAATTTGTCCGAAAGCGTTTTTGAGGATTGCTTTGCCCTGCATTTCTGCTCGGTGTCTTTGGGAGATTTTCCTATGAAAGGCGCACACAGAAAAGCGATCGAGCTTGCAAAGAAAAACGGCGCAATAATCAGCTTTGACCCTAATATAAGACTTCCGCTGTGGAATGATACGGATTTGCTTAAATCGGCGATTGATGAATTTTTACCTATGGCGGACATAATAAAAGTATCGGACGAGGAGATAGGCTTTATAACGGGTTGCCAAAATATCAAAGACGGCTGTAAACAATTATTGCATACTGCAAAAATTGTTTTATGCACCTGCGGTGCAGAGGGCGCATATGCGTATACGGACAAATCGGAAATATATGTTCCGTCAGAAAAAATTTCGGCAAAAGATACCACCGGCGCCGGAGATGCGTTTATCGGCTCATTTTTGTACAGTCTGCATCACAGCCAAAAACGCTTGGAGGAGATAACCGAAAGCGAATTGAAAAGCTTTGTGAAAGCGTCAAACAATTACTGTGCAAAAAGCGTTCAAAAGTACGGAGCGATAGAGTCATATCCGACAAACATATAAAAGCAGACAAACCGTAAACGGTTTGTAAGGAGCTGCGGCTCCTTTTTTTGTTACGTAAATTTAATAAAATGTTCAAAAAATCTGTCAAGATTTATATTGACGTATTTTTTGTTCAATGGTATAA
Organism: Clostridiales bacterium UBA6363; assembly: GCA_002438865.1. Lineage (GTDB taxonomy): Bacteria > Bacillota > Clostridia > UBA1381 > UBA1381 > UBA4716. Next base: position 6,549 of record DJRJ01000081.1, read on the forward strand.
TAGATGTGTGTATTTTAATATGGAAGATAACCTTGGGGTTTACATAATGCAAAAACGAACCGTGAAGAATATGCACGGTGTGTTTTGCGGTTGTATTTACAGCTGCTTATCGGCGGCGGAATGGAGATTAATGTGAAAACGAAATTTAATGCAAGACGTTACTTTCAGGTTTTGGGGATAACGCTTGGCGTTATGCTTATAGGAACGCTTGCTTGTCTTGGAATAAATTACAGCGCCGGTCTTAACGGCGAGGAGGTGGACAACACCTCGACGGTTGAAGCTTACGGAGGAAAAATAAACGTACTGCTTATGTGTACGGACGTGGACGGACTGCGTACGGACGCAATTATGCTTGCAAGCTATGATACGGAATCGGGACAGGTTAAGATGCTGTCAATCCCGCGTGATACAAAGGTTTTTGTGGGAAACAGATACCAGAAGATAAACGCCGCTCATGCGTATATGAAAAACGGCGTTATAGGCGGTCCGACGGCAACCTGTGAGGCAGTAAACAGAATAACGGGTATTCCGATAAACTATTATGTGGATTTCTCGTTTGACGCAGTTGCGCACGTTGTGGACGAGCTTGGGCCGATAGACTTTACAATACCCGACCTTTACGGTGACGGCGTGGGTATGGTGTATGATGACCCTGTGCAGAGTCTGCATATTGATCTGCCCCCCGGCGATTATAAGCTGAACGGTCAGCAGGCGGTATGGGTAATGCGTTACCGTCACGGAAATCCCATATATTACAATGAGAAAACGGGAAAGTATTATTTTAAAGGCTACCCCGAGGGCGACAAGGGCAGAATAGAAATGCAGCAAAAGCTTATAAAGGCTATTGTCGATCAGAAGGTCAATGCGGCAATGATACTCAAAGTCCCCGCAATATTCCAGGCGATTACTTCGGAAATAAAAACAAACTTTACGGCTAAGGATATTATAAAATATTCAAAATATCTTACGAATTTCAGCAGTAAGAATATTGAAAGCTATGAGCTTCCGGGTAACTACGGACACGATTCGTCAAACGGCGATGTGTGGGAGGTTGATCTGGATAAGACAAAGGAGCTTGTGCAGACTGTGTTCGGATATGACGCTGAGGGAATAACGATTGAAAATCCGAATGATAAATCATCGGGCGGTTCTTCGCAGTCGAAATCGGACAGCAGTAAAGAGAACGAGAAAAAGGCTTCGTCATCTTCAAGCTCGTCCGAAACAAAGCAGAGTAAGAGCAGTTCGTCATCTTCATCGTCCGGCTCGTCATCATCGGGAACATCGTCGGGAAGTTCTTCGTCGAAATCTTCTTCGTCGGGCAGTTCCTCGTCAGCATCATCGGGTAAGTCGCAGTCATCTTCGTCGGCATCATCGGGCGAGAGCAGCTCATCGGGCAGTTCTTCGCCTTCAAGCAGCGGCGGCTCATCGGGCGGTTCTTCCGCAGTTAAAACAAAAGACCTTGATGATGAATGATAAACCGAGGAGGCATAATGAAGAAGAAAGCGGCAGTATTATTCTGCATATTGGTTGCGGCTATGCTGATTTTTGTTATCAGATATGTCAACTCGCCCCTCAATTCCGTGCCTGTCGAAGCGGAAACGCACGAGGAGAGCATTTCGGCAAAGGGATTTGTCGTGCGTGACGAAATTGTGTACTATGCACGCAATACGGGCACAATATATAACCATGTCCTGGAGGGCGCAAGAGTATCGAAAGACGCAATAGTAAGCACAGTGTACAGCGGTGCCATAAGCAGTGATACGATTAAGGAATTGAGCGTTGTAGACAAGAAAATAGCTCACGAAACCAACGAAATGAAAAAAAGCTCGCTATATACCTCGGACTCCACGTCCGTAGAGGCGCAGATAGCGGCAAAGTCAAACGCTGTGTTTGACGCCGCAGACGAGAAAAATATTTCTCAGATAGCGAGATATAAAGAGGATATTAATAAGCTCCGTGCCGGCGAGGATTTGTCAGAGGATAACCGCTTAAACGATTTGCAGCAGCAAAAGCAGGCTATCGAAAACAGAATAGGCACAAATAAAGACGAGATATTCACCGAAATATCGGGTATTTTCTCCACTTATCTTGACGGATTGGAAACAGTTTTAAAGCCCGACAGAATAAAGGAATATACGGCGGAGTATATAGAGGGACTCGACAGCAACCGTGACGCTTACGGAAACATAAGCGGAAACGTTTCGACAGGCGATCCCATATGCAAGGTAATAAACAATCATTTGTGGTACGTGCTTGTTCCGATTGAGAGCGACAAAACGTCCGGTTGTAAAGTCGGTTCCAAGGTAACGGTGCGCTTTAAAAATATTGCGGACTCCGAAACAACGGGAACGATTTACAGCATATCCGAACCGGATGAGAACAATAAAGTGCTTTTAATGATAAAATTCACGCAGTATCTTGAGGGAGCGTTCGCTTACAGGGACGCAGACGTGGACATTATCTTTAACCGCTATACCGGCTATAAAGTGCCGATACAGGCTATCCGCACCGAGGACGGCAAGCACAGCGTTCTGGCAACGGCGGGAAACAAGCAGTACAAATGCGAGTGTGAAATACTCTACAGCGATACGGAGGATAACTCCGTAATCATAACGTCAACGGATACTGCGCAGAATAAAATATCCAAAATGGACACAATAATCATAGGAGAGCGATAAAATGCAAGACATAGCTCAAAGGCTTTCGGAGGTTGAAAAGCGCATTGAAAACGCCGCACAAAAAAGCGGACGCAAGCGCAGTGATATTTTGCTTGTGGCGGTAACGAAAACTCACCCTCCCGAGATGATAAATGCGGCGATTGCGGCAGGCGTTACCGACATAGGCGAGAACAAGCCGCAGGAGGTAAGAGATAAGTATAATGCGGTAGAGCCGGTAAACTGGCATCTGATAGGGCATTTGCAGACCAATAAAGTAAAGTATGTGATAGATAAATGCTGTATGATACACAGCGTTGATTCCGTAAAGCTTATGGACGAAATAGACGCCCGTGCAAGAGCATGCGGAAAGGTTATGGATATTTTGATACAGGTCAATATATCCGGCGAGGAAAGCAAATCGGGGATAGCGCCCGAGGAACTGGATTCTGTTTTAAAATATGCGGCGAATACGCCTAACCTGAAAGTCAGAGGGCTTATGACAATAGCTCCGAACACGGGGGACAGCAATATAAACAAGCTGCATTTTAATAATATGCATAAGTTGTTTTCGGACACAAAAATGAAAACATATGACAACGTAAGTATGGATTACTTATCAATGGGTATGAGCGGCGATTTTGAGGACGCAATCGAATGCGGCGCAAATATCGTACGCATAGGCAGTGCAATTTTCGGTAAAAGAGATTATTCTAAAATAGGGGGCTAAACAAATGAGTATTTTAAAGTCAATCAAGAGCTTCGTGGGAATAGGCGAGGACGAGGATTACGAGGACGATTACTACGAAGATGACGAGGCGGAGGCAGAGGAGGAAACAAAACCGCATTTTAAGCGTATGCCGAAGGTAGTGCCGGTAAACAGTGCGAGCGGTTCGAGAATAAAGGTTATAAAGCCGACCGATTTCAACGACTCGCAGAGAGTTGCCGATGAGGTAAAGGCACGCAGACTGGTAATTTTCGATCTGGGAAATATGCCCGAAGCGGACGCAAGACGTGCGCTTGATTTCGTTACCGGAACGTCTTATGGGCTTGACGGAAACGTAAAGCGTGTTTCGGGCGAGATATTTGTAGCATCTCCGCACGGTGTGGATATTACGGGTGACAGCGTACAGGCGCAGACAAAAAATTCGTTTGACTGGAATGTATGACAAGCGAGGAAAGATTGGTTATCGCAAAAGTTGAGGATATTGTGCGATTGTGCGGAAAATATTCCTGTGCAAGGTTTTCGCAGTTTCTTGACGGCGGAGAGGTTGCTCTTATAAAGGACGAATTTCATTTCCCGTATGACTGCAATTATATGTTTTACGGCGGATATGATGAAAGCGAGCGTATGCTTCTCGGCGTTTTTCCCGAATGGGAGGAGCCGTCGGGGGACGCTTTTCCGATAACGGTACTTAAAATACAGTGCAGTTTTAAAAATGAACTCACTCATCGCGATTATCTCGGCACGCTTATGTCGCTGGGACTTGAACGCAGTAAAATGGGTGATATTATTGTCGAGAACGGGTATGCATATGTTTTTGTATGCACCGATTCGGCGGAATATATAAAAGAAAATATCCGTAAAATAGGAAATAAGGGCGTTAAAACGGAGATTATAGAGCTTAACGGCTTTGTTGCGCCAAAGCGCAGATATGAGGAAATCGAAACGGTGTGTGCGTCAATGCGTATTGATGCGGTAACGGCGGCAGTCGCAAAGCTTTCAAGACAGGATGCCGCACGGCTTATCGAAGAAGGCAAGGTAAAGCTTAATCATCGTGAAGTGAGCGACGGTTCAAAAACTCTTTCTGTAAACGACCTTCTTTCGATACGCGGTTTCGGGCGCTTTGTCGTTGCCGATGTCGGCAATGAAACGAGAAAGGGCAGACAGCATATAACTCTTAAAAAGAGTATATGAGCATATTAATTTTAGCCGCATATGCGGCGGAACGGGGGGTTCTATGTTAAGACCGGTCGATATTCAGGACAAAGAATTTGAAAAAAAGATTAAAGGATATGACTGCGATCAGGTAGATGATTTTCTTGACGAGGTAATTCATGATTACGAGGCATTGTGCAAGGAAAATCAGACTTTAAAGGACAGAATAGGACTTTTAACTCAGGCGGTGGAGCAGTACCAGGGAATGGAAAGCGCAATGGAAAAATCGCTCGACACCGCAAAAAAGAACGCCGAGGATATGAAGCGCAATGCGGAGCTTGAGGCGCAGACGATTATAAGCCGTGCAAAGCTTGATGCGGTGCGCCTTGCAAAGCAGATAGACGAGGAGCATATAAAAAAGCATCAGGAAATGCTCTCGATAAAGGCGGACGTTGAGGCGTATAAAGCGAGAATACGTCAGCTTTGCTCAAATCTTATGTCTGCTGTGGACGATATAAAATAAAAACAGTTGACATTACGGGATTTTTGTAATATAATGTATTTGACAATTAAAAAAATGCGTTGAACAAGACAGTAATCCGACAGGAAAGCAAACAGCGAGCCGCAGACGGTGTAAGTGCGGCAGTGAGTATTATCGGACGAAAATCACTTGGGAGCAGCATAGCCGAAACCTTTTTTCCTCAGTAAGCTATGACGGTTTTTCCGCCGTTACAGGAACGCATATGTTAGTATGACGAGTGGTACAGCGAAAGCAAAGGCTTTCGTCTCGATACGGGACGAAAGCCTTTTTAATTAATATAAGAAAGGAATGGCGCAAAATGTACAATAAGGTAGACCCTAACCTCAATTTTGTTGAGCGTGAAAAGAAAACCTGTGAATTTTGGAAGGAAAATAACATTTTTCAGAAAAGTATTGATGAAAGACGTGACGGAGAAACGTATACGTTTTATGACGGACCTCCGACGGCAAACGGCAAGCCGCATATAGGTCACGTACTCACACGTGTAATCAAGGATATGATTCCCCGTTACCGCACAATGAAAGGCTATAAAGTCTTGAGAAAAGCGGGCTGGGACACGCACGGACTTCCCGTTGAGCTTGAAGTCGAGAAAAAACTCGGACTTGACGGCAAGGAACAGATTGAAGAATACGGACTTGAGCCGTTCATAAAGCAGTGTAAGGAAAGCGTTTGGAAGTATAAGGGTATGTGGGAGGATTTCTCGCAGACGGTAGGCTTCTGGGCGGATATGGACGACCCTTACGTAACATACGATAATAATTTTATAGAGTCCGAATGGTGGGCATTAAAGAAAATATGGGAAAAGGGACTTTTGTATAAAGGGCATAAAATAGTACCGTATTGCCCGAGATGCGGAACTCCGCTTTCTTCGCACGAGGTGGCACAGGGATATAAGGACGTCAAGGAGCGCAGTGCCACGGCAAAATTTGCCGTTAAAGGTGAGAAAAACACATACTTCCTCGCATGGACAACCACTCCGTGGACGCTTCCGTCAAACACCGCACTTTGCGTAAACCCCGATGAGGAATACGTGAAAATAAAGGCGGACGGAACATACTATATTCTTGCAAAAGCGCTTGTTGAAAAGCATTTTGAAGAATATGAAATCGTTGAAGAATATGTTGGCAAAGACCTTGAATATAAAGAATACAAGGCACTGTATCCGTACAGCAAGCTGAAGAAAAAGGCGTATTACGTTGTATGCGATACGTATGTAACTCTTACGGACGGTACGGGTATCGTTCATATTGCGCCGGCGTTCGGTGAGGATGACTCAAATGTAGGCAGAAAATACGATCTTCCGTTTCTGCAGTTGGTTGACGGCAAGGGTGAAATGACCGAGGATACTCTCTGGCCGGGCGTGTTCTGTAAAGACGCTGATAAGGAAGTCCTTAAAGACCTTGATGAGCGTGGATTGCTTTTCAGCGCTCCCAAGTTTGAACACAGCTATCCGTTCTGCTGGAGATGCGATACGCCGCTTATCTATTACGCAAGAGATACGTGGTTTATTAAAATGACCGCCGTAAAGGACGATCTCATAAGAAATAACAAAACCATAAACTGGATTCCGAAGTCAATAGGCGAGGGACGTTTTGGCTCATGGCTTGAAAACGTTCAGGACTGGGGACTCAGCCGTAACCGTTACTGGGGAACTCCGCTTAATATCTGGGAGTGCGAATGCGGCGAAAGACACGTTGTAGGCTCGATTGAAGAATTAAAGTCGATGTCCGATAACTGCCCCGATGATATTGAACTGCACAGACCGTTCATTGACGCCGTAACGATAAAGTGTCCGCACTGCGGCAAGGAAATGCACAGAGTTCCGGAGGTTATAGACTGCTGGTTTGACTCGGGCGCAATGCCGTTTGCACAGTGGCATTATCCGTTTGAAAACGAGGATGTATTTAAGGAAAACTTCCCGGCAAACTTCATCAGCGAGGCTGTTGACCAAACAAGAGGCTGGTTCTATTCACTGCTTGCGGAGTCGACGCTTTTGTTCAACAAAGCGCCGTATAAGAACGTTATCGTTCTCGGACTTGTGCAGGACGAAAACGGACAAAAAATGTCCAAGTCAAAGGGAAATGCCGTTGACCCGTTCGATGCGCTTGAAAAACACGGCGCCGATGCGGTAAGATGGTACTTCTATTCAAACAGCGCACCGTGGCTCCCGAACCGTTTCTATGATGCGGCGGTAACGGAGGGTCAGCGCAAGTTTATGGGTACGCTTTGGAACACATACGCATTCTTTGTGCTGTACGCAAATATAGATAACTTTGACGCCTCCAAATACAAGCTTGAATATGATAAGCTGTCCGTAATGGATAAATGGATATTGTCACGCCTTAATACTACGGTTAAAACAGTTGACGATTATCTTGCAAATTACAAGATAACGGAAACGGCAAGGGTATTACAGAGCTTTGTAGACGATTTATCGAACTGGTATGTACGCCGTTCGAGAACACGTTTCTGGGTAAAGGATATGCCGCAGGATAAGATAAACGCATATATGACGCTGTACACGGCGCTTGTAACATTCTGCAAAGCCGCAGCGCCTATGATACCGTTTATGACCGAGGATATTTATCAGAACCTTGTGCGCAGTGTGGATAAGAGTGCGCCGATAAGTATTCATTTGTGCGACTTCCCCTCATACAACGAGGCGCATATAGATGAAGAACTCGAAAAGAATATGGAATATGTTCTTGATATAGTTGTATTGGGCAGAGCGTGCAGAAATACGGCAAATATCAAAAACCGTCAGCCGATAGGCAAGATGTACGTAAAAGCGGACGCAAAGCTTGACGCTTTCTATACGGCGATTATCGCCGATGAGCTTAACGTGAAGAACGTTGAGTTTACGGACGATACTTCGGCGCTTACGTCATACACGTTCAAGCCGCAGTTAAAAACGCTTGGCAGACGTTTCGGAAAGAATATAGGACTTGTAAAGAACATCTTAGCCGAGATAGACGGAAACAAGGCAATGCAGGAGCTTAACGAAACAGGAAAGCTTACAATAAACGTTGACGGTGTTGACGAGGAACTCGAAAAGGACGATCTTCTTATCGAGTCCGCTCAGAAGGACGGCTATGTTTCCGACTCCGATTACGGTATAACGGTAGCGCTTGAAACCACTCTGAGCGAGGAGCTTATCGAGGAGGGCTTTGTACGTGAAATTATCTCAAAGATACAGACCATGCGAAAGGATTCGGGCTTTGAGGTAATGGATAATATAAAGATATACGAAAACGGAAGCGAAAAGCTTGAGGGCGTAATGCAGAAAAATGCCGAAACGATAAAATCGGAAACGCTTGCAAAAGAGATTATTTTCGAGTCGGAATGTGAAAATTCAAAGGAATGGAACATTAACGGTGAGAAAGTTAAATTGGGCGTTGAAAGAATATAAAGAGCTACCGTACCCCGTATTTAAAATGCGGGGTACGGTTATATAGGAGAGCAGTATGAATATTAAACTTACACGTGAACAACATATTGAAGTAGGAACAGATATGATTGTATACCCCGACGGCACCACGAATAAGAAGTGTCCGATTTGCAATAATGATGTTATTGTTGAGAGACATGGCAGTGCTGATACAATAAAATGTAAAACGCCCGGGTGCTTTACGATAGATATAAGAGGTATTTAAAACAAAAACTCCTGCTTGTTAAAGCAGGAGTTTTTGTTTTATTGGTAATTAAAATTCAATTTCCAGTCCGTCATATGAAATGATATAGCCGTTTTCTTCCGCAATCGGTTTTAAATCATCATACAAGGCGTGTTCGTTATTATGAGAAAAATGATTAACAACGAAAACCGTATTTGCATTGGTACAGCCGATTTTATTCAGTCTGTCACGCACGGTGTTGCAGTTGCCGATTGACATATGTCCCAACCAGTCATTGGGACTGTCGCAGAAAGTACAGTCGAGCGAAACAAAATCAAAATGCATATTATTCTTTTCGATATAATCAAATGTTTCCTCAGCAAATATTCCCGTATCATGTGCGTAAAGCATAGATTTGCCGTCTTTTTCGAGCGCATATATTACAGGTGAGGAATACACGTCATGTACCGCCTTTAAAGGTGTTATTTTATAACCCTCGGCTTCAAACGGTTCAAACGGAGCAATAACGTTTGCCGAAACTCTGTTGCACGTATCAAGCCTTGAACGGTTAATTGCATCACGCACAAAACGCATAGACGGAGCAGTGCCGTACATATTAAACGGCTTATCGTCAAATACAACTCTTGCCATGCCCGGACCACGGTTTAATAACTCCACTGCATAAAGATGATCGCCGTGGGAGTGGGTTATAATGCAGGTGTGAAGCTTTTCAATCGGAAGTCCGTTTAAGCAGTGCATATATGTGTCTGCCGGCAAGTCGATAAGAATGGTATCGTCAATAAGCGCCTGTGAACGTGTTCTTACGTTTTTGCCGCCTCTTTCACGTGCTTTTTTGCATACTTCACATTCGCAGAATATGGCGGGAATACCCTCCGCCGCCGCTGTTCCGTAATACTTTATTTTCATAATAATCCTCCCTAAAGATTAAACATATCATTGTTTTTCCATGAGCAGTGATTGCAGGAGGGGCAGTTACCCTGTGCAATCTCCTCTCTGTATCTGTCGGAAATGCTGTTATTGAAAATTTCTATAACGTCGCTTTCTTTCACGTTTCCAGCAGAAAAATCATAAAAATCCGTGCAGTAGAGTACGTTTCCGTTCCATGCAATATGCATATGCCGCTGTGAGGAATAGCAGTTATGCGCCGTGTTCCCGTGCGGAAGATGTATAACGGGGAACGGGTAATCCTTTTTTAATACCTCGTTTAAAATTCTGTCCTTTTTTGCGTAATACTCCTCGCCGAGCTGACCCTGCCAGGAGTATATTTCTTTTGCGGTCATACCGAAAGCGGATTTGAGCCATGCCGCATAGCGGTTTATTTCGTCCTCCGACATAACAATCATTTCCTGCAAATACAGCCTTTTCGGCTTCATCGCCTCAAGTGCATACGGGAAATCCTCAAGGCAGTCCAGAAGCTCGGCGGTAAGCACCGACATAACGGTAACATCATCAAACTTAAGCTTTTGCAGATTTTCGCTTACCTTTTCAAACACACCCTCGCCCCGTATACTGTTGTGTATGGCGGAGGGACCGTCAATCGACACGTATATTTTTGAAAGCGCATCACGGCACAGCGAAAGGTGCTTGTCAATGAGCGTGCCGTTTGTTACCATACCGAGTTCAAAGTCACGCTCTTTTAAATAACAAACGATTTCCTCAAAATACGGCGATAAAAGAGGTTCGCCTCCCCAAAGCATAATTGCCGGGGAGGCGCCTGTGATTTCTCGGTTGCGAACAAGTGAATCGGCAGTGCGCTTCCAATCATCAAGCGTCATGGCTGATCCCGAGGAGTTTGAAAAAAAACCTTTTTTACCCCATTGACCGCAGAACCAGCAGTGCAGGTTACAGTTACGTGTGAGTTGAAAATGTACCATTTCAAGGTTTTTTTCAAAATTGCCCATAATTATTCTTCTCCGAAATATTTGATTTCCATTAACTTGTCGTCAATAGCCTTAATCTGTGTTTCCATAAGGTTAGGCGAGTACAGACCTCTCTTGTGTCCGATACCGTGAGCTTCCATAGCCTTCTTAATGCAGTCGTTTGCTTTGTACATATCGTCAAGGCTTTCACGAACGTTAAATCTGCCGGGGCTTGTGGGAGCCGGAGGCCAGCGGCTGTCCGATACCCAAGCGCTTGCAAGTGCGAGCATTGCGTTGTTGAGGTCGGTATCGAGATTGTCGATAGTTTCGCCGAGCTTTTCAGCAACAGCCTTAATGCCGTTGAAGATTGACATACACACGGGGTCCATAATTCTCGAATATTCCGTGTTTGCCCAAGCCTTAGCCGTACCGCCGTGCCATGCAACGCCGTTTTCTATATTGTCAACGTATTCGTTTTCGATAGCGCCGTCAAGAACTTCGCTCGGGAGAACAAAGTCATAACCCGACTCCTTAGCAGCGTCAAGGATTTCCTTAAATCTCTTAACGCTGTCAGGTTCTTCTTCAAAGAAACGAGCCTGGTTGAACTGCTTTACATAGAAGTATGCGCTCGAACCGATATATTCGGCGTCCTCTGCATACGGCATAATAAAGCTTCCCGTTTCGGCAATTCTTTCTTTCCAGTTAGCAAGCATATTCTTGATTTCGTCCATATTGATAGGCTCTTCTCTCATACCCTCTGTTGCACCCATAAGGTACCAAAGAAGAAGATTTGCCATACAGTCCGAACGGAAAATCATCTTCAAGCCGTTCGGAGCAACCGAAGCGTTTGTGATGAACTTTAAGAATTCGGGCTTGTCCTTTATGTATTCTTCAATCTTGAAGAGGTGGTTCTTGTTGCTGTGACCGGCAACGTCAAACTTAAGACCCGTAGCCTGTCTTATTTCGTCAAACGAAAGCATAAGCGAATCGGCGTCCATGATAAGAGCCTTCATACCTGCTTCCTTGTAAACGTCGAGTATGTAGCTTGCCCAGCCGCATTCGGGGTTCCAGCCGATTTCCGGTCTTTTGCCGGTGTGCTTTTCCCAAACGTCGAGCGAGTGCTTTAATGAGTGCAGGCAAACCTCTTTCGGAATGTTTGCAAGCATAAAATGAATATACGGCGAGCAAACCGGCTCGATTTTGCCTTCTCCGACAAGCTTTCTGAGCTTTGCGAGAACCTCCGGAGCCTGTGCAGCCATTTCATCAATAGTGATACCGCTTGCTTCAAATGCTATACGGTAATCTCCTGCGTCGATGAGGTCAAACAGCTTTTCGTAGCAGTTTTTCATAACCCACTGTCTTTTTTCGGGCGCAAGCTGTGAATACTGAATATTAGCATGCGGTAAGAATATGATTTTTGATTTTTCCATTATAGTTTCTCCTTTATGTAATTGTAACTGCGCAGCAGTCCTTCTTTTATGTCCTCAACGTTTTCGTACTCGAACAACGCATTGCCTTTGAAATCGGACATAGCCTTTAAGATAAGATCCCAGTCCATATCGCTTTCGCCGCAGGCAGCCGGCTTTATGTGACCGCTTTCCATTTCGGCAAAATCTTTAAGATGCGCAACCGCAATCCTGTCTTTTAATGTGTTGTAAACCTCTTCGGGGTGCTTTACGCCGACCGCCCAGAGATTTGCGGGGTCAAAATTGACCTTTATTGTTTCCGGCAGTTCCGACATCATTTTATAAAGTGCGGTCGGGTCTGCCGATGTGCTTAAGAAATGCTCAACGCCGCCGTCGTCAAAAGCATTTACGCCGCCGTGTGTTTCAACGGTAAGCGTAACGCCCTTTTCATCGGCATATGCGCCGACTTCCTTAAGACATTCTATCATTGTGTTCCAGCGTCCGCCGACAACCGATTCAACGGGCGAGAAACCTGCGAATATACGCAGATATTTCACTCCAAGGAATGCGCATATGTCGATAACCTTTTTGATTTTCGGCACATCGTCACGTGTTCCTGTTGTGAAATCGTTTCCCGTAGCGGCGCAGTCAAGCTTAACGCCGTACTTTTTGTAAAGCGCCTTAACGTTTTCCAAAGCGGCGCTGTCCGCATCGAGCGGAATATCGTTCGGAGCGTTGGCTATGCCAAGCTCCAGAACGTCAAGTCCCATATCGTGAGTGATTTTCAGCTGTTCCTCCAAAGGAGTTTCACGAAATCCCCACGCAGCGTTTCCCAAATTCATATTAAACTCCAATCTTATAGCTTACTTGCTCCATTCAAGCAATATCTTGAAGCAGTCAGCACCTGCTTTGAGCTGATGCTTGAATGCCTCCGAAACCTTTGAAACTCCCCATACCTCGTACGGAAGCTTTGAGGTGTCGAACTTGCCTTCGCTTATCCACTGCAGTACCTGCTCCTTGCCGCCCTGCTTGAGCGCACAGGTCATTGTAATGGTTGCGTTCTTAACAAACCATCTGTGATAGTGGTCGAATATAATTCTGTCGGGGTAATCGCCCTGCAGATGAATGTGTGCCGGGCGGTCGTCGTCTTTCCAGCCGCCGTCCTTGATGTACTTATGAAGTGTTCCGACAACCTCGGGGTTACCGCTGCATTCCATAAGCTGATCAGCCATTTTGCCGTTTGTAGCTTCACGGATAGTATCAACCGCATTTTCGGGCGATGTTACTATGTCTGCGTAATTGTCGGCAATGCTTCTTCTGAAAGCGTTTCTTTCAATACAGATTACCTGCAGAGTAGGCTCTAAAATTTTAAGCTCCTGAATAGCCGAAATACCTACCATACCTGCACCTATAACAACGATTGTTTCGTTCGGTCTTAATGTAAGACGTCCTATTCCCTTTAAAGGAACGCAAGCCAGGTAAGCAAGAACAGCCTGCTCATATGTAACATTGTCGGGGATTTTAACCATAAGGTCGGCATGGTCGTTTGCGGTTTTTGAATCTTTAATAGTAAATTCGCTGCCGCCGCCCCATGCTGCGCATACGTCGCCGTATTCACGGCACTCGTTTATCATAACACGGTCGCCGATTTCGAGTCTGTTGTCGGCTTTTTCGCCCTTTGCAACAACTATACCTGCCGTTTCGTAACCCGGAACGAGCGGATAATAGCACTGTTCGGGGTGCTGCATACCCTTGTAGGTTTTCATATCCGTACCCGTTGAAATAGCGCTCCACAAAGTCTGCGCAACATATGCGTCGGGTTCGGGTTTTGTAAGCTTGATTTCTCTGAGATCCGCAACATACGGTCTTTCAATAACTACCGCACGTGTTGTTTTGTAATCCTCAGGTTTCATAAAAAACAACTCCTTTATAATATTAAAATTTATTTACTCAGCCGGCACATCGGTATGCGCCGTATAAATAATTCCATACAGAAACAGTTTACTACATATAAACATTGTTTGTCAAGCGGATTTTGGAAAATAAGCGTTAATTTTCTCCCGCAAGCTTTTCTGCCTGGTCGGCGGTGATGAGCGCATCTATTATTTCATCGAGAGCGGCGCCGTCCAGTACCTGCTCAAGCTTGTATATCGTAAGGTTTATTCTGTGGTCGGTAACACGTCCCTGAGGGAAGTTGTAGGTGCGTATGCGTTCGCTTCTGTCGCCGGAGCCTATCTGCGATTTCCTTGCGTCCGCAATTTCCTTGTGGCGCTGTGCCTCCATGGCGTCATATATTCTCGAACGCAGAATTTTCATTGCCTTGTCCTTGTTTTTAAACTGCGATTTTTCGTCCTGGCAGGAAACGACTATTCCTGTCGGGATATGCGTAATTCTTACGGCGGAGTCCGTTGTGTTTACGCACTGTCCGCCCGGACCTCCGGCACGGAAAACGTCTATTCTCAAATCGTTCTGGTTTATTTCGACTTCTACCTCCTCAACCTCGGGAAGTACGGCAACCGTTACGGCAGACGTGTGTATACGTCCCTGCGACTCCGTTTCGGGCACACGCTGAACACGGTGTACGCCGCTTTCAAATTTGAGTCTCGAATATGCGCCGTGACCCTCGATTGAAAAGCTTACCTCTTTGTATCCGCCGATGTCGGTGGGGTTGGAGTTTAAAATATCTATCTTCCATCTCTTGTTCTCGGCGTACATCGAATACATACGCATAAGATCTGCGGCAAAAAGCGCCGCCTCGTCGCCGCCCGTACCGCCTCGTATTTCCACGATTACGTTCTTGTCATCATTGGGGTCTTTCGGGAGCAGGAGTATTTTAAGCTCCTCGGACGCTTTTTCTATTTTTTCCTCCGCCTCGGACATTTCAAGGCGTATCATTTCTTCAAAATCCTTGTCCTGACCCTCCTCAAGCATTTCTTTATCATCCGCAAGGGTCTGCTTTGCCGCCTTAAGCTCACGGTATTTTGCCACTATCGGCGTAAGGTCGGAATGTTCCTTGCAGTATTTCCGCCATGATTCCTGATCGTTTATCACATCGGGCTCGCTTATTTTTTGGCTTACAAGCTCAAATCGTTCTTCAAGAGCGTCTAATTTATCAAACATTTCAAGTCTCCTCTGTATTTGGATTACAGACAAACCGTTTGGCGGTTTGTATTCTTTATTTTGGGGAGTTTGAGGTGCTAACCTCAAGTTAAATCATTTCCGGCGACAGGTGCGGCGGAAATGGCTTAAAATCAAAAGTTTCAGATTTTGATATTCAAAATCCAATCAACGGAACTTTTGATTTTTTCATACAGTAGTTTTGAAAAAAGTGATATGTCACTTTTTTCGCCTGCGTGCAGGCTCATACTGTTTATATTTTATAATAATTTTCACCTACTGTCAATATTTACGGCGCAATACGAAAAAAAACAGCAATAGTAACAAAAAGTTCATAAAATATGTATAGACAATTTAAAAATTATCTGTTATAATAGGTTATGTTCAGTTTTAGTAAGTAAAATCGGAAGGAATGAGTTTTCTTGGTCAAAAGAAAGATTAGATCAAAGCTTTGTATGCTTATAGTTGTTGCTCTGCTTGCGTCAAGCGCCGGATATTACGGTATATCGGCAATGGCGGACAATGCGGAAATAACCGAGAGTGCGGCACTGTCGCAGGCGGTTTCTCTGTATGAGAAAATGTCGGGCGATGAGGTTGCAATCCCGTCTGACGTAAGTGCGGACGGATTTGACAGCGGCATACTTAAATCGGTTGTTCTCGGATATATCAATTTGGACGAGGCATCGGCGGCTGCCGAAGAGGGAATTACAAAGCAGGATATGGCAAACGTACTGTACAAGACGGTAATAAGCTATGACGGAAGCTTTGAAATAAGTTCGGAGGAAGCGGACAGCATTTTAAACGGCTGTTACGACAATGCTTATATAAAAGACGAAAACCGCATTGCGTATGCGTTTATGATAAAGCACGGCATAATAACCGACAAGACAGGCTCGGAGCCGGACAAGAAGATAACACAGGAAAGCTGTGAAATACTTACGGAACTGATTTACGATTTGTTTGAGAAAAAAGCGTCGGTCGATACGGGCAAATGCACCGTTACGGTGGGCGCAAACATAAATACGGTGATTGACGCAATCGGCGAGCCTAACCGCATAGATTGTTCGGAATACGGCTTTGACTGGTATGTGTACAATGCAGACCTCAATAATTTTGTTATGATAGGCGTTGAGGCGGACAGAATATGCTCTTTCTACACAAACAACCCGAATTTTTCGGTGGGCGAAATAAAGAGCGGCGATGGTTATGCAAAAACGCTTATATATGACAGCGACAAGAATTTGAGCTTTTATACGGACAAGGACGGAAAAATAGACGCCGTTCTGTACAATCCGAGAATGAAGAATAAGGAAAACAGCGAGGAGTCAGCCGAGGCGAAATCGAAAGAGTTTATCGATATGATGAACGTGTACCGCAAAAAGAACGGCAAGTCGATATATGTCCGCAATGCGGAGCTTGACGGCGAGTCGAAGGCTATTCTGGAGGAATTTAAAAATAACGCCTCCGTTGACGAAAAAGCGTCCGTTTACAGAAGCTATTCGGTGTTCAATATGTATAACGAATACTTAAACGACGATAACAGATTTCTCGATTACGGCGGAAAATACCCCTTGAGTGTGGGCGTAAGCTCGTACATAGACGATAAATACAGACTTGTAACAAGCCTTATCTGCGATGAAAACAGCGTTGCTGTTCCCGAAAAGGCGCAGACGGTATCACTGAACCGTGAAATACCGAAGGTCGGCACACCCGAAAAATATACTGCGCCGGAGCTTGAAGCACCGACGGAGGAAATCGTCTATAATGACGGCGATGATGTCACTGTAAAGCTTAAGGAACAGGCGTCCGACAGATACCACGTTGAGATGTTCGATGTGGAAAATGACGATTACGTAATAAATGCATATATGGTTACGGACGCAACGGAGATAACTCTCCCCGCAGAGCTTTTCAAAAACGGCGGAGATTACCGTCTTAAGGTGAGCGCAATAACTCCCGACGGCTTTGCTCTTTCGTCGGACGATACGTTTATAAGCTACGGCTCGGCGTATGAGTCGGGCGTTAAAATACTCACTCCGTATAACGGAGCGTATACGGACGATGATTATCTTGCAATAAACTGGGAGTCGGAGGAATATCACGATTTCTGTGTTGATTTGTATGATTACGAGGGAAACCTTGTCGCAAGCAAGACCGTTGAAAACCAGTATGATGCACTCATTCAGGGCATAGACCCCGGCGAGTATTATGTGTATGTAACGGCTCTGAGGAGAGGAACGGCGGTTGAAAAATCGCAGGCGTCGGTATACTGCAAGGTTAATATGCCCGAGCCCGTTATTGACGAGTTCATCTTAGACCGTGACGAAAAGTATTATTTCGTATACGAGGATAAGGATTTAGGCGTTCTATATCTCTATGATGAAGAGCTTGTGGATGTAAATGAAAACGGCACAACCGTAAAGAAGAAAAAGATAATAAGAAAACAGGTAAAGGCTACAAAGGCGTATAAGGCGCTTGCGGCGAAACAGATACGCCGTGAATATACAACGGGCGAACCCGTGCTTACTCCTACGACCGTAACGGCGTCGAGCGAGCTGGGACAGAAGATTGTAAACGAGGCGGCTAAGTACCTCGGAACACCATATGTATGGGGCGGAACAACGCCTGACGGATTTGACTGTTCGGGACTTGTTCAGTACGTCTTTAATTCACTCGGAATCGATATTTCACGTGTATCGCAGACGCAGTTCAATGAGGGCGTACCCGTAAGCAAGGGTGACTTACAGCCGGGCGATCTGGTATTCTTTGAATCGAACGGCGATGTTCACCACGTCGGAATATACGCAGGAAACGGTATGATGATACACGCACCGAGAACGGGCGATGTGGTACGTTTCCAGTCAATGGAAACACCGTATTATCAGAGCGAATATGCGGGAGCAAGAAGAATATATTAATTAAATACGATCAGATGCCGCTATGCGGCATCTTTTCGGCGTTACAAGGGGGAAAAAGATGGGACAGGTTGTCAAAGCAAAAGTAAAGCCGTTTAAGCGGCGTGCAAGCGCAGTATGCATAACGATTGTAGGATTGTTTGTGTGCTTTGCGATATTTATGGCGTGCTATACGTTCGCCGGAGATATGACAAAAAAAGCCGTGTACGGCACGGGCTATGTGATTGCGGCAATACTCGGCGCAGTGTATATTATAATGCGCATAAATACAATGTATGCCACCTATATTTCGTGCGACGGGGAAAATATATCTATGTGCAGCTGGGATAACGATTTTCTGCCGTACAATACGGACGGGAGCGTTAAGCTTATAAGCTCGTTCGTTCCGGCAAAGACAAAGCATATGGAGTTTCCCGTAAAGGATATTACCGCCGTATATATAGGTACGAAAAACTTTATAAAGCGCAATGCGAAAACAAACGAGGACTTTCTCAAAAACGTGAGGGACTTTGAGCGTTCAAAGGACAGATACGAGAAAAAGCAGGTGCAGAGTATGGATATAATCTATATCGAGCTTGCGGACGGTACAAGCCGTCATATGCCGATAGTCGATTATGATGCGAACACCGTTAAAAAAATACTGAAAATGATTATCAGAAAAAATCCCGACGCCGAGATAAAAACGGGCAGCAGGGAGTACAGACTGACACGCATTTCGGATAATAAGGAATAATATTGCGTTGCTTTTTAAATAATAATCTGCTATAATATGGATAATAATATTTTATAAACGAGTGCATTTGGCACGGAAAGGATTTTTATATTGGTTAATATAGGAAATGATTGGGACGGTATACTTCAAGATGAGTTTTCAAAGGAATATTATAAGAAACTGCGTGAATTTCTGAAATCCGAATACAGAACTCACAGGATACACCCCGATATGTATGATATTTTTAATGCACTGAAGTGGACATCGTACAGCGATACGAAGGTTGTAATACTGGGTCAGGACCCGTACCATGAGGAAAATCAGGCGCACGGTCTGGCGTTTTCCGTCCCGGCAGGTGTGCGGATACCGCCTTCGCTTTTGAATATATACAAAGAACTGCAAAACGAATTGGGACTTTATATTCCGAATAACGGCTACCTCGAAAAATGGGCAAGACAGGGCGTTATGCTCTTAAACTCGGCGCTTACGGTGCGTGACGGAGAGGCAAATTCGCACAGAAACAAGGGCTGGGAAATATTTACCGACAGGGTGGTAGAGTGCTTGAATGAACGCACCGACCCGGTAATATTCCTTTTGTGGGGAGCAAACGCAAAAGAAAAAATGAAAATAATCACCAATCCGCAGCATAAAATACTTACATCGGTGCACCCGAGTCCGCTTTCGGCAAACAGGGGATTTTTCGGCTGCGGACATTTCAAAACGGCAAACCGCCTTTTGGAGGAAATGGGCAAAATGCCGATAGACTGGCAGATAGAAAATATATAACGGGAGATAACAAATGGAATTTTACAGACAAAAAAAGCAGGACGTGCTGAATGATTTGGGCACTTCGGAAAACGGACTTACAAAGGAGCAGGCGGCGGCAAACCGTGAAAAATACGGTGCAAACGAGCTTACCGAAAAAGATAAGCAAAGCACGTTTATGATATTTTTGGAGCAGTACAAGGATTTCCTTGTAATAATCCTTATAGTGTCGGCAATAATATCGGGCATTTTGGGCGACTGGGAAAGCACGGCGGTAATTCTTGCCGTTATAACTATGAACGCAATCCTGGGAACGGTGCAGACCGTAAAGGCGGAGCAGTCCTTAAAAGGATTAAAGGCTATGTCCGCCCCGACCGCAAAGGTAATCCGTGACGGCAAAATAAAGGTTATTCCCGGACGTGACGTAACAATAGGCGACGTTGTTGTTATAGAAGCCGGCGACTGCGTGTGCGCAGACGGGCGTATAATCGAAAACGCAAACCTCAAAGCGGACGAAAGCGCACTGACGGGTGAGAGCGAGCCTGTGGAAAAAGCGGATATTGATATTGACGGCGAAAAGGCATTGGGCGACAGAGTAAATATGCTCTATTCGGGAACGTTTGCCACATACGGCAGAGGGAAAATGGTCGTTACGGCTGTCGGAATGGACACCGAAACGGGAAAAATCGCATCACTTCTCGAAAAGACGAGCGCAAAGAAAACTCCGCTCCAGGAAAGCCTTGACGATTTCGGAAAAAAACTTTCGTTTATGATAATCGGAGTCTGTATTCTCGTGTTCGGACTTGATATGTTACGGGGCGACAACATAGGCGACGCATTCATTTTTGCGGTTGCGCTTGCGGTTGCGGCAATCCCGGAGGCGTTAAGCTCGATAGTAACGATAGTGCTTGCGGCAGGTACGCAAAAGCTTGCAAAGGAAAAAGCGGTTATAAGGAAATTGCAGTCGGTAGAAAGTCTGGGAAGCGTTTCGGTTATCTGCTCCGACAAAACGGGTACGCTTACTCAGAATAAAATGACCGTTCAGAAAATATACTTTGATAATAAGGTGATAGATAAAGAGGAGGATATATCCGACTCGCAGAGTGAACTGATAATCGACAGCGTGCTTTGCAGTGACGCACAGCGCAGAGGAAAAACCGTAACGGGCGATCCGACGGAGATTGCGCTTATTGATTTTGCGGAGAAAAAAGGCTTTTCCGTTGCCGATATACGCAGTGAAAACGCACGTGCGGGCGAAATACCGTTTGATTCGGACAGAAAGCTTATGAGCGTTGTGTATCATAAGGACGGCACGTGCAGAATGATTACAAAAGGTGCGGCGGACGTGCTGCTGCCGAGGATAGAGAGCATTGCCTGTGAGGGCGGAGTGCGCCCGTTTACGGGAGATGACAAAAAACAGCTCAAGGCGGCAAATATGATGTTCTCAAACAGCGGCTTGCGTGTTCTTGCGGTGTGCAGTAAAGAGGTCGCAAGCGACAGCGTTACTGTGGAAGATGAGGACGGATATACGCTTGTCGGACTTGTTGCAATGCAGGATCCGCCCCGTGAGGAGTCAAAGGAGTCGGTTGCAAAATGTAAAAGAGCCGGCATACGTCCGATAATGATAACGGGCGACCACCTTATAACAGCGTCGGCAATTGCAAGGGAAATAGGCATACTTGACGATACATTGCGTGCCGTTGAGGGACGTGAGATTGACGGACTTTCCGACACGGAGCTTGATGAGTTTGTAACCGATGTTGCGGTGTATGCGAGAGTATCGCCGGAGCATAAAATACGTATAGTTGAGGCTTGGCAGAGAAAAGGCTGTATCGTTTCGATGACGGGCGACGGCGTAAACGACGCGCCCTCTATAAAATCTGCCGATATAGGCATAGGTATGGGCATTACAGGAACGGACGTTACAAAAAACGTTGCCGATATGGTTCTTGCCGACGACAACTTTGCAACAATCGTTTCGGCAGTCGGCGAGGGCAGAAGAATCTATGACAACATAAGAAAAGCCATTCAATTTTTGCTCGGTTCGAATCTTTCGGAGGTTCTTTCGATTTTCTTTGCGTCTATCATGAACTTCAACATACTGTCAGCCACCCACCTTTTATTTATAAACCTTGTTACCGACTGTTTCCCCGCGCTGGCTCTTGGTCTTGAAAAACCCGAAAACGATATAATGAAAAGAAAGCCGCGCAGTAAAAATGACGGCATTTTCGCCGGCGGACTCGGCATTGACTGTCTTTATCAGGGCGTGCTTGTAACCGTTCTCACGGTGGCGGCGTTCTATATCGGCGAATTTCTTGAAACAGGCACGTGGATATTCAGAAACATTTCGGACTGCAACGAGGGTATGACAATGGCGTTTTTTACAATGTCAATGTGCGAAATCTTCCATTCCTTCAACATGCGCTCTCAAAGAGCTTCGTCTTTGGGTATGGTAATAAAGGGCAGTCATAATATACCTCTTTACATCGCAATGGCGGCGTCGCTTCTTTTGACTACCGCAATAATCGAAATTCCCTTCTTTGCAGATATGTTTAATTTCACACAGCTTGATTTTAAAGCATATTCAATTTCGCTTGCGCTTGCCTTTTCAACCGTTCCGATTGTCGAAATCGTTAAATTTTTCCAACGAAAAGCGGCAAAACGTGCAAATAAACAACATTCGCATTAAACAATGCGTTTGAAAATCATTGGGTCATTCGACATTATTTGACCGTTTAAACATTACGAAAATCCCTTTACAAATGCAAAATTTCCGTGTATAATGCCATTTGTAAAGGGGAGTAACTCGGCAAGCGGCTTTCGCCGCTGCTTGACTCTGTCGCCAATCTCGGCAAATATGCCCGGCAGCGTCTTTAGCGTTTTTACTGCTTAAAGAGTGAGACTTTTACCGTTTTTCACGGTAGAAGTCTTTTTTTACACCCCGAAAAACGAAAAGAGGTTTAATTATGAAGCACTACCTTGAATCGGCAGAAGAGGTCTTGAAAGAGGTAAACTCTACAGAAGACGGCCTTTCCTCCGAAGAGGCAGCCGCAAGGCTTGAAAAGCACGGCAAAAACAAGCTTGCCGAAGCCGAAAAAGAGGGCCTTTTCAAAAAGTTCATAGGCTCTCTTGCAGACCCCATGATTATTATGTTGCTTGTCGCCGCGCTTGTTCAGGCGGCGGTCACGGTATTTGAAACCGTAAAAGCAGGCAACGGCGCGCATTTCTCAGACTTTGCAGACGTTCTTGTTATTCTTGTTGTTGTTATAATCAACACGATAATGAGCCTTGTTCAGGAAAGCAAAGCCGAAGCCGCCATGGACGCTCTCATGCAAATGACAGCCGCCACAAGCCGCGTTTTAAGAGACGGCAAAATCGTTTCCGTAAAGAGCGAAGACATTGCCATAGGCGACGTTATTGTTCTTGAAGCGGGCGACGCAGTTCCTGCGGACTGCCGTATTCTTGAGTCGCACAGCTTAAAGGTTGAAGAAGCGGCGCTCACGGGCGAATCTGTTCCCGTAAGCAAAATTATAGACGTTCTCAACCTTAAAGACACGTCAAAAGACGTTGCTTTGGGCGACAGAAAGAATATGCTTTACAGCGGTTCTACAATCGTTTACGGCAGAGGCAAAGCGGTTGTTACCGCCGTCGGAATGGATACCGAAATGGGCAAAATCGCCGACGCTTTAAACGACGCCGAAAAAGAAGAAACCCCCTTGCAGAAAAAGATGGGCGAGCTTTCACACTTCCTTACAAAGCTCGTAATCGGCATATGCGTTGTTGTTTTTGTTGTCGGCGTTATCGAATCAATAGTTCTCAACGACGGTCCGTTCACCTGGCAGCTTTTGGGCGAAAGCTCGCTTAACACGTTTATCGCCGCAATAGCGCTTGCTGTTGCCGCAATCCCCGAGGGTCTTCCCGCGGTTGTTACGATAATCCTTTCAATCGGCGTTACCGCAATGAGCAAGCGTCAGGCGCTTATAAGAAAGCTTACGGCGGTTGAAACGCTCGGCTGCACACAGATTATCTGCTCGGATAAAACAGGTACTCTTACGCAAAACAAAATGACCGTTGTCGACCACTACGGCGACGACGAAGAGCTTATCGCAATAGCCGGCGCGCTTTGCTGCGACGCGAACATCAGCGAAGACGGCGTTGTCACGGGCGAGCCGACAGAAGCCGCTCTTGTTTCTTATGCAAATTCGCTTGGTCTTAATAAAAACGACCTCGTTAAAAAGAGCCCCCGCGTAGGCGAAGCTCCGTTTGACTCGGGCAGAAAAATGATGTCCACCGTTCACAAAACCGAGGCGGGAATTGTTCAGTACACAAAGGGCGCGCCCGATGTTGTAATTAAGCTTTGCCGCCACGCGCTTATTAACGACAAGGTTGTTCCGATGACCGACGAAATTGCAAAAGCAATTGCCGCCGATAACAAACGTATGGCAGACAGTGCGCTTCGCGTGCTTGCCGTTGCTATGAAAAAGCACGAAGAAATCCCCTCGGATATGTCTCCCGAAGCGCTCGAAAACGACCTTATTTTCGTCGGTCTTACAGGTATGATTGACCCCGTAAGACCCGAGGTTAAAGCCGCTATTGCAGAGTGCCGCGAAGCGGGAATACGCCCCGTTATGATAACGGGCGACCACAAGGATACGGCAGTCGCCATAGGCAGAGAATTGGGAATTATTTCGGATGCTTCCGAAGCTATTCTCGGCTCGGAGCTTGACGCATTTTCGGACGAAGAGCTTAAAGAAGAGGTTGTAAAATATTCTGTTTATGCCCGCGTTCAGCCCGAGCACAAAACAAGAATAGTCAAAGCCTGGAAAGCCCGCGGAATGGTTACAGCCATGACGGGCGACGGCGTAAACGACGCACCCTCAATTAAATCTGCCGATATAGGCATTGGCATGGGTATAACGGGAACGGACGTTACAAAGGGCGTTTCCGACATGGTTCTTGCCGACGACAACTTTGCGACAATAGTCAACGCCGTCGAAGAAGGCAGAAAAATTTACGACAACGTTTGCAAGGTTCTTCAGTTCCAGCTTTCAACAAATATGAGCGAAGTCATTATTATGTTCGTCGCTTCTATTCTTCACTTTACGCTTCTTTCACCCGTTCATCTTCTTTGGATTAACATGGTTACCGACTCGCTTCCCGGACTTGCTTTAGGTATGGAAAAAGCAGAAGGCAACCTTATGAAGAGAAAACCGCGCGCCACAACCGACGGCATTTTCTCACACGGCGCGGGATTTGATATGGTCTGGCAGGGCATTTACCTTTCAATAGTAGAGCTTGCCGCATATTTCATCGGCTTCTATTTGGAAAACAAGACTCTTACAGGCTGCATTTTCACCGAAACCACATGCGTAAACGCAATGGCAATGGCATTTTTAACAGTTAACTTTGCAGAAATGTTCTGCGCCGTCAATATGCGTTCACAGCTCGGCTCGGTATTCTCAAAGGATATGTTCAAGAAAATGAACTGGTGGCTTGTCGGTGCGTTCATTGTCACATCGCTTCTTACGCTTATGGCAATTTACACACCCGGTCTTCAGGAAGTTTTCGATATACTTCCCGGCACATTCGCACCGGAAGAGCTTCTTATAAGCTTGCTTCTTGCCGCCTCTACCCTTCCGGTATTTGAGCTTGGCAAAGCAATCAGAAGAAAAACCGCAAAATAAAATTTGCACTGCATTAACTTTCCCCGCAAGGCGATTTCGGTCGCTTTGCTGGGGATTTTTCTTTTCAGACATTTTCCGTTAAAAAATTTTTAACATTTCAATAACGATTTCGCTAAAATCTATCGACAAATGCGAGAAAATATGTTAATATTTACCCATATCAAATATATTTTCAGAGGTGATGTAATGGCAAACTGTCCGAAATGTCATGAGCACCTACGGCTCAGAGACTGGAAACAAATCTGTCCGCATTGCGGCGCCAATATCGTTCTTTACGATATGCAGGAGCGCCTGATGCTTGACGCGGACAAAGCGGAGGTTCAAAATTACCATTTTCAAAAAAAGCTTGACAGGCTTAAAGCGTCGTTTGCAGGGTCAAAGCTTGCCGCCCTCAGAATTTTTACAAGCCTTTTCCCGATAGGCGCGCTGTTTTTGCCGCTTGTTAAATGCAGTTTTTCAGCGCCGCTCCCCGAAAAAGAAGGCAGCCTGAACATCATAGGAATTTACAAAATGTTTTCCGATATTGACTTCGGCGCTCTTTTTAAAGAGCCGTCAAACGACGTAATTCTTTTTACGGCTTCGGCTGTGCTTTTCCTTTTGAGCGTTGTGCTTATACTCGTTCACCTTGTTCTTTTAACGCTTGCCTGTTCAAAAAAGGGAAAACAGCGAAGCTACGCTTTAAACATAATGATGGTTTTGTTTTCATTTGTTTCGGCAGTTCTGTTCGCCGTTTTGCCCTCTTCGTCATTTGCACACGGAACGCTCGGCGTCGGCACATTTTTATATATTCTTCTTTTTGCCGTAAATTTCGGCGTTGAAATTGCAATCTATAAAAAGGGCATCGAAATAACGCACAAGCAGTGCTACGTCGGCGGAATACCGATTGAAGAATATTTCGATATGCTCGAAAGAAACGTTCCGCACGAAGAAATACGCCGCGAAATGTATAAACGCCTCGGCGAAATACAGGCGCAAAAGGACCGCGAGCTTCTTGAAGCGCAGAAGAAAGAAGCCGAAAAAGAAAAAGCCGAAAAAGCAGAAAGCGAGGTGCGGTAAATGTCGGAATATGAAGTAAATACCGCTGTGGAAGAGCAGAACACCGAAATAGATTATTCGCTTCAAAACAGCCTTAAAGCCCCCGCGTATATGAACAGGCTTTTTTGCTCCACAAAAGAACGCGTTGCCTATGTTGTGAAATGCGCCTTCGGCAGTCTCGGACTCGGCAGTTACGACACGGGCTCGGACTTTTACCTTTACAAAATCTACGGCATCTCGCCCACACAGCTTGCAAAAGCCAATGTCGGTCTCGGGATTTACGATATGATTAACGACCCGCTTTCAGCCGCCATAATAGACAATATGCGCTCGCGTTGGGGCAAGTTTAAGCCGTTTCAGTTCCTTTCAATTATTCCCAACATAATAACAGGACTTTTCACCTGCTTTTTGCCGCTTATCGCCATGAACGCAAACTTTGATATGGGCACAAAGCTTTGGGTGTGGATGGCTGTGGCGTACATAAACGAAACCGTAAACGCCTTTGTGGGCGGCGGCGGTTACATTGACAACGTTTTCACCCCAAACCCAAACGAGCGTTCAAACCTTTTGCTTGCCGCAAAATTTGTTTCGGAGCTTGGCTCAAAATTCCCTTCCCAGCTTGCAGGCGCAATATTTGACCTTATAATTAACGGCAAATTAAACCTGAACCTCGTCAAAACGTTTGTTGTACTTAAAACATTTTGGTGGGTCGTTGCAAACGTTCCGAATATCTGGTGGGCAATAGTCAGTAAAGAGCGCGTTCCGCAATCCGAAAAGCCGCCGCACCCGATAAAGGGCATTATGTCGGTTTTCAAAAACAAACCGCTTCTTCTTTATACCCTTTCGGGCTTTATTGACGGAATAGACGTCGGCACCAGCGAATCACTTTATTATTCCGATGTTTTAAAATTCAACTCGATAGGCGTCGTCGGCGGAATAATCGGCTCGCCCATTTCATACGCAAGCTACCCCATTTCAACAAAGCTCAGAAAGAAATTTTCGACAAAAACCTTGTGGATTTTCTCGCGAGGGTCTATAATAGCTTCGGAAACTCTGTTTTTGCTTATAGGCCTTATCGGCGGCAAAGAGAACGGCTTCTACCGCAAAAAAATCCCGATGATAATTGCCTTTTCAATCGGCAACTGCATCGAAATGTTCTTTTATGCCACAAAAAAGGTTGTCGGCAGCGAAATCAACTACGAGGTGCTTGATTATTGCGAATGGAAGAACGGCTACCGCGTAGAAGCAACGATAAACCTGCTCACAAACTACATAAACAAAGCTAAAAATATTCTTCTTCAGCTTATAAACGCATGGCTTCTCGAAAAGTGGGCGGGCTATGAAGCGGGCTTCAACAAGGTTCACACCGTTGACACAATGTTTAAAATGTTTATTGCGGCTTATGCGCCGAGACTCGTTTTTGACTATCTGTGCTTAATACCTATGTTCTTCTATAATCTCGACTCAAAAACGCGTGAAAGAATGTATCTTGACCTTGAAAAAACGCGTGCCGAAGCCGCACTGAAACAAAAGCTAAAAATGGACGCGCAAATGCCCGAAAACGACGGCGCCGAAGAATAATAACACTGTACGGAGGTACTTTTTATGTCAGCGGAATTAATCACACGAATCACATCAATAATTATGTCGGCAATTTCAATGATGGCAAGTCTTGTCGGCATTGGGACGCGCCCGTCAACCGAGGTCGTTCAGGGCTTTGACGAAAAGCCCCTAAACACCGTTCGCATTATGTCGTTTAACGTGCGCTGCACAAATGTAGGCTTGCGCTCGTGGCGTATGCGTGCACCCGATGTGTGCACAACAATAAGAAACGGTATGCCCGATTCGTTCGGCGTGCAGGAAGCCACCGACAATTGGATGGAGTATTTAGACGAAAATCTTACGGAATACGGCCACGTCGGAATCGGCCGCGACGACGGCTCGGGCGAGCACTCTGCCGTGTTTTATCTTAAAGACAAATATGATGTTGTTGACAGCGGCACATTTTGGCTTTCGCCCACACCCGAGGTTTCGTCAAAGGGGTGGGACGCCGCTTTCAGGCGCGTTTGCACATACGCCGTTTTAAAGAACAAAGAAAGCGGTCTTACCTATGTTCACATCAACTCGCATTTTGACCACATCGGCGTAAGCGCCCGCGCAAACAGCGTTGACCTTATTCTTAAAAAAGCCGAAGAGTTCGGCGATTTGCCCGTTGTTTTCACCGCGGATATGAACGTAACGCAAGGCTCTGAGGACTATGTTCACATAACCTCGGGCGTTCTGCGCGACGCAAAATTCGACGCGCCCGACACCATGGATAACCGCACGTTCCACAACTCAAAAAGCGAAGCCGTTGAAAACAGAATTATTGACTATGTTCTTATAAATCCGCACTTCAACGCAAAGGTATACAGAGTTGTTACGGAGCAAATAGACGGCAATCCCCCGTCGGACCATCACCCGATTTATGCCGACCTTGAAATGGTTTAATAAACTGCAAATTAACCGCCGCAGGCTTACCTGCGGCGGTCTTTCGTTTTTTTCAATTTTGTTTTGGGTGTTTTGACAATAAGATTAATTCATAGCAAAAGCAATTAAAATTATCATATTTTACGTTTTTGCGGTCCGGACTTTTTTTCATCCGTTTTTATCTTTTGCGATACATTTCTTCATAGTACGCCGACGCTTCGCGCACCGTGCCGTCAAACATAATTTTGCCGTTTTTCATTACGATGCCGCGCTTACAAAATTCTTCGGCAACGCTCGTTTGGTGCGTAACAAAAAGAAGCGTAACGTTTTCTTTTTCCATAATTTCGTTTATCTTCGTTTTGCACTTATTTTTAAAGGCGGCATCGCCGACGCTTAAAGCCTCGTCAACAATAAGAATTTCGGGCTTTATGTTTACGTTTATCGCAAAACCGAGACGCGCTTTCATACCGCTTGAATATGTTCTTACGGGCTGGTCGATATAGTCCTGAAGCTCGGCAAATTCGATTATTGTGTTTTCAAGCTCTTTAATTTCTTCGTCTTTAAGCCCCAAAATGTGACCTTTAAGATAGATATTTTCGCGCCCTGTGAACTCCATATCAAATCCGCTTGTAAGCTCCAAAAGCGCGCTTACTCTGCCGTTTACCGTGACCTTTCCGCTTGTGGGGAAGGCAACGCCCGTTATCATTTTAAGCACGGTTGATTTGCCCGCGCCGTTTTTTCCGAAAAGCGCAACCGACTCGCCGCGTTCTATTTTAAACGAAACGCCGTCAACCGCTTTTTTAAGCTTGTGCGGCACTTTTTTCACAAATATGCCCGCAAGCCTTGCCCTTGTGCTTGAATAAAGCTTATAAATTTTGCTTACATTATCAAAGCTTATAACAACATCACTCATTGCGGCACCTCTTTAAAGAACGTCGGGAATTTCTTTGCGAAGCTTTTTGTAAGCCCAAAGCGAAAGAAATACAAGTATTGCATAAAAGATTAAATAATAGCTGAGCCTTTTCCCTTGGTCATAAAACCAAATTTCGTTTACAAAGCAGTTTCTGAATCCGTTGCAAATGAATGTTACGGGGTTGAGCATCAAAAAGCGCCTTAACATGGGCTTGTCGCTTACGTTATCAACGTTCCAGATAACGCCCGAAAGCCAAAATACGGCTGTAACAAAAGCTTTTACAAGGTTTGAAAAGTCTTTACTAATTGCGCTTATAAGACCTGCGAAAAGCGCCCACGCGTTAGAGAGCATAAACATCAGGAATATGTAAACGGGAAGCTGCAGTAAATATACCGTGGGCTTGTAGCCCGAAAGCCAAAATACGATTATCGCAACGAGCGTAAGTATTACGTTTACAAAAAGCTTTGAAAGGTTTGTAAACGTCGGTATAGTCATTACTGGGTAGCGCATTTTTGTGACAAGGTAGCTGTAGCGCCTTATGCAGTCCGCGCCGCCGGTGAGGGTTTCACTTATATAAAACCACGGAACCATTCCCGCGATAAGCCAAAGAATGTAGGGTACGCCGCCTACGTTGCCGCCCTTTCTCAAGCCGATTTCAATTGCGAACCAATAAACGAATATTGTAACTATCGGCTTTATGACAGCCCACGCCCAGCCGAGCGCCGCGCCGGTATATGTTTTTTTGAGGTCAGCAACCGCAAGCTTTGCCACCTGCGGAATATTGTCTTTGTGCTCTTTAAGATTAAGGGCTAAAAGCTTGAAATAGCTTAAAATAACTTTCATTTAAGGCTCTCCCGTATTTTATTTGCAATTCTTTTTGTATTGCATGTGTCCGCAGTTTCAACCGTCCTGTTTAAAAAGCTCCCCAAGGCTTCAAAATCATAATTGCCGCCGTCAATAACCGCATAAATATCTTTAAAGCTTTTTGACGAAATCGAAGGATATTCTTTCAGAGGGTCAATAAAAAGCCCGCGCTCTTTTTTATAGCCGTCTATGTCATATGTATAAAAGAACAGCGGCTTTTTTGTAAGCGCCGCTTCGCAAGCCGAGGCGGAATAGTCGGTTATTATGTAATCGGCAAGCGGAAAAATGTTGAAAAGAGAGCTTTCAATATTCACCGCGTTTTCGGGCAGGCTGTGCTTTTTGTCAACGTCGTGGATTTTTATGCACAGATTATATTTTGAAAAATCCACCGTGTCAAGAATTTCATCTATAAAAAATCCGCCGTCCGCCCTGAAGGTCGGTGCATAAAGAATGTTCTTTTTGCCGTTTGAAAGCACGGGATATTTCTCTTTAATTTCTTCAACCCGAAGCTTTTTTTCGCTGCCGCCGTCAAGAATGTAGTCTATGCGCGGCATACCGATTATTTCGATATTTTCTTTTTTGCAGCCGAAGGCTTTTTCATAAAGCTCTGCGGCGCAATGCGAGGCGGCACAAACCGTATCGTAATTTTTGTGCATACAAAGAAGCTCTGCGGTCTTTTTGTCATGACCGCCCTCTTTGCCGAGCGACATAAGCCCAAATTCTTTAAGCCCGCCCAGCGCGTGCCATATCTGCATAACGTGAAAATTTTTTCGGTGCTTCAAAACAGACACGGCAACGTTATATGTATCAATAACGCAATATTGCGCACTTGAAAGCAAAACCATACTTTTTAAAGTATAAACCGCTGTTTTTAAAACGGACACGTCTTTACTGCTTAAAAGCTCGCAAAGCGTTACGACCTCGTATTCGGGAAGAGTTTCTTTAAGCTCGCGCGACAAAAGCAAAAAATCAATCGGCAAAGAGTCGCTTTCGCGCGAAAGCATAACTATTCGTTTTTTTTGCGGTAAAAGTTTAAGGAAAAAATATATAAACCTTAAACCGAAAATTCCGAGTTTTATAACAAGAGTTTTCATTAAACGGCGTCACAACCTTAGCTTTTTTCTGTTATTTTGCAGTTTCGCGCCTGCAATGAATAATTGCAACCCTTTTTTGGAACTGACAAACAACCTCGTAATTAATTGTACCCGTAAGCTCGGCAATCTCTTCGGGGGTGATTGTGTTTTCGCCGTCTTTACCCAAAAGCGTTACTTCGTCGCCGACCTTTGCGTTTTTAAGCCCGGTTACGTCAACCATAAGCTGGTCCATGCAGACCCTTCCTATAATCGGTGCGAAATCGCCGTTTATAAGCACCCTGCCCTTATTTGAAAGGGCGCGCTGATAACCGTCGGCATAGCCGATGCAAACCGTTGCGATGCGCGTTTTTTCTTTTGTGAAATATGTGTGGCCGTAGCTGACGCCCGTGCCCGCGGGCACATCTTTTATGTGGATAATGTGACTTACTATTCGCATGGCGGGTTTAATATCCACACTTCCGTCGTCAACCCATTTTTCGGGATAAAGCCCATACATAATAATGCCGAGCCTTACCATATCAAACTGTTCGCACCCCGTAAGAAGCCCCGCGCTGTTGCAGATGTGCTTTATCGGAATGTGAACGCCGCCGTCTTCGAGCCTTTTTGAAAAATCGCTAAAAAGCTTTAACTGCGCGTTTGTAGCCGACCTGTCTTTTGAATCGGCACAGGCAAAGTGGCTGAAAAGCCCTTCGACATTAACATTCGGCAGACGGCTGATTTTTTTAACGGTTTCAACGCTTTCTTCGTCGCACGAAAAGCCGATTCGCGACATACCCGTGTCAAGCGCGATGTGCACAAGCGCGGTTTTGTTGAGCTTTTGTGCGGCGTTTGAAATAGCCAGCGCATCCTGATAATTAAAAACGGTCTGCGTAATATCATTTTCAATAAGGGTTTCGTACTGATACGGCGAAGTGTAAGAAAGAATAAGAATCGGCTTTTTTACGCCCGCTTCGCGCAGTTCAAGCGCTTCGCCGAGCTCTGCAATGCCGAAATAATCAACCGAATCCTGAATATCAGCCGCAACGCCAACGGCGCCGTGACCGTATGCGTCCGCCTTGACAATGGCAAGCACCGAAACGCCGTCGTTGATTTTCTTTTTAAGCTCTTTAATGTTGTGCTCGATGGCGTTAAGGTCAATTTCGGCATAGGTGCGGTAATATTCGATAGGTTTTATATCAAAAGACATAATATCCCTCTGCTACATAAAAATTCACAATAATAATACCACATAATGCCAAAATATACAATACCCATAATTGTTTACAATTTATCGCAATCTTTCCACTTGTTATAATCTTTAATTTGTGATAAAATAACGGTATCTTTTAAAAGGTGACCTGTTATGGCTGTATTTAAATTTCTTTATCAATATATTTCAGACCTGGGGCTTTTTGTTTTCGGCATTTTTAAAAGCCTTTTTTTGCGTATTGCCGCAATGTTTAAAAGGCTGTTTCGCCGCAGTGAAAAAACCAAAGCCCGCACTAAAAAAGCCGTTATAAAAATATGCGCCGCAGTGCTTATTGTTTCGGTTATCACGTCGGCTGTTTTTCTGATATTTGCCGACAGCAAAAAAGTCCCCGCAATATCCGTCACGCTTGACGGCGAAAGCGTCGGAATACTCGACTCTTTTTCGGACCTTGAAAACACAAAAACTCTTGTTTTCAACGAAACGGGCGGCACGCAGTCGCTTGATATTTCTTATTCCGACATTAAAACCGACGCCTGCAACATCGAAAGCAGTGAGGCGCTGTTTGAAAGAATTATGGCGCGCGCATTTCCCGAATATGAGCGCGTTTGCGAAATAAGCATCGGCTCTTCACCGTTTTGCCGCGTTGCCGATGTTTCGGCGGCAAAAGCCGTTATTCAGGAGTATATGGACAAGCAAAAAGCCGCTTATCCTAACGCTTCGGTTACATTTTCAAACGAAGTAACCTTTAACTATGTTTACAAAAAAACAGGGACGGACGACATTTGGAGCACCGACAGACTGCGCCTTATGCTAAACACGCTTGAGCCTTTAAGCGCGCGGCACGTTGAGTGTGAAAAAACGCTTTCCGCACTCGATTATGACACAGTTGAGATTGAAACAAACACACTTTTTATCGGCGACTCACGCGTGCGCCGCGAGGGTAAAGACGGCCAGGAATTTGTTATTGACATTGTTACCTACAACGGAGACAAAAAGGTGCTTTCACAGCATCTTACAAGCCTTGTTGTAACGCCGCCCGTGTCAAAGGTTATTGAGCGCGGCATGCGCGCCGAAAGCATTTCGATGGGTTCTTACACCGTAACGCAGACAAAGGGCACATTTTGCTGGCCGGTTGTCGGGCTTTATCAAATAACGTCGCAGTTCGGCTACAGAAGTCTCGGCTATCACCACGGAATTGACATTTCGGGCGCGGGCGCTTCAGGCTCGCTTGTTGTTGCGGGCGCTTCGGGCACCGTAACCGAGGCCGGGTGGAGCACGACGGGCTACGGCAACTATGTAATTATTGACCACGGCAACGGCGTTGAAACGCTTTACGGCCATATGCTTGACAACTCAATTTCGGTTTCAAAGGGCGACACCGTTTATAAAGGTCAGGCCATAGGCAGGGTCGGCGACACGGGCTATTCGTTCGGCGCGCACCTGCATTTTGAAGTCAGAATAAACGGCAACAGGGTTGACCCCGCAAGATATATAGGACTTGAATAATGAACATAACCGTTATCGCCTTGGGAAAACTTAAAGAGGATTATTTAAAAAACGCCGTAAGCGAATATTCAAAACGAATATCCGCTTACGGAAAGCTTAATATTATTGAGCTTTTGCCGGCGCGCCTTTCGCAAGCCCCCTCAAAAGCCGAAACCGAAAACGCACTTGCGCTTGAAGCGGAAGAGATTTTTAAAAAAATCCCGCAGGGTTCTTTTGTTGTTTCGCTTTGCGTTGAGGGCAAAAAAGAGTCGAGCGAGGATTTTGCGGCGGAGTTTAAAAAATGCGCGCTTTCTGGAAAAAGCAGTATTGTTTTTATTATCGGCAGCTCTTACGGGCTTGCGCCCGAAATAAAACAAAAAAGCGATTTGCGGCTTTCTTTTTCCGATATGACCTTTCCGCATCAGCTTATGCGCGTGATGCTGCTTGAACAAATATACCGCGCGTTTCAAATAAACACAAACGGTAAATATCACAAATAACGGAGCGTTTTTATGAGCATTTGCGAGATGTGTGCAAACTATTGCTACGACGAAGATTTTGAAGAATATTATTGCGACGTTGACCTTGACGAGGACGAATATATGCGCTTTCTTTCCTCCTCTGAAAAGATGTGCCCGTATTACAGAAACGGCGACGAATACGAGGTCGTTAAGCACCAAAACTGATTTTTTTAAAATGCGGCTCAACCGCTTTCGGACATTAAAATAACAGCCCGCAGCCTGCAAGCGTTTTGCACTTGTAAGCTGCGGGTTTTTGCACCTAAGACTTCAAAACAAATTACGGATAAACAGGCTCGGGGAATTTTGACATATCGAGCTTTGCGCCGCCGTAAAGACCGTCATATATATAATATTCGCCGTCGTATGTTCCTATATATCCAATGTTCTCATAAACAGGCGAATCGGCGTAATAAGCGCGCACACTGCAAACATATTTTAGTTTTCCGAGCTGTTCCCATATAAGCGAAATATTGCCTGGTACCGCCGTTCTGAGGTTTTCAATATCGCCGCTTTCAACAAGCCGGACCGTTTCGGGCGACTGCGCTTTTTCATATTTCTTGCAAATGGTTAAAAATGCTTTGGCATATACATAGTCAACGCCCCTTGTTGTAAGCGTTATTTTGACAGGCTTGTCGGTGCTGATGCTCGGAACAACATCCGGAGAAGTTATTCCGATTTGCCAGTTATAACCGTTAAACAGATAATTGCCCGCTTTGTCGCAATCCCAGCCGTAAATACATCCCGTTCCTTTAATTTTGTAATCGGGCAAAACAAAACCGTATCTGCCGAAAACATCATCCAACGTTGTTTGGTAATTTGAAAGTACGGGTTCTGTGCTCAGTTTTTCGGTGCGTTTTGTAAGCGCCTTTTGGTTTTCTTTTTTGGCAACGAAGCTAACAGCCGAAACACCCGTAAAAGTGACCACGAAAAACATAACCGCCAAAGCAACAATAATGGCAACTGCGCTGAAAAACACTTTTAATACTTTTTTCACATCAAGCACCTCCGTTTTTTATTTTCAATCACTGCAAGCGCGAGCGGCCTCTTGAAACAGTGTATTTGCCGTCGGCGGTTTTGCTGATTTTATATGCAATAAAAACAGGCAAATCCTTTAGCTTGAAATAGCAATAATTTTCGTCGGCATCGCCGAAAAAGCTTTTAAGCTCTTCGGAAAAATCAATTTCTTCAAGATTTCTCACGGCAGAAATAAGCAATCGCAGTGACTGCTCGTCCTCAAGCTTTTCGCTATTGTCATAAAACCTGAGCCATTAGGCATAAGGGGGTTGAACCGACACGCCCTAAAAACTTTATTTTCCGCATCCTCGGGC
>DJRJ01000007.1 GCA_002438865.1 Clostridiales bacterium UBA6363
TTTCCCCTTTGTCAACACTTTTAAACACAAAAATTTCTATTTTGTGCAAAGAATACACTTATCCGTCATTTTACGTCTGTTCACTCACAAAAATGACGAACGCACCGACTTTATTATCTGTTTTTCTATTCTCGACACCTGCACCTGCGACACTCCTATCTCACGCGCTATCTCGGTCTGCGTCTTTCCTTTATAATATCTCAGCACCATAACCTGCCGTTCCCTTGGCGAAAGTTTCTGCAATATGCAGTCCGCCATAACCTTGTTTATCATTTTTTCTTCATCGCCCTGCGACGCCATTGTATCAAGAAGCTGTATTTCCTTATCGCCGCTTTCATATATTTTTTCGTATATTGACGTTGGAGGAGCGGCGGCTTCAAAAGCTTCGCTCAAAAGTTCCTCGTCTATATCTCCTCTTTTTGCAATCTCCTTAACGGTCGGCTCACGGTTCAGCTCCCTGCGCAGTTCCTCTGCGGTACGCCAGCCCTTCATTGCCGTTTCTTTAAGCGTGCGGCTGATTTTAACGCTCCCGTCATCACGCATAAACCTTTTAATCTCACCGGCAATCACAGGCACGGCATAGGTTGAAAATCTTACATTAAACCTTGTATCAAATTTTTTTACCGCTTTTATAAGTCCGATTGCGCCTATCTGTATAAGATCCTCCGCATCGTAACTTCCTCCGCTGTACCGTTTCACAACGCTGTACACAAGCCCCATATTATTTTCCACCAGCTTGTCCTGCGCTTCCTTGTCCCCCTCTTTCACACGCTTTATCAAAACTGCGTTATCGTTCACTGCTGCACCTGCTCTATTCTTTTCGACATTCTCACTGTAGTGCCTTTGCCCGGAGCGCTTTCAACGCTTATGCTGTCCATAAATGTTTCCATAATGGTAAATCCCATTCCGGAGCGCTCCATATCGGGTCTGCCGGTGTACAGCGGTTCACGTGCCTTTTCAACGTCCTCTATGCCCGTGCCTTTGTCCTTAACAACAAATTCCACCGTACTGCCGTTTATGTACCCCTCAAGCGTTACCGTTCCGCCGCAGTTTGCATAGCCGTGAATTACGGCGTTTGTCACCGCCTCGGAAATTGCCGTCTTTATTTCCGACATCTCGTCAAGTGTAGGGTCGAGTTCAAGAATAAACGCCGCCGCCACGGTTCTTGCAAAGCGTTCATTATCCGAATTTGCCGGAAACTCCAGCTTCATTTTATTAGTCATATTCTCACCTCCATAAGACCGTATTCAAGATTTTTAGCCGTAACGACAAGCTTGTCTATCCCCGACATTTCTATAATTCTGCGCACATTATCCGATATACCGTATATTATTATCCTGCCGCCGAGAGCCTGTACTATTTTATATCTGCCCATTATAAAGCCTATTCCCGACGAGTCCATAAACGACACACGGCTGAAATCAAACGCCGCATTTACCGCACCCGTCCGCCGCAGTTCACGGTCTATGCGCTCCCTCAGCCTGCCTGTGCTGTGATGATCCAAATCGCCGTCGAGCCGGATTATGAGCGTTTTATATTTTCCCGCAATGGATAGTTCCATAACATTACCTCCTAAACATTCCTTATATTATAGTAAATACTGCTTTCGGGTTTGATTTTCCTCTATAAAAAAATAAGAGGTTTTGTCGAACGAAATTAAATTTATTTAAAGTCTTGACAAATGTAGCTGACCATGTTATACTGATTACAGTAGCTACAAGTGTAATTACACTGATTGAAAATCTTATGAGCATAAGGAGGCATTTTATATGTCAAATGCAAAACACACAATTACCGATTCGGAATACAGTATTATGAAAATTTTGTGGAGTTCGGGAAAGAAAATGACGGTATCCGATGTTGTCGGAGCGCTTGACGGAAACGACTGGACACCGTCCACCGTTTCTACATTTTTGCAGAGATTATTAAAGAAAAATGTTGTATCCTGCGAAAAAAAGGGAAACACAAATCTATATTATCCTATTCTTAAACAAAATGATTATGATATGAGCGAAACGGAGAGCTTTTTATCGAAAATATATAAAGGCTCGGTTAAAAATCTTGTTGCGGCACTCTATGAGAACAAAAAGCTTTCCAAAGAGGATATGTCGGAGCTGAAAGATATGTTTGATTTGGAGTGATAAATTTGTACGATGTTTTCAAAACAGTGCTTATATTAAGCCTGTTCGGTTTTGGGATAACAGCACTGCTTTTACTCTTAAAGCCCATTACCGCAAAGAAACTGCCGGCAAGGTGGCAATACTGCGTATGGATTGTTGTGCTGATTTCTATGGTGCTGCCGACATACAAGCTGATACCAAAAAAAGAGGCGCAAAAACTCTCAATAGTGCCGCAAAATCAAACGGTGCAGACTGAAACACAGCCGCAAGAGGAAAACAATTCTGATACGGTTGTAACCTATGACACACCGATTGAATATCGGGAGGTTAATCTATCGCCCAAAATTCAAATACGGCTCTTTGACCTTATCGCATATATATGGGGCGCAGGCGTTCTCATATTTTCGCTTGTTATCATTATAAGCTATTTTAGGTTTTTGTGCCGTAAAAACAAAAATGCGGTTAA
>DJRJ01000114.1 GCA_002438865.1 Clostridiales bacterium UBA6363
GCATGGGAGGGGACTGCTCCGAATGCGGGTATTATAAGCCTGGGCTTGTTTGCGCTTGAAAATCCGTATCCGGATAAAGAGATTTCAAAGCTTAAGCTTGTTTCAAACGGCGACGGCTCATATATTCATATTGTGGGCGTAACGCTGACGGACAAAACGCCGGTTCTTCCGAAGATAGAAGTAGATGATACATTTAATCCCGATACTTCTGACTGGTGGGAATATCAATATCCGAGAAACTATGAGAATAAAGAAAATACTCCGCTTGACGCATCATTCTTGCTTGACGCTCCGGCGGGCAAACATGGTTTTGCAAAATCCGCAGACGATCATTTTGTTTTTGAAGACGGCACGACCGAGAGAATGTTCGGTGTTAATTCGGACAGAGAATATAATATGACGACATATGAAGATGCTGAATATCGTGCCATGTGTTTGGCTCAAAACGGGATTAATCTTGTGCGTATGCATGCTTTGGAAGGCGGTATATCGGGTATAGATATGGACGGCGACAAACGTATGAAATCCGATACAAGCGATATTGACCCTGTGATGCTCGACAGATACCATTATTACGTGGCACAGCTTAAAAAGCGCGGAATATATATCTGGATGGACTTGCACGTGGGCAGACAGTGGATGGCAGATGACGGTGTGCGTTTGGCTGATACTCTTGGGTATAAACAGTTCTATTCCGAAGATATGAAAAAGAGTATGCAGAAAAAAATTGAGCAGATTATGCTCCCCGTAAATCCGTATACAGGTCTTCCGCTTGCCGAAGACCCGTGCATAGTAACCGTAAGCTTCGTAAACGAAACATCGGCGTATGAGGATACGATGGCAGATCCATACTATAGAAATTTAGCTCAACAACAGTATAATGAATGGCTGTGTAAAAAATATCCGACACGAGACGAACTTAACCGGGCGTGGCTTGATGACGGAACTGGTTTGGCAGATGATGAAGACCAATTCAACGGCACAGTAAAAATTCAGGGATTCAAAGAAAGAAAGGGAGCTACTCGCCGAGGACAGGACAATCTTGAATTTATCGGCAGCATAATGGAAACCTTCACAAAAGATATGTCCGAACATTACCGAAGT
This sequence comes from Clostridiales bacterium UBA6363, assembly GCA_002438865.1. Taxonomy (GTDB): domain Bacteria; phylum Bacillota; class Clostridia; order UBA1381; family UBA1381; genus UBA4716. The sequence goes on from DJRJ01000114.1 coordinate 1,105, forward strand.
ATAGGCGGAAAGCAGCTTATAACAACAGGTACTATATGGGGTAGTTTTCCGCAGTCGTTCATAAAAAGCAACGAAGTTGCAGACGTAATGGACTATCATGCGTATTATACGCTTCCGTATGGTAATGCATCAGGTTTCAATAAAGATCAGTATATAACTCAAAGACCCCGGCCCTGGACAACCGAACTATCCACCGGTGTATTGAAGTACTTTTCAGGAACGCGTCTTAAGGGTTATCCGTACACCATTTCGGAATGGGACAACGGAGAGATGAACCAATACGGCGCTGAAATAAACATTCTTTGTGCGGCATATACGGGTATGCAGAATATGTATCCTATGTGCTATTCTGATTCAATGAAAGGTTTGGCAACTACCGAATACAGGTGGAGCGACAGCGAGTATACAATGAATGCCGCATTTAACGGATTTGCAACTCCGGAGTCATTTGACACCATGATAGCGGCATGTGTTGCTCACAGAGCGGTTACTGAGTCGAAATATTCCTATTATCAACCGAAAAACGGAGAGAACTTTTATTCATCAGGGAGACAAGGAATTTCAATGAATGACAACACATATCTCATCGGTAAAGCCGGTATTGCCGACAGAGATGTGGATAATACTCAGTCGGGTTATGAAAATCTTATGCTTGCGGCGGCACGTGACGCAGATGAAAACAACAAACCGTATGTTTCACTGACCGACGAGCTGTATATGGATAAACAAAAAGGCATATTCAAATTAAATACTGAAAAATCACAGGCGGCTTGCGGATTTTTGGCAGGCGAGGTGATTGAGCTGGACGATATTATTATGGAACCGGGCACGGAATATTGTGTGCTTGCCCTTTCATCATTAGCAGATAAAGGTATATATGCGCAGGACAAGCTTTTGTTTACCGCTACGGCAAGAGCAAGACGTACGGGTCTTGTCCTTTCGGATGAGGGAACAAAGATTATCGACCCCGGGACTTCTCCGTTATTAATGGAGCCTGTAAAAGGCAAATTTACGCTTAAGACCGATGCAAACGTTAGGATTTACGCATTATCAACAGAAGGACAGAGACAGAAGGAAATACCTGTTACAAAGGGTAACGGAGTAAGCACGTTTGTGCTTGACGGTACGGAGCATGCCTCTAATTTTGAAATCGTTAAGACAGGCGGCAGCAATAAGAAGAATGAAAAAGTTTCCTTTAATCCGTATCAGGACAAACCGTTGTTTACCGATGTTGCGGAAGAAGACCGTGAAGCAATCGAGCGTGTATTTTTAACGGATACTATGCGTGCAACGGGTAAAACTACATTCACGCCCGACGGTACAATCTCAAGAGGCGACTTTACGGATGCGGTTATGAAAGCGTCCGATAAGCTGGGCTTTAATGTGGTAGAGCCGTTTACAGATGTAACCGAAGATATGCCTTATTATAAGGGTATAATGTCAGCCGCAAAAGCCGGTATAGTGTTCGGAAAGGGCGACGGCACGTTTGCTCCCGAGGAAAATATTACGGTTGAGGAAGTTAATGCAATACTTGAAAGACTCGGAATAAATAAACGTATTTCGGGTGATAAGGTTACAAGAAAAACTGCAGCGGAAGCATTGTATGCAATAATTATTTCATAAATAATATTAATGAGATATTTTTTGAGTGCTGTATATGATTGCGCAGCTTTGGCTGCGCAATCATCTTATCATATGAAAACAAATTATTATAGCACAAAAATTTATAAATGCGGAATATGATGATTTAAAAATATTTTATATATGGGGACACTCATATGAATTTGAAGATGAAAATAATTGGGACAGAA
>DJRJ01000050.1 GCA_002438865.1 Clostridiales bacterium UBA6363
GCAGACGGCGGAGCGGTATACAAGGGGCGCGCTTCCTCACAGCTGTATGCGGCGTTCGGGGATTTTTACAATATTTTTTCGGGCGCGGACGAGCCGCTCCTCTGCTCCCGTGCATTTTCGCTTGCCGTGATGTTTTTTTCACGTGCGGTCGGAACGGGAGCGTCGCCGCTCGAAAAGATATGCGGATATATGGAGGAAAACTTTTCAAAAGCAATTACTCTTGAGGATATTTTATCCGTCTACCCGTACTCAAAATCAAAGCTTTGCCGTGACTTCAAAAACGAATACGGAATGACGGTGTTTGAACGGCTTACCGAAATACGGCTCGAGCACTCGTTCTTTATGCTCGGCAACAATCCCGAAATGAAAGTCAAAACAATAGCCGAAAAATGCGGCTACAACGATGAAAGCTACTTCTGCCGTATGTTTCGGCGCAGATACGGAAAAACTCCCGAGGCGGTAAGACGTGAAATATGAATAATTTTGTCTTTCCCTCTTGACATTCCGTTTTCTGTGTGCTATACTTTACAAGTAAAAACAAAGACCGCTAAGAAATTAGCCGAGGCCATACGGACAGCCGGGTCGAACGCCGAATCACCGATTTATTTCGGTTGGCAGTGTATACTGCCTTATTGATTGAGTTAGAAGCTCAAATTTTATAAGTTGGTTACTTTATAACCATAAACGATGAATATACATCGACTTGTGAAACGGTCAATAAGAGTGCGTAAGACTCTCAAACCCTTATCCTTTTTCTTTGCGGAAAATTCAGGTATATTACAGACAAGCGATGTATAGCGCTTGTCTTTTTTTGTTTCGGAAAGGGGTAATGTTATGAAAAAAATAATTGAACTTAGGGGCATAACAAAGGAATTTGACGGTGAGAATGTGCTTGACAATGTCGATCTCGATATTTACGACAAGCAGTTTATCACACTTTTGGGTCCGTCCGGCTGCGGAAAGACAACCACCCTCAGAATAATAGGCGGTTTTGAAGAACCCGACACGGGCGAAATATTCTTTGAGGGCAAAAAAATAAACGATATTCCTCCCTACAAGCGCCATATTAACACGGTGTTTCAGAAGTATGCGCTTTTTCCGCATCTGAACGTTTACGAAAACATAGCTTTTGCGCTTAAACTGCAAAAGCTTCCTCACAAAGAAATTTCAAAAAAAGTTAAGGAAATGCTTGAACTTGTTGCACTCAAAGGCTTTGAACGCAAAAACGTAACGCTTTTATCGGGCGGTCAGCAGCAGCGTGTGGCGATTGCACGTGCGCTGATTAACAAGCCAAAGGTGCTTTTGCTTGACGAGCCGCTCGGCGCCCTCGATTTAAAGCTTAGAAAAGATATGCAGAACGAACTTAAGAAAATCCAGAAACAGACGGGAATTACCTTTATATATGTAACTCACGACCAGGAGGAGGCACTTTCGATGTCCGACGTGGTTGTGGTTATGTCGGAGGGAAAAATACAGCAGATAGGTTCCCCCACCGATATTTACAATGAACCCGAAAACGCCTTTGTTGCGGACTTTATCGGCGAAAGCAACATTGTTGACGGCATTATGAACGAGGACCTTAAGGTTACATTTTCGGGGCATACATTCGAATGTGTAGACAAAGGTTTTGGCAAAGACGAGGCGGTTGACGTTGTTGTCCGTCCCGAGGACGTGGACGTTGTGGCGGTTGAGGACGGTATGCTCACAGGTGTTGTTACGTCCGTAACATTTAAAGGTGTGCATTATGAAATCATTGTCGATATAGGCGGTTTCAAATGGATGATACAAACTACCGATTTTGTTGACGTTGATGAGAAAATCGGTTTATTTATCGAGCCTGACGCAATACATATAATGAAGAAATCAAAATATTCGGGACAGTTCGGCGATTACTCGACATTCAGCGACGAAATAGACGAGCTTTCAAATGCGGATCTGTAAAGGAGGGTGCAAATTGGAAAAAACTAAAACGCTTTCCGGCAGAATTGCCGCATATCCGCACATTGTATGGACGGTTATGTTTATAGTAATGCCGCTTATATTTGTAATATACTTTGCATTCACGACCGCCGGCGGAGATTTTACGTTTGATAACATCTTCGCCTTAAAAGAGCACATACACACCTTTGCGCTCTCGGTCAGCCTTTCGGTAATTGCAACGTTTTTCTGCTTTATACTCGGCTATCCGCTTGCGTACATTATGTCACGCTCGGACAGAAACGGTCAGAAAATACCTATGATGCTGCTTATGCTGCCTATGTGGACAAATCTTCTTATAAGAACATACTCCATGATGGCAATTATGGACGACGGCGGAATATTAAACGGTATTCTGACGCAAATAGGGCTTAACAAGGTACACCTTATCGGAACAAAAGGCGCCGTAATATTCGGTATGGCGTATGACTTTTTCCCGTATATGGTGCTCCCGCTCTACACCGCCGTATCAAAGATTGACAAAAGCCTTATCGAGGCTGCGGCGGATCTCGGATGCAGTCATTTTAAGGTTTTGTCAAGAGTAATACTTCCGCTGTCAAGCTCGGGCATAATTTCGGGCGTTACAATGGTTTTTGTGCCGTCCATAAGCACATTCTACATTTCGCAAAAGCTCGGCGGAGGAACATTTGACCTGCTTGGTGATACGATAGAAAGACAGTTTCAGAATGTAAACACCTACAACACAGGTGCGGCAATTTCGCTCGTTATGATGATTCTGGTACTGTTATCGCTCTGGTTTATGAACAGGTTTGCAGACTCGGAGGGAGGTAAAAACCGATGAAAATAATATCAAAGATATATCTTGCATTTATATTTATTCTCCTTTACATACCAATACTGGTGCTTGTGCTGTTTTCCTTTAACAGCACAGGAAACACGGGCGGATTTACGGGATTTTCACTGTACTGGTACCGTGAGCTTTTCAAAAGTCCGGCAACGTTCAACGCATTGAAAAACACGCTTATCCTCGCCTTTTCGGCGGCGGCTGTTTCCACGCTTATAGGCACTGCGGCGGCTGTCGGCATAGGCAAATTCAAAAGCCGTGCGGTGCGTGGTGCCGTGCTTTCGGTCACAAACGTACCGATGATGAACCCCGATATTGTAACAGGTATTTCGATGATGCTTTTGTTCGTATTCGTGGGAACGCTTTTAAATCTTGAAGAAACGCTCGGCTTTTGGACAATACTCATTGCACACATCACGTTTTGCCTGCCGTATGTTATTCTTTCGGTAAGACCGAGAGTTTTACAGCTTAACAAGTCGCTTGTAGAGGCGGCAATGGACCTCGGCTGTACACCTGTGAAATCCTTTTTTAAGGCAGAGTTGCCGAGCATTATGCCGGGCATAGTTTCGGGATTTATTATGGCATTCACGCTGTCGCTCGATGACTTCGTGATAAGCTATTTCACAACCGGAACGGAGTTTCAGACGCTTCCTCTGCTGATATATTCGATGACGAAAAAGGAAGTCACGCCCGACATATACGCATTATCGGCGCTTATGATAGGAGCGGTGCTTGTACTTCTTATACTTTCAAACATTGCAGAGCGCAAGGGTGCGGCAAAGGAGGCAAACAAATAATGAAGAAAATACTTATTTTACCGTTACTACTTTTACTCCTCACCGCCTGCGGACACGAGGATACGGAGGTTTTAAATGTTTACAATTGGGGCGAATACATATCGGACGGCTCCGAGGGCAGTGTTGACGTTAATGCCGAATTTGAAAAATACTATTACGAAACTCACGGTAAAAAGCTTAAGGTAAATTACACCACCTATGCAAGCAACGAGGATATGTATAACAAACTGAAAAGCGGCGGCGTAAGTTACGATTTGATAATCCCCTCCGATTATATGATTGAAAAAATGATTAAGGAGGATATGCTTTTAAAGCTGGATTATGATAATATCCCCAATTACAAGTATATTGATGAACAATACAAAAACGTGTTTTATGACGAAAACAACGAATACACCGTTCCCTACACCTGCGGTTATGTCGGAGTGATATACAACAGCTCGCTCATTGACGAAACCCCGACCGACTGGGACTGCCTGTGGAATGAGGATTACAAAGGTCAGATACTGCAGTTCAACAATCCCCGTGACGCATTCGGAACGGCGATGTATTCGCTCGGAATTGACGTAAACACAACCGACAAAGAGGAATACCGCCGTGCAATGGAGCTTTTAAAGGAGCAAAAGCCGCTTGTACAGAGTTACGTAATGGACGAGATATTCAATAAAATGAAAAACGGCTCGGCGGCGCTTGCGCCTTACTATGCCGGCGATTATCTGACGATGTATGCGGATAACGAGGATCTCGGCTTTTTCTATCCCGAAAGCGGAACCAACGTGTTCATTGACGCAATGTGCATACCTAACTGCGCCAAAAACAAAGAAATTGCTGAAGAATACATTAACTTCTGCCTGAACGAGGAAATTTCCGTAGCGAATGCGGAATATATATGCTATGCATCGCCCAATGTGCTTGTAAAAGACAACGAGCAGTACATTGAGGATATGTCCGAAATGCATGAAAATGCAATAGAAATACTCTACCCCACCGGCGGTATAAAATCGTCATACTATAAAAATCTCGATCCCGACACCACAAACACAATGAACAGTATGTGGGAGGAATTGAAGATAGAAAACGCAGTCGAGCCGTGGGTATACATTTTCTCCGGTGCGATAGTATTTATACTGCTCCTTATGCTGGTCTGCAAATTCATACGTAAAAAAATCAGCGAAAAATATTATTAAAGCGCTTGCATATTTCGGTTATTCATTATATAATGTAATCAGTAACGCTTTGGAAAGGAATGATTATACTAATGAAAGATTACACTCTTTTAAAACAAAACGACTCGGAAATTTATGAGGCGGTTATGAACGAAACAAACCGTCAGAGAAACAAAATCGAGCTGATTGCGTCTGAAAATTTTGTTTCCGAAACAGTTATGGAGGCAAACGGAACAACGCTTACAAACAAGTATGCCGAAGGCTATCCCGGAAAGAGATACTACGGCGGCTGTGAATTTGTGGACGTTGTGGAAACGCTCGCCATAGAGCGTGCGAAAAAGCTGTTCGGTGCGGAATACGCAAACGTACAGGCTCATTCCGGCGCACAGGCAAACCTTGCGGTTTTCTTCGGACTTTTACAGCCGGGAGATACGGTGCTGTCAATGAATTTGGCACACGGCGGACATTTAAGCCACGGCTCGCCGGTAAATATATCGGGCAAATATTTTAATATTGTTCCTTACGGCGTAACCAAAGACACAAACACCATAGATTATGACGAAGTAAGACGCCTTGCTCTCGAATCAAAGCCCAAGCTTATTCTTGCAGGAGCAAGCGCATATCCGAGAATTATAGATTTTGAGAAATTCGCCGAAATAGCTCATGAGGTAGGAGCATATCTTATGGTCGACATGGCGCATATTGCAGGTCTTGTCGCAGCAGGCTGTCACCCGTCGCCCGTACCGTATGCCGATGTTGTTACCACAACAACTCATAAAACGCTCCGTGGTCCGAGAGGCGGACTTATCCTCACAAACAATGAGGATATCGCAAAAGCAATAAACAAGGCTATCTTCCCCGGTATACAGGGCGGTCCGCTTATGCATACCATTTCGGCAAAGGCTGTTTGCTTCGGTGAGGCGTTAAAGCCCGAGTTTAAGGAATATCAACAGCAGATTGTAAAGAATGCCAAGGTACTTGCAAAACAGCTTATTGACGAGGGCTTTGACCTTGTAAGCGGCGGCACGGATAATCATCTTATTCTGTTAAATCTTACAAAGACAGGCGTTACGGGCAAAGAAGCAGAAAAGATGCTTGATGAAGTCGGCATTACGGCTAATAAAAACGCAATCCCGTTCGATACCCAGAAACCGTTTGTTACAAGCGGATTAAGACTCGGCACTCCGGCAACAACGTCAAGAGGATTTAAAGAGGACGATATGGTTGAAGTCGGCAAGCTGATTGCGCTTACGATAAAGGATTTTGACAATTCAAAAGATGAAATAAAAAAACGTGTACAAGCTTTGTGTGATAAACACCCGCTGTACGAATAAAAAAAATGGGGCAATGCCCCATTTTTTTAGGCTGTATAATAAATGTTGTG
>DJRJ01000045.1:0-1764 GCA_002438865.1 Clostridiales bacterium UBA6363
CAATGCATAATGTTCCCGAAGAAAAGGTCTACAGACCCCACGCATGGTCGGCGTTCGGAACGGAGGACGCACAGGCGGCGGATTATGCGGCGTGCAAGAAGTACGGTCCGATGTACAGGTAATACCAATCTGATATGTTGACAGGGCATTTCAGGTATGCTATAATACATATATTGAACGGAGCGTGATATATATGGAACTGCGTGTCCTGAATTATTTTTTGATGACGGCACAGGAGGAAAACATAACAAAAGCGGCACAGCTTTTGCACATCACACAGCCTACTTTGTCAAGACAGCTTATGCAGCTTGAAGATGAGCTGGGCGTAAAGCTCTTTGAGCGGAGCAGTCACAGCATTGTTCTGACAAATGACGGAATGCTCTTAAAACGCAGAGCGCAGGAGCTTGTGTCGCTTGCCGAAAAGACCAAAAACGAACTCACCTCGGAAAAAGAACTCAGCGGTGAAATTGAAATCGGCAGCGGAGAATTTATGAGCTTTTCTTTTCTGGCGGATATTGTATCGGAATTTTCAAAGCAAAATCCCAATGTGCATTTCAAGCTTCACAGCGGAAATGCCGATACAGTAAAAGAACGGCTTGAAAGCGGTGTCCTGGACTTGGGTATGCTTTCCGATCCTGTCGACATAAGCAAGTATGAATTTATCCGTCTGCCCCAAAAAGAAAGATGGGGCGTTATTGCGCATAAGGATTTTGCAATATCAAAAAAGGAGTGTGTAACTCCCGATGATTTGGCGGGACTTCCCGTTATTATGCCGTACCGCCGTCTTGTCCGTGAAGAAATTAAAAACTGGCTCGGAGTCTCGTATGATAAAATAAGCGTTTTTGCCGTGTACGATTTGCTGTACAATGCGGCTGTAATGGCACGCAAAAAAATGGGTGTTATTTTTTCGATTGAGCTTGAAAGTAAATTTGACGGTTTAAAATTTATTCCGCTTGCGCCGAAGCTTGAATTCGGCTCGGTTTTGGTATGGAAGAAAAACCAAATTCAATCGGCGGTTTCGGTGGCATTTATAGATTTTGCAAAGAAATACATAAAAGGCATTTCTGAAAATTCGGTATAAGTATTAGACATATGAATTAAACGGTGATATAATATAGGTGCTTGATAAGAGTGCCTATATTTTTTTACAGGGTGATTAAATGACAAAGCAGGAAGTGTTAAAAAAATACAATATCCCGACGGACTTGCTGGATAAGTACGCAAAAGTACGAAAATGCAGTTTGTTCAGCGAAGCCGATGTGGAAAACATCAGTATGATTATGACTCTGTATGACGCCGGTTTTGACGATGCGGAGGCGGAGGAATATATAGCTCTGCACCTTTCGGAAACGAATACGGCAAAACAGCGGACGGCAATGCTTATAAAAAAGCGCAAAGCAACGCTTGACGACATTCATTCAAAGCAAAAACAGCTTGACGGTATCGACTATCTGCGGTATAAGGTTTCGCAGGAAAAGTAAATTTAGGAGGAGTTTAAAATGAGTAAAAAGTTAGTAACGTATTTTTCAGCAAGCGGAGTAACAAAGCGTTATGCGGAAAAGGTCGCAAAAGCGGCGGGAGCGGATTTGTTTGAAATCAAGCCCGAAGTGCCGTATACAAATGCGGATCTTGATTGGCAAAATCCTCAAAGCCGTTCGAGCGTGGAAATGAAAGACCAAAATTCACGCCCCGAAATTGCGGAAAAACTGCCCGATATGGACGGGTACGGAACTGTATTTGTTGGATTTCCGATCTGGTGGTATG
>DJRJ01000045.1:1796-12270 GCA_002438865.1 Clostridiales bacterium UBA6363
TGGAAAGCTATGATTTTTCGGGCAAGACGGTTATACCGTTTGCAACAAGCGGCGGAAGCGGAATGGGAAAAACTGTTGATGTACTGAAAAAGGTTTGCCCCTCTGCCGATATTAAAGACGGAAAAGTGTTAAACGGTATGTCTGATGAAAAAATTGCACAGTGGGCAGATAAGGAGTGCGGACAGATATGAAATATTCAAAACTCGGAAATTCGGATATAGAGGTATCAAAATTATGCGTAGGCTGTATGAGNNGGCGGCAGCGGCATGGGCAAAACGGTAACCGTTTTGAAAGGCGTTTGCCCAAACGCAAAGTTTGAAAGCGGCGTTATGTTAAACCGCGCGTCGGACAGCGACCTTGCCGCTTTGGCAGGCAAGGTTTAAGGAAAGGCGGCTCAAAAAAATATGGAATATGCAAAACTCGGCAGTTCAGGCATTGAAGTATCAAAGCTGTGCGTAGGCTGCATGAGCTTCGGCAAGCCGTTTGCCGATTTTCATGAATGGACTCTCAATCCCGCCGAAACGGAGGAGGTTGTAAAACACGCTCTTGATCTCGGCATAAACTTTTTTGATACGGCGAACGTATACTCGCACGGTACAAGCGAGGAATATCTCGGGCGTGCAATAAAAAACAATGTCTCACGTGATAAGGTTGTACTTGCGTCAAAGGTGTATTTTAATGACGGTCATTTGTCGAAAGAGGCGATAAACCGTGAGATTGACGGCACATTAAAAAGGCTCGGCACGGATTATCTTGACCTTTACATTATTCACCGCTTTGATTACGGCACGCCTATTGAGGAAACCATGGAAGCACTGCATAATCTCGTAAAAAGCGGCAAGGTGCGTGCACTCGGTGCGTCCGCAATGTACGGCTATCAGTTTTACAATATGCAGCTTGCGGCAAGGGATAACGGCTGGACGCCGTTTTCGTCAATGCAGAACCATTATAATCTTGTATACCGTGAGGACGAAAGGGAGCTTATCCCGATTTGCAGGCAGATGAATGTTGCGCTTACGCCGTACAGTCCGCTTGCGGCAGGCAGACTGTGCCGTACCGACTGGCACGCCGATACAAAGCGCAGTAAAACAGACCGCACGGCGGCAGGCAAGTATGACAGCACCGAAAACGAGGATTACAAAATCGTTATGCGTGTGAAAGAGCTTGCGGACAAGTATGAAAAAACAATGACGCAGATTGCACTCGCATGGCAGTTTAAAAAGGGCATTACCTCGCCGATTATCGGCGCAACAAAGGCAAAATATTTTGACGATGCCGCAGGTGCGCTCGAATTTGAGCTTACGGATGCGGATTTGGCATATCTTGAGGAATTATATGTTCCGCATAAAATTGTCGGCGCTTTGCCGAGTGAAAAATGAGGAGGTAATTTGATATGAAAAAAGCAGTATCGGTTATTTTATCGCTGTGTATGGTTTTGAGCCTTGTGCTTACGGCGTGTGCGGCGGAGGAAACACAAACAGCGGACACAAAGACAATTGTTCTTAAAATAGGAAGTCCGACAATGACGGTAAACGGCACGGATATGCCGATTGACGAGGACGGCACAGCTCCCGTTATCGTGAACGACCGAACGCTTCTGCCTGTTCGTGCGGTGGTTGAGCAGATGGGCGGAACGGTAGACTGGAACGGCGAAAAACAGGAGGTTACGCTAAACTACGGCGCAGATGAAATCAAGCTTACGATAGACAGCACCGAGGCGTATTTAAACGGCGTGACACAGACACTTGATGTTGCACCGACCGTTATGAACGACCGCACAATGCTTCCTATCCGATTTATAGCGGAGAGCTTTAAATTCGGCGTTGTATGGAACGGTGACGAACAAACCGTAACAATCACGAACGCAAATTCGGAGCAGGAGCCGTCAAAACAGCCGGAGGAAAAACCGTCGGCTAAAAGCATGGTTGTGTATTTCTCGGCAACGGGAAACACAAAGGCGCTTGCGGAAAAAATTGCGGCACAGTCAAATTCGGATATATTTGAAATCGTGCCGGAACAAGCCTATACAAGCGATGATTTGAATTACAGCAATGATAACTGCCGTGCAAACAAGGAACAGCACGACGACAGTGCAAGACCTGTAATTTCAAATAAGATAGAAAATATAGAAAGCTATGATACAATTTTCATCGGCTATCCTATCTGGTGGGGAACTATGCCGAAAATCATAAACACATTTTTAGACACCTACGATTTGTCGGGGAAAGCGGTAATGCCGTTCTGTACAAGCGGCGGCAGCGGAATTTCATCATCGGTATCGGCAATCAAAGCCGCTTGCCCCGACGCAAATGTTAAAGACGGTTTCAGAGGAACATCATCTTCAACTGCGGAGCAGATAAGCAAATGGTTTGACGAAAACGGTTTTAACTAATATTAAAAATAAGTTCGGCAATACGCCGAACTTATTTTTTTGCAAAAAAGTATATACGAAAAAATAAAAATATGATAAAATATATCCAACCAAACTGCTGTTTTTGCGTGTAATATAACAGAAAGGCTTAAGGAGGTGCGGTGAATGTGAATGAAAAAGAAATAATTAAGCGCTGTCAGAACGGCGATAAATCGTCGTTTGACGAGCTTATACGCACCTTTTACCCGTATGTGACAAAATATCTTCTGAAGCTTACGCATGACGAAAACCTGACCGAGGACTTAACGCAGGAGGTTTTTCTGAAAGTGATACGGACGATTGAGGAATACAGGACGGACGGCAGAGCGTCTTTTGCAACCTATGTTATCACAATCGCAAAAAATACATTTATCGATTACACACGGCGAAACCGTACCGTGTTTTCGGAGCTTTCGGAGTCGGAAACGAAAGACGGCGAAAATCCCGAAAATATTGTTCTTACAAGTTTGGAGTACGGTGAGGCAATAAAATATATAAATTCTCTGCCGCCAAATCAGGCGGACGTTATACGGCTCAAATATATAGACGAATACACCTTGAGGGAAATAGAAAGCATAACCGGAGTTCCGGTAAAAACGGTAAAAAGCCGAATACACGAGGGAACAAAAAAACTTCGGAGTTTTTTTGACAGAAAGGGTTGATTTTATGGAAAAGGTTGATATTTTAATTCAGGCGTTAGAGCCTGAAATAGACGCAAAATGCGCCGAGATAAAGCAGAAAAAGAGCGAAAGACTGCTGACAAGGGTGTTTATAGCGGTTGCGGTGCTTATGCTGACTGTTCCGGCAATGCTGATATTTTTCGGAATAAGTCTTATTACGGTGTTTGTGCCGATAGTGTTTGTAGGAGCGGTATTTTTGGCAGCGTCGCCGATTTTAATGAGTAAGGGAGTTAAGTGTTATGAATAAGTTTAATGCGTTTATCGAAAAGAGAAATTTTAAAAAGATTTTTATTATCTACTTAATAGCGGCAATCGTGTGCGGTATTGCCTGCGCAGGGGCTGTCGGATATATTTTTCGTGATAAAATAAATCTTGCCGTGCAGTATGAAAAGACAAGCGACGCCTTAAAAAAGCAAAATTCGGACGAAAAGACAAAGCAAAGTATTGATAAGCTTGCCGCATCATCAGCCGATATTTGCGATATTCTGCTGCTTGATGATAAAAACAATGTTGTATACTCGGCAAAGAAATCGGAATTTTCCTCCGTCGGAGCGTTTGAACTGAAAAAAGCAAACGGCAGTAAATTTTTGCAGAGCGGTAAAAATCCCGATACGGTATTTCGATTTGCAAAGAAAGATGAATTTATGCTTAATGCGGTTTTTGCGGACAGCTTCAAAGAAATTTATGACGAGTATGACGAGGACAATTTCTATCTTGACAATTTTCAGAACAAAAAGCTGTATATGATAAGTCTGCTCGGCAAAAATGACAGCAGTACAAAGGCTTATGTAATAAGCGACCCGAAACCCGTTGCTTACGGTATGCTGTCGCTTAAAATTACGGCAAGCATTATTATGCTTCTGTTTATGATTTATTGGATAATCGTTGCGCTGTGGGTGTATCAGAATGCAAGAAAATCAAAATTATCCGCACCGGTATGGGGAATTATTACTCTGTTTACCAACATTGCGGGAGTGCTTGTTTATTTAATATACAAGCATATAAACGGAATTTGCGGTTTTTGCGGAGCGGTTCAGTCAAGGGGAAACGTATTCTGTACTGAATGCGGAAAGAAGATAGGAATTACCTGTACGGAGTGCGGACACGTCTTAAAGCCGTCCGATAATTACTGCCCGAAATGCGGACATAAGAAAGGCTGATTAAGATGTTTTTTGAAATTAATAACTCTCGCCTGTAATCTAAAAAGTATGTCGGATTTCCGACATACTTTTTTTCCAACCTTTTTACCTTTCCTGCGTGTAATAAATTGAAAAACAAAATGCAGGAGTGATACTTATGAATAACAGCGTAATAAAAACAATACCGCAGATTTTAAAAGATAATATCTGTACGGTATTCAATTTGTTAAATTTATTGATTGCAATATCCCTTGTCGCAGTCGGGGCATGGAAAAACATACTTTTTATTCTCGTAATCATTATAAATACGGCAATCGGAATTGTTCAGGAGATAAAAGCAAAACGTCAGATTGAAAAGCTTACGCTCCTGTCACTTCCGAAAGTGAAAGTGATACAAAACGATAAGGAAACCGAAATACTGCCCGACGAAATCAAAAAGGGTGATATTTTGAGTTTGGAGAGCGGCTCGGTTGTCTGCTGTGACTGCAAAATAATTTACGGTACGGCGGAAATGAACGAGTCCGTATTAACGGGCGAGTCGGAGCCGGTATTAAAGCACTGCGGCGACACACTTTTGTCGGGAAGCAGTGTTGTATCGGGAAAATGCCGTGCGCAAGTTATTTGCGAAAACGAGGAAAGCTTTGCGTCAAAAATTGTTGATGAAGTAAAAAGCACAAAGCAAAGCGGCTCGCAGATGCTTACGTCTATGAAAAAAGTTACAAAGTTTACGGGGTTTTTCATTGTACCGCTCGGAATACTGATGTTTATACAAGGATATTTTTTCAGAGGTGCGCCGCTTGCGGATACAGTTGTATCAACCTCTGCCGGACTTTTGGGTATGCTTCCGAAAGGACTTGTTCTGCTTATCAGCATAGGCTTTGCATCGGGCGTAATCAATCTTTCCAAAAAGCAGGTTTTGGTGCGTGAACTTCATTCGCTTGAGAACCTTGCACATTGCGATACCGTGTGCCTTGATAAGACGGGAACGCTTACGGAGGGCAAGTTATCCGTCGAAGAAGTTTTTGCGGATATTGACAATAAGGAATTTGAAAAGCTGATGTCTGCTTATATAAAAAATACGGACGATAACAATTCAACATATACGGCGCTGAAAAACTATTTTAAGTGTACCGATACTTACGGCTGTGTATCAAGTACGCCGTTTTCATCGGAGAGAAAGTATTCCTCGGTTACGCTCGATAACGGGCAGACGCTTGTAATCGGTGCACCCGAAAAGCTGTGCGAATCAATCCCGTATGCCGCCTCGGATTTAATGGCGGAGGGCAAGCGGGTTATATTTGCCGGTTTGTGTAACGGTGAAATTGTACCCGAAAATATTGAGCTTATAGGAATGATTGTAATTTCCGACAAGGTAAGAAAAAATGCAGAAAAAACGATAAAATATTTCTACTCGCAGGGGATAGACGTTAAGGTTATTTCGGGCGATAACGCTTATTCAGCTTCGGCAATAGCGGAGCAGTCGGGGATAAGAAATGCCGATTTATATATAGATATGAGCGAGGTTTTGGACGAGGATACAGAAAACGTTGCAGAAAGATATACCGTGTTCGGACGTGTAACGCCGAAACAGAAAAAACTGCTGATTGCGGCTATGCAGAAAAAGGGTCATAAAGTGGCAATGACGGGCGACGGCGTGAACGACCTTTTGGCAATGCGTCAGGCGGACTGCTCTGCGGCAATGGGCGCAGGCTGCGATGCCGCAAAGCAGACGGCACAGCTTGTATTGCTGTACTCTGCTTTTGGCATTATCAAGATACTTGGGTCTTGACAGCGCCCAAAGCTCGCTTTTGATGTATCTCTCGGTAGGCTTTATAAGCCTTGCCGGGGTGGTAAAAGCAAGTCTGCCGTTTAATCTTTTGAGAGGCTTTCTGGCAGTATCGTCCGTTTTGGGATTTGTGTGCGCAGTAATCCTGTTTTCAAATCTTTTACAGCTTCCGCACCTTTCTCTTATGGGAGCAATAATATTGCTGGCAGTGACGGTAATCGGTCTTATACTGGCGGTATGCATTAAGATACCGCAGACAAAAGCGCTTCGGTAAAAGTACAGCCTTGCAAAATTTCTCTTGATTATTGCAAAATTATACAGTATAATTAAGATACAAAATTGCAGTAACGGAGGGAGCTTTATTGGGTGCAAGGCTGAAAAAATTTGCGGTGCGGCTGTTTGACAGAGAACTTGATTTCCGTGTCAGGCTTTTTAACGTTCTTGCAATTGCGGGAGTCGGGATAAGCGCCGCAACGTTTATATTAAACATAGTCACGGCAATGTGGGCGAGTACGGTATTGAGCGCTGTGCTGACCGTGCTTTCCGCAGGACTTGTGATTTTTACATACAAAACGGGGAAGTATCAAATCGGATATACCGTCACCATTGTTACTATTTTTATGATTTTATTCCCGATACTTTTCTTTGCCTCGGGCGGATACAAAGGCGGTATGCCGTCAATGTTTATCTTTGCGGTACTGTTTACCGTGCTGATGCTGACAGGGGCAAAGGCGCTTTTGGTGTCTTTGGCGGAAATAGCGGAATACATTGCGGTCTGTGTTATCGGCTACCTCAATCCTCAGCTTGTAACATGGTTTCATACCGATGCGGAAATGCTTACGGATATTCTTGTTACAACAACGGCGGTAAGTATTTCGTGCGGAGCGGTTCTGTTTCTGCATCTTCGTGAATATGAATGTCAGAGAAAACAGCTTGCGGAGCAGAATGAGCTGTTAAAACGTCATGACGAGGTGAAATCCGTATTTCTTACAACGGTTGCGCACGAAATAAAAAATCCTTTAAATGCAATAAACCTGCACGCACGTGACACGTTTGAACTGCTTGACGAGCCGTGTCCCGAAATTGAAACAATGAAAGAAAATCAAAGAACCATAGAAAAAATGGTCGTGCGGATTGACCGCATTGTTGTCGAGCTTATGGACACCGTTGCAATCGAGCAGGGCAGGCTTGCGCTTGATATTTCTTCCGTGCGACTGTCACAGCTTTTGCGTGAGAGCGCAAAGACCGTTTCTTTCGGCAATAATGAAATCGTGTTTAATCTTGATGAAAGCCTGCCGCCGATCCGTGCAGATTACGCAAGAATTATACAGGTAATAACAAATCTGCTGTCAAACAGTATACAGCATACGCAAAACGGCGTTATTACAATCACTCTTGAATGCCAAGGCTCAAATCAGCTTGTTTCCGTTGCCGACAACGGCGAGGGAATGAGCGAGGAGATAAAAGAAAAAGCGTTTGAGGGATATGTTTCCGTGAGCCGTGAATACTGGCGGCACGGAATAGGACTTTTTGTGTGCCATCAGATAATAGAGGCACACGGCGGCAAGATATGGATTGAGAGTGAACTCGGCAGGGGAACAAAGGTTTCTTTTACACTGCCGTTTAGTGAGGAAAAGTAAATGGATATGATAAAACCGACAATACTTATAGTTGAGGACGAGCCTGAGGTTTTAAGAATAAATGCACGAATGCTCAAACGCCGTGGGTATGATGTTATTACGGCAGGCACGGTTGAGGAAAGCTATCGCCTATTGTCCTCTGTTGCGCCCGATATGCTTATTCTTGATATAATGCTTCCCGACGGGAGCGGTTACGACATATGCGAAAAATTCAGGCGTACAAGCGACAACCCGGTAATGTTTCTGACGGGTAAAAATGAGATTTCCGACAAGGTGGAGGGTCTCGGACGGGGAGGGGATTATTACCTCACCAAGCCATACAGTTTTGACGAGCTGATTGCGGTTGCCGAGCGCCTTTTGGAACGCCATTTTAAGGCAATACATTCGGATTTTATACAAAAAGGCTCCCTTACTTTGGAGATTTCAAAAAACAAGGCTTTTGTAGACGGAAAGGACGCAAACCTCACCGTTAAGGAGTTTGCACTGCTCCTGCTTTTGGTAAAAAACGAAAACAGAATTTTTTCGCCGAAGGAATTGTACGAAGCCGTATGGGGAGTGCCGTCCGCCGACGACACCCGTACAATACGCTTTCATATAGGCAATTTGAAAAAGAAAATCAACACCGAAAACGCAGATGATTACGACATCGTTTCGGTTTACGGAAAAGGATATTTTTTCACAACAAATTAAATTGTGAGTTTTCCCTAACAATTCGGAAAATGCATTTTTTCTGATATACTGTAGATAGTGGGGAAATTATCGCTCCGATCGGATTTCGTCCGACGGAGCTTTTTGTTTTATCGGAGGTGCTGCTGTGAAAATACTGATTGTCGGATATGATGCGGAAATAACCGCTCTTACGGGAAAAATTCTTGAGCGGAGCGGATATGACATAGTCTGCCGATCGTATATGCCGGGCGCAGACTCGATTGAGAGTGAAAATATTCAGCTTGTTATTGCGGAGCTTGAGACCGATGAAAATGAGAGGGTACTCTTTTGCAAAACGGTGAAAAGCATTAAAAGACCGCCCAAGCTTTTGCTTATCGGCAGAAGCGGCGAAGAAGAAATTCCTATGCTCAATGCGGGAGCGGACGACTGGATTAAAAAGCCGTATAAAACGGCGGTGTTCCTTGCACGTGTATCCGCTCTGATGCGGCAGTGCGAAATCAAAAGGGAGGAGTATTGATATGAAAAAAAGATTTACGGCGTTTGCGCTTGTATTCGGTATGCTGATAAATCAGAGCATCGGCTTGGTATCGGCCGCCGAAAGCGAAAAGAACGCATACGGACATTCGATAAAATATGAGCCTGTGACACAGCTTTACACGGGCGGTGAGCCTGTAAGATTTTTTGATGCCGCCGTGACCCAATGGGAGGATATAAGAGATGAGGCAAAGGCTGTTAAGTGGCTTAGTGAAAACAATTATCTTTTAAATCATTTCGGGCGTTATTTCAGCGGTGTCGAAATGAAAGACTGCTTTAACTCAAAAGGCGAATGGCAAACGCAGATGAAAGGACCGAGAAACGTCCGCAGATGGGACGCAAACGTAAGCTTTACTGCGCTTACCGAAAAGGAACAGCGTGAAAACGGAAACATATCCGCTATGTTTGATAAGGGTGATTTGCAGTACCTTTTTTCACGTAAAGTAAAAACCGTTCAGACGAGGTGGGGACTTACCGGTCAGAGCAACGATACGGGAATGGTGCTTGCTTTCGGCGAATGGGTACAATCAAAGGGCGGCGGCTGGCATAAGTATAACACATTGGGTGACGGACCGAATCTGTACGATTCTTTTGCATGGAAAAATGCAGACTCCCTAAATCTTATCAGCTTTATGGCACAGAGCGATAAGGATAACCGTGTTGATTCGTATATGTCGGGAGCAATGCTTGTCGGCAAGGACATTCAAGGTCCGAGAATAAGCTCCGTTCGTGTTACGTCTGATGTTGAGGGAAAAAATGAAATCGAAAACGGAACGGTCACTCTCGATACGGTAGATAAGCTTGATGACCGCACGGTGTATTTTCAGGTTGAATGGGATGAGCCGGTTATGTTCAGAGGTATGCCGTCAGGCAAACTGAAAGATTTATCCTTAAAAATTAACACAATAGGCATTGACGGCACAAGCGGAATAATTGCGGAAGCGCCGTTTCTGAAGTTTGCACCGACAAAAAAGGACAGCAAGCCTGTTATGGTGTTTGAATATAAAATTGCCGACCCATATACGGATTCTTCATCCGTTACGCAGGAGAGGGGATATTTTTACAAGTTCAGCAATGTATCTGTTTCGGAACAGGAAAATAATACGCTGTGGAATAATATATACGATATTTCGGGGAATAAATTTGCGGCGGATGCAGACGGATTACAGCCGTCGGGCAAGGTTGTTTCGATTGTAAGCGGAGCGCCGAAGGTTGATTTGACGCCGTTCGGAATTAAAAATATCCGAATGGAAAAAACGGACGGCAACACCGCATATATTGCGGAGAAGGAAAACTTAGAAATAAATCTTAAGCTAAACAAGTCTTTGTCGGGAAATATAAAAAAGGAGGATTTGCCGAAAATAACTCTTAATGTAACCGATTCTGACGGCAAAAATGTAACGTTGGAGCCGTACGCTTTTGAAAGAGATTGCATTAAGTACCGCACTTGGTTTAAGCATGGATATAAGGCGGACGGCGAAACGGTTAAGGTTGTTTCGGTTTCGGCTGTTTCCGATAATGTCAAAGACGAATCGGGATACAAGATGATGAATTACGCTGCTGACGGTAACGGTATGCTTATGCCGACCGACATTCCGTCGGGTGCAAAGAGCAAA
>DJRJ01000045.1:12349-24632 GCA_002438865.1 Clostridiales bacterium UBA6363
GCGTAGAATTGTCGGTAAATGATGACGGCGAGGGTGTTATTTCGGTGTCGGCGTCGGTTGAGGATAGTTCTTTGGAGGGGTGCAAGGTATCTTTCACCGTAAAGATGAACGGAACGGCGGCAGGCGAGGGAATAAGCGCTCAGGCGTCAGCGTCCGAAACATACAATGACTCGGAATGGACAAAAGGCGAAAACGGCGCAACTATTGCAGCTTTTTGCGCACCCGTTATTAACACGGGCGGAAAAGGCAAGGCTTACGGATTTGTCAAGTTACCGCAAAACAGCGAGGCTGATAAAATAACGGTAAGCGCCGCGGTAATTGATGAGGCGGGAAACAGCGCAGCTGCGGAAAAAGAATTTTTAGTTCCCGAATGGAGCGGCTTTGATACGCTTGCCCCGACTGTTAATGCAACCGTAAACAATGAAATCGTCAGCGTCGATATTTCCGATATTGATGATGATATTACATATATGTACGGCTTTTCGGAGAATGAAGCCGACGAACCGTCATATACTTCGGAAACGGGAAAACAGGGGACTATCAATCCCCCGACAGATCTTCCCGAGGGGAATACAATTCACACGAGAGTATTGTGGATAAAAGCAAAGGACTCGCACGGCAACGAGAGCGGGATTTCAAAATTTACCGCTAAGTATGACAGAACGTATACCGACATCACCTGTACCTCCGAGATAAAATCGGAGTATCTTTCGGGCGACAAACCGCTTATATTTTATAAAGTGGAAAACGCAGTGAGCTTTTGGTACGTGTGGGCGGAAAGGCCCGCAAATGTTTCGGATACGGCGGCATATATAGCCGATAAATATCTTGACGTTATGAAGTCACGTGCCGTGGAACGCAGAAATGTATTTGATCCCGAAACAAATAAAAATCCCGTAGCGGAACTTAGCGAGGATACGCTTGTTGCCGTTATCAATCCCGAAGATGAAAGCTACAGTGCTGATTTCAGTACAGATGTTACCGCAAGCGAAACCTCACGTCCGATTATGTTTGTAGTCGGTGCGGAAAGAGAGGACGGAACAACGCTTATTAAGACGATTGAACTTAATACGTTTTACAGCGCACCAAAAGCGACCGTACGTCAGACACGTTTTTCAACAAATAACAGCATGGGACAAAGGTTGGACTATATAAGAAACAGCGAAAACGGCGGACTGATCTGGGCAGACGATGAGTACGAAAATCCGACCAATACACCCGATTTGTACGGCTTTGCACAGGCGGAAATTCAGCTTGCGGGCGATCCCGTAACAAAGCTTGACCGTGTTGATATAAAAAACTGCTCAATAGTGCTTAAAAAGGTAGTATATAAGGACGAATGTTCCGAAACAAATATAATTTCAAGCGACATTATAAAAGAGTGGAAGCTTGGCGAATTGAATTTCGGCAGTACAATGAGTGCGGTTTTGGATATTGACCCCAAGGACATTGATGCAAAGTATTATGAGATTGCGGAGCTTGTTGATGAGGAAAGCGGAAATCAATATACACAAAACAGGATTGTGCGCTATGAGTTTGAATGCAATATGGCATACAAGGGCGGTATAGCGGCGAAAAGCGAGCCGATAACATATTTTGCATTCAATAATACACCGTATGGTTTTATACACAGCACGCAGTATGATACGGGAAGTTTTACGATGCAGTATCGCAAGCTGAATAATTACGAAAAGAAAAATGTTGAGGCGGTGTTTGACCGAAACGGAAATGATGTCACCTCCGATATACCCGTTTATACGGTATCGACAACCTATCCCGAAATGTGCGGATACAGTGAACATATTTGCTTTTCGGGACCTGCCGGGGATTTTTATGACGGCGACAATTCGTATTACAATACTCCCGTGCAAAATAAAGTTGACACGAATAACACGGTAAAGCTTAAAATGCATATCGGAACAGACCCCGAAAACCTTTCGGAAACGCTTAACTTTACGCCATCGTACTATGAATATCTGTCCGAGTTTTTCGATATAGGACGGTATCTTTTCGGAGATGAAAATGAACTTCGGCAGATAAAATTGTATTATCGGTTTGAACATCCCGAAAGGGGAACGCTTTCTCCCTTGTACGTTATGATTATCCGCAGGGATAACCGTGCTCCCGTTATGGATTTTTCCGTATCGGAAACCGAGAAAAGAACAAACGAGGTTCTGGTTAAATTAAACTCCGTATCCGATACGCAGACGGCGGCGGACGGCACGGTGGTTGTTGATACGAGCGAAGCGGAACTGGTAAATAATTGGGATTTTCTGATTAGTGCATTCCGTGAGGCAACGGAAGACGACAATCTTGATGAACTTCCGTATTGGGACGTTGATCAAAAGTGGATTCCCGACACCGATACTTACAAATATTACGTAAGAGTTTATCCCGACCAAGACGGAATTTATCATTTTACGAGCAACGGCTATATTTGCCCCCGTGCGGCAGACAACGCCCAAAACTACAATGAGGAAATAATAGTCAACGGTAAAACGGTTGAACTCACACGGAGCGAGGGAGATGATTTCCCGTGTTATTATATAAACAATGTATCAAATGCACAGCCGGAGCTTGTCACAGAGCCGACCTTTACCGAAGATGACGGCAGATTTACGGTAAATGCAAAAGCCGATAATACGGTTAAAAACGTGTATCTGAAATTTGACACGGCTTATTCAAATCTGCTCCTTGACAATGCATCGGCAGACGGCGCACAGTATGACATTAAAAATGTGCCGGGTATCGTTTCGGGTGGATTTAACGGCGAAAGCGGAGAGATAAGCGCAGAAATTTACGTTAAACATTCCGACTCCGTTCCGCTTTCAAAAGCGGTGCTTGTGATTGAGAACGATGTCGGAAACAAAACGGAATATCCGTATGATTTCAAATCGCCGATTTACGGCAAAAAGGCTGAGATTACAAATGCAAAGGAGAACGGATACCCCGTTTGGAAATACGGCGAAACGCTTGATTTCAGCACTCCCGTAAAGCTTGACGGCAAAGACGGTTATTCTCTCTCACACGGTAATCTTGCAATATACGGCGACGGAGCGGAGCAAATCACATACACCGACCTGTTCGGCGAGAGCAGAACGGAAACCGTTTATGCGGATATTTTCGGTGCGGCGTTTAATCATTCGCTGATATTTACCGCAAACGGTGCGGAAATATCGCCCAAAACGCCTGTATCGGCAGATGTATCGGTAAAAATTGATACAACACAAAACCTGTCCGTTGATGGCGGAAAAACTGAATATATCTTCAGCGAAAACGGAATACTGACGTATTCGCTTACAAATTCGGAACTCGGACAGACAAGAGAATTTAATATTCCGATAACGAATATTGACAAGACCGCACCCGAGGCAATTGTGAATTTCAGTGCGGAAAGCGAAACAGATGCGGAAACGGGTGCGCAAAAAATCTATTCCGTAACATATTCAATCGAGGGTTTCAGCGAGGACGGCGTAACACTGATACCGACAGAGGACGGAGCAACTCCGTCAGACGTTACCTTTGAATACGGCTCGGCGGATAAAAAATATACTTTCCGTTTCCGTGATACGGCAGGCAATGAGGGCACATATACCGCCGATGCATCGGATATTGCATTTGCGCAGAGAGCCGACAATAAAATAACCTCTTACCGCCTTGCATATACAACGGCGGCGGAAAACGGGTTTAATACTATTGCACAAATCGGAGCGAATGAAAAACTAACGAATATCGAACCCGTAAATAAGGCTGTGTCGGTAAAAGCAGAGGGACTTAACGAAAACGGCGAAACTGTTCCGTCAAATCTTTCGGTAAACGGCAGTTTGCCCGACGGAACAGCCGTGTACGCAAAAGAAAAGCTTGTTATGTTCACAACCGAAAGCAGTGAGGAAAGAGTTGTTAATCTGACTCTTTCAGGAGCAGGCGGTGAAATAAGCGTTCCTGTAATTCTTCCGCCGAATACTATCGATTTAACCGCTCCCTCGGGTACGGTTATGTATAAGCCCGACGGCGAAAACATAAAAGCGTATCTTGTTACAAACGATACTGATTTAGCAGAGAACGGCGTATACGTAACGGGAACGAAATCGGACGGTACGGCGCTTGAACTGAAAAGCGATGAGGACGGTTACTATACCGAATTTGACATAAACGGCGCAGGAAGATTTGTTATGATTGACAAAGCAGGCAATGTCGGAACAGTGGCAATTGCGGTGCTTACCATTGACAAAGAACCGCCGCAAATCGTTTCCGAGGGTTGGCAGAGCCTTACGGACGCAAAAACACAGGAGGAGATTGAGAAGCTCCTTAATACACCTACAAACAGCACAATAAAGCTGTTTATGACATTTAATGAACAGCTCAGAGGAGCGGAGGTAAAAGCGTTTAAGAGCATCGGAGAGGCGGAGGAGCTTCTTCCTACAGAAGAATATGTAACGGCAATTACGAGCGGAAGTACGCTTACGGTTGAGTTTTTGCAAAACTGCCGTGCTAAGCTTACGGTATACGATTTGCGAGGAAATGCTATTACATTATGGCGCCCCGAGGACGGACCGATTACGGTTATTGACAGGGATATTCCAAAGCCTGCCGAGGGCTATCCGAAAAGAGCTTTTGAAAACAATACCGTTAAGCTTGAGTATGTTTTTGCGGACGGTGAGGAGGTTATGCTCCTGCAAAACCACGAAAACGGCTACAAAAACAGCCACACGGTTACCGTTTCCGAAAACGGCACACAGATTTTGAACTTTGCGGACAAAGCGGGGAATGTATTCTCCGACTATCCCGTCATAACAGAAATAGACGCTCTTGCGCCCGACATAAAAATAAATATGGATTTTGTCGGCGGCGGAGCGGAGCTTTCGGGAAATGACAGCTATATGGCAGGTAATTTCTACACAAGTAAAGACGTGCGTATTCTGTTGAATGTGACAGACGATGCAGCCGACGGTATATCGGTTTTTGCAAAAACGAAATCGGGTAAGCCGATTGCCGTTAAGGCGGAGAATGTCACCAAAGACGGAAAAGCTTATAATTATAATTTTGTTGTTTCCGAAAACGGCTCTTATACGGTGACGGCAAAAGACAAGTGGGGAAACGAAAATACCGTTGAAACAAGCATTTCCGTTATTGACAAAACAGCTCCTACAATAAAGCTGAACGGCAATGCCGTTATAAAATCGGGAACGGGTGAGGACGATGCAAAAGCCGAAATCTTAAAGCTTGTTACTGCCGTGGATACGCAGTCGGGAGCGGAGTCGCCGTTGGGAAGCAAGGGCGATATACTGAAAAACCTTACTGCGCCGGTGAAAAAAGCTGCAGACCTCAGCAAGGTAAATCTCAATAAAGAGGGTACATATACGGCAACGGTAACCGCACGTGACAGGCTTGGCAATACCGCCGAAAAGGAACTGACGGTTACGGTTGTAAAAGATGTGTATGCTTTCAGCATAAACGGCGTGTCGGCTTACGCAAATGATGTGTTCACGTCCGAAAAGGGAAAAATCAGTCTGAACGGCTCAAGCCAAACCGCAAAGTATTATTATGCAAAAGGTTACAAGAGTGCGGCTCAGATGAAATACGCAAAAGGCTTTAACCCGAACGACGGTTTTGACGCATCGCAAAACGGTTATTACACAATTCTTGCACAGGAAAGCAACAGAAAAATGTATTTGCTTTATGTGTACATATATTAAGAAACGGGGGTGCAGAATAATATGTTAAAACGTTTTATATCCATACTGCTTTCGGTTTCGGTCGTTCTTTCGGCTGTTCCGATTTTGGCGGAGGATAATGAAAAAACTCTTGAAATATCAAATCAGTATATAAAAGTCGTTGTAAACAAAGAAAACGGCGGATATGCGATTTCGACCGTTGACGGTGATATACTGAAAAAGAGCGATGACAATGTAAAGCTTACTCACAGGGGAGAAAACTTTGACACATCTTTCACCTCCTTTCGTATCGGCTCTGAGGAATACGTGTTTGGAAACAAATACGGACGGAATACCTCTGAGGTTATTACGCAAATCGAGCAGGGGGGAGAGTGTATAAAAAGCACCTGGAGCATCGGCGATTATTCGGCCGAGCAAAAGATTACTCTTGTAAACAATGATGCTTCCGAACAGCTCGGCACGGCTATGCTTACCTACACTTTCAAAAACAATTCATCGGGTACGAAAAACGTAAAAAGCCGTGTGCTTATAGATACACAGCTCGGCGAAAACGATTACGGATATTACGAAGTCCCCAAACAAAATCTCGGTCAGGGATATGAGTATTTTGAGTTTGAAAGAACATGGGACTCATCGGACAGCAGAATGCCGTCGGACTATTTCGTAAGGGATAACCCGTATTCGTCAAGCATTGTCGGATACGGCGTAAACAGTGTTTTCACGGAGCAAAAGCCGTACAAAATGACTTTTGCGCATTGGGCGAATATTGCGTCAACCGTGTTTGACTATACTCCCGATGAAACGCTGAATTTTACAAACAGCTTAAATGATAAAAAGACGGCTGACAGTGCGGCGGCGCTGTACTATGATTTGGGAAATATTGAACCGCACCGTGAAAAATCATTTTCGACCTGCTACGGCGTTACCGCCAATCTTAAAAATAAGGATAATAAAATAATAATTAACACAACAGCGCCGTCAAAGCTGGAGTTTACGGACGATACGAGAACCGCATACAAAGGCTCGGAGAGCGAGGACAATGTTGTCCGTATAAATGTCAACCTGACCAATCCGCAGTATGCGGATAAAAATTATAAAAAACTTGCGGTTGTTGCGTATGCTTTGGGTTTTGACACACAGCGCCGGACGGACGGCGGAAACTGGGAAAGGTACAATAATATTAATCCCGTTTATTCGGATATTGTGGACTTTAACAGCGGCGAAAACCGTGTTACGTATTTCGATTTCAAGTTTACGCCGCAAAACCGTGCGCAGCTCGGCACGTTCGTTATAAAGGTTTTCAATATGGACGAAAGCGTAAATGAACTTGCATCTTATGCAGAAGAATTTTGTCTTGCGACAACCGAAAATCATATCATACTTCCGGGACAGGATAAAAGTCTGCCGTCAATTACGCTGACGGAACTCGGTCCGAACATTATTTATAACCAGGATATACGGTATATTACGCTTACGGGCAGGGGTATGGAGTTTTTCAGAAGCGATTTGCTCAATAAAATCGAGCTTAGGGGCGAAAACGGCATAAGCTATGAAATACCCGTTGAAAACCTCATTTTCGAGCAGGGCGCTGATCCGTCAAGCATAAGTATGATGCTTGAAGAATATATGGAGCCGGGGAGATACCGACTGCATTTTCTGTGGAAGAACGGTACAAATGAACCGGCGCTCGAGGGCGTTCCCGATGATTTCACATCGGACGCTATGGTTGTTCAGGTATCAAGCGATATAAGGTATTCAAATTCGTACTATGGTATCGTTACCGTTCAAAGGGGTGAAAATAACAAATACACCGTTGTTCCTTATCAAAACGAGAGCGAGTTTCAAAAGGCAAATATCAAGGAGGATAAATTGCTTCTTGCTTTCAGAGGTGAGATAAGCCGTGACAGGACAAACAAAAAGTTTTACCGCTTGCTCGGCAAAGACAAGGACGTAAACATTAATTATATTCTGAATTATCACGGTGACGATCTTACTTTAGAGGAAAAGGAAAACGGCACTGTCGAAGTACTTATGGACGGTAAAATTACAACCATAGGTGCAAATACCACTGTGCGTAACGGTACTGCGGTATTCCGCTTAAACGGCGGAACGGAATATATTGTTCCTGAATACAATGAGGACGGCGAAGTCGTAAAGAACGGCGAGCTTGTCAATAATCAGGATTTTATCGAGCTTAAATGGGATAATGCCTTTGATGTTTTAACAACGGTCGGCGGATTTCTGATTGATATGAAGTACGGCGTTCTCGGCAAAATCCAAAACAGCGACAATACAACCTCGGACATAATCTCATTCGGCGGAAGTCTTGACCTCGGATTTATGACGCCGGGCGGTGCGGCGGCAGTAAGGCAGAATACCGCTGCCGGTGCAAGGTGGACTACGGAGCTTGTTGAAACCGAACATGCCGATCTTGACGACGGCTATACCTTTGGGCTTACCTTTGATGAGGACGAGGGAATGTTCAAATCGCAAACAAAGGAAAAGGATGTTCCTCCGACAAACAACGAAGCGAGCCGTATTGAAGCCGGTGCGTCGATACACGACATACTTTACGGCGGAAAAGACCCAGGATATATCGGTATTAATATGGATGCGCACATTGCAATGCCGCAGATTGTAAAGTTTTTACCGAATAAAATCGAGGGTGATTTAAGCGTCAACACAATAAACGGATATAATGTGGGTGTGGACGCACAGGTTGAAACGGCAACAATATCAATGGCTTTGTCATTGGTTGTAAAGTCATCGCCATCGGGTGCGCCCGTTCCCGATAAGCTGTATTTTACAATAGGCGGCTTTGAACCGGGAATTAACGTTGACGGACTCGGCGTGGTATGGGTAACGGGCGGAGGCGGCGGATTTGATAATCTGTACGATACCATTTACGGCAAGGACGGTATTCCGCCGCTTACGCTGTTATTGCACGCGGAATTCGATATAACAAAAATACTGACGGGAAATGCGGATTTGGAGCTTTCACTGCGTTCTTTGAAAGTATCTTTTGACAGCCTGAGCCTTAAAATGCTTAAAAACGCAAAGTTTGTTGAGGGCGGAGAAATAGCTGTCGGGTGGTATCCGAACTTTAATCTGAATTTATCCGCAGGCGTAAGCTTTGCGCAGATTATGAAAGGCAGATTTACAATAACGGCGGCGGCAGGCAAGGGTACGGCTGATTTTGTCCGGTTTGTTCTCAATGTCGCAATAGGACTCCCTGATTATATCCCGATTATCGGCGGTATGGAGCTTGCTTCGGCGGAGCTTGGCGGCGGCAGTGAAAAGGTGTGGGGTTCTGTTGAGATGCTTAGCCTTATAAAAGTCGGATTTACATATTATTGGGGCGGAAGTATTGAGTTTACGCACGGCAATCCGAGCGGAAATCAAAATTTTGAAACCCTGTCGCTGTCCGACGACGCAGGCGTGCGCAGAACAAAAATGCTGTACAACGATATGTTAAAGCCTGTTATGGTCGGAAAAGATTATGTCACGGGCGAAACGCAGCTTGCGTCTGTCGGGGGGAATCTTTCCTACAGTGCGGGAAGTACGGTTGCGGCGAATTTTGACGCAAGAGTGAACCAATCCGCAATACGGCTTTTCGGTGCGAAAAATGCCGATACGGAAATACTCACGAACGGCGAAAGAACAAGACATCTTGTAAAATTCGGGGACGCTTTTGACTACATACTTTCAATAAGCCGTGCCGACGGCTCCGAAATTTCGGCGGAGGATATTAAAAATCATATGTCCGTAAAGCACGGAAATACCGCATACGAATTACGGTATTACGCAAATCCCGGACGTAATGCAACTGATGAGCAGAAAAAGCAGGCGCTTGAAAGAGCAAATGTGAATGTTTCGGGCAATGCGGTATATATAGCAGTGCCGAAATCCGACGCTGCAGATGATATGCTGATAGAGTTTTCTGACAATAACGCTTATGATATAAGCGCTGTAAAGGTAAATCCGACAAGCGCATTAACTTCATACGGCGCACAGGTGAACGGAAATGTTATGGCGGTCAACTGGGACGGAGAAAATATAAGCGACAGTGCAAAAGTTATTGTATCCGTATCCGACGGCACAGAGGAAAATGATATTGTTTTAAACGAAACGGTAATATCCGCAAAAGCAAAAAGCGCAAATCTGAATATACCGCCTGAACTGGCGAGCGGCGAGTACAGTGTGAAAATTACACTAAGCGATGAAAACGTATGCTTTGACAGCTACAATGCCGGTAAAGTTACAATTACAAACAGCAATGCTCCCGGTGCGGCTGACAGTGTCACGATTGATAACTGCGGTGATGATAAGCTGAAGATTAACGTCGTTACAGCCGAAGAAAACTTTGACGGATATATGGTTGAGGTGTACGAGGACGGCAGGCTTGCAGATACGGGATTGTATTTTGCAAAAGGCGAGGAAATCATAGTCGGCGGACGGTATGATATGCCGGTTATGAACGAAAAAGGCGAGCCGACGGGTGAAACCGTAACTGTGGGATATACGCCCGGCAGGGAATACAGCGCAAAGGTAAGGCTGTGCAATATTGTAAAAGATGCGGACGGCAATGAGATTTACCATTGCAGTGCATATAAAACATCTTCGGGCGCAGTGCTCAGGCAGTCAACACCGCCCTCCGTTAATATTGCTTATGACAATGGTGCGGTCAGAATAAGCTCCGATGTGCCTGTGAGCGGTGAATTGTATATCAATTCGGGAACAAAGAATGGGGAATGGTATAATTTCTCGGATAAAGCCTTTGAACTGTCGCAAAATGTCACACTCGCCGACGGGGAGTATACACTGGAGTTTTATGCACAGGACGGGGACGGAGACCATGCGATTGTTCGGAAAATAATCAGCGTTGATACAACACCGCCCGTGATTATGCTTGCCTCACCGACAAGCGGCGGATACTTTGACGGCGACAGCATAACCGTGACGGCAACAGCCGATAAGGACGCCGAATATTCGTTTAAAATCAACGGAAACACAGTTTTACCGCAGGAGAGTAACATTTTTGCGGACGAAATGATGAAATGCACACTTCCGCTCGGCGAATTAAAAAAGCTTGCAAAAATCAACCTTGAAATAATTGCAAAAGACGCTTGCGGAAATGAAACGGTTAAAAGATTGGATTTGACAAACAAAAGCATTTCCGAAATAACTTCAATAAGCATTTTGAGCGAGAATAAAGCAATTACCGAGGGTAAGCTTGAACTGGACGAGGGCGAAAGTGCAATACTTAAGGTTATGGGAACGACAAGCGGCGGTGAAAGTATTGACGTTACGGAAATGTCGGCTACTTCGCTTGAGGTGACGGGCGGTACGGCGTCGGAGCTTGACGGAACAAAAATAACAGCCGTATCAAACGGTCAGACTCTTGTGAGTGCAGGATTTGCACTCGGCGGAAACGAGTCCCTGTATGACGGCGTCGTTATCGAAACTGCGGATAAGGCACTGATTTATTCCGCATTGGAGGAGGTGCTGACAGAAGCTGAACAGATAGAAAATACAGGCTATACGGACAGCAGCTGGAACAAACTGCAAGAGGTGATTAAGGGTGCTGAACAGATAATGACGGCGGCAGGCGTTACGCAAAGCGACATAGACAATGCCGCAACGGCTGTTTCGGAGGCAATTGCAGGACTTACGAAAAAAAACTCGGGCGCATCGGGCGGCGGCAGCACGCCGACTTATACGGTTTTGTTTAATGCAAACGGCGGAAGTGCGGTACAAAGCCAAAAAATAAAGTCAGGACTTAAAGCCGACAAACCGCAAGACCCCGTGAAAGCGGGATATACATTCGGCGGTTGGTATACGGATAAACAATTGTCAGAACCGTATGATTTCAATATCGCAGTAAAAAAGAGCTTTACGCTTTATGCAAAGTGGATTGAAAATATCGGTTGGGAAAATCCGTTTATCGATGTTTCCGAAAACGACTGGTTCTATGAAAACGTTAAATATGCGTTTGAAAATAAGCTTATGAACGGCGTATCGGATGATAAATTTGCCCCGAACGATACTCTTACAAGAGCAATGCTCGTAACCGTTCTTTACCGCAGCGAGGGAGAACCCCATGCGGAAAAAGGCGTCACATTTACTGATGTTGATGTGAACGCTTACTATGTAAATGCGGTTATATGGGCACAGCAAAACGGAATTGTAAACGGCGTGTCGGAAAGTGAATTTGCACCCGACGATAATATCACACGTGAGCAGATTGCGGCGATTATGTACAGATATGCAAAATACAAGGGATACAATATCTCTGCCGGCGAAAGTACAAACATTCTTTCATATGCCGATTTTGGGGATATATCCGAGTATGCAATTCCCGCTATGCAGTATGCGGCAGGAAGCGGATTGATGAAAGGTAAGTCGGATACAACGCTAAATCCGCAGGATAATGCAACAAGAGCCGAATTTGCGGCAATATTGCAAAGATTTATCCAAAACAATGAATAAAGAGAAAGCAATCGGAAACGATTGCTTTCTCTCAGAATGTAGACAAACCGTTTGAGGTTTGTCTGCGTTGTTATTGGGAGTTTGAGGTGCTAACCTCAAGTTTAAATCATTTCTGACGA
>DJRJ01000121.1 GCA_002438865.1 Clostridiales bacterium UBA6363
AATTTCCTATACAGTAAAAAAACATAAGCGCCGTAAAAACGGCGCTTATATTTTTTCGGAGCTAAACGTTTCCTGCCTGTACTATGCGCAACCGAAACACAAAATAGGGTGTTGCGTCTGCAACACCCTATTTTATACTGTTATATGTATCAATAATGATATTTTTTACCTTATCCCTGTCCTCGATGTCCTCTATCATATACTGCGGCTTTGCGCCCTCATACGGGATTTCTTTCGGCATATTGTATTTTTCGTTGCCGCTTGTGATTTTTACAAGCACTCTGTTATCATAAATTCCGCCGATAAGCTTTTTATTATAATAAAGCAGATACTCCCCCATCATCGCACGGCAGCTTATTTCGCCCGTATCCGCCAGACATTCGAGCACAAAATCCTTATATTCTTTCGATGTTGCCATTATCCTTTCCTCCTTGAACGAAATTCCTCGGGAATATCCTCCTCTTTCATATTTTTATGCACGGCGCAAGTACCTGCTTTTTTTGCCGTTTCGTAATACCAGTGCTTGTAGTTAAGCGTTTCAAGCGTTTTTTTGAGCTGTTCCTGCTCCCTTAAAACGGCGTCACGCTGTCTGTCGATAAGCTCCAAACGCTTTTCTATTGTGGAGTCACCCTCCATACACCAGTCTATAAATTTCTTTATTTCCTTAATCGGCATACCCGTCTTTTTTAAGCACTCTATTACCGCCAGCCACTCAAGATCGGAGTCTTTAAACATTCTTATACCGCTTCCGCTCCTTTCCACGAACGGCAATAGTCCCTCTTTATCATAATATCTCAGCGTTGACGGCGCAACACCTATTTTTTTTGCTATTTCCCCTACAGTGTACAGCATTTTTTTAAATCTCCCGTAAAAATTTTTCAAAAAACTCTTGACTTAAAGTATACTTTAAGTTGTAGAATATAAATGAACTTTAAGATATTATATCATTTAATAATATTGATGTCAAGGAGGAAGAATAAAAATGGTTAAACAAACGGCAGGCAGAGACAGCTTAGGCGAATTTGCACCTAAGTTTGCAGAGCTTAATGACGATGTGCTTTTCGGCGAGGTATGGTCAAGGGAGAACAAGCTTTCATTGAAAATGCGCTCAATTCTTACAATCAGCGCACTTGTGAGCAAGGGTATGGTTGACAGCTCCTTTGAATATCACGCAAGAACGGCAAAGGCAAACGGCGTGACAAAAACGGAAATGGCGGAAATACTTACGCACCTTGCTTTCTATGCAGGCTGGCCCAATGCATGGGCGGCTTTCAGAATAGTCAAGGACGTATATGCGGACGGCGGTGAGCCGGAGCATGGCGGAATGTTCGGCTTGGGCGAGCCTAACAGCGCATATGCAAAGTATTTTATCGGAAACAGCTATCTTAACCCGCTTACCGACCCGAAAAAGACCGTATTTATCGCAAACGTAACCTTTGAACCCGGTTGCCGCAACAACTGGCACATTCACAAGGCAAAAAGCGGCGGCGGTCAATTGCTTCTGTGTATAGACGGCGAAGGCTGGTATCAGGAGGAGGGCAAAGAGGCGCAAAGCCTTAAATGCGGCGACGTGGTTACCATTCCCGCAAACGTCAAGCACTGGCACGGCGCAAAAGCGGACAGCTGGTTTTCTCACTTAGCTGTGGAATGTCCCGGCGAGGAAACGTCAAATCAATGGCTTGAGCCTGTTGATGATGAACACTATTCAAAATTATAACGGAGGGATTTACTATGAAATTTGATTTTACCTATTACAATCCGACAAAAATTTATTTCGGAAAAACAGCTCTCGGCAATTTGTCCGACGAGCTTAAAAACTACGGCGAGAACATACTTCTCATATACGGAAAAAACTCCGTAAAGAAAAGCGGACTGTATGACAAAGTAATTGAAATACTCAACTCGGCAAGTAAAAAAGTTACCGAGCTTTCGGGAATCAAATCAAACCCGTCA
The DNA here is from genome assembly GCA_002438865.1 of Clostridiales bacterium UBA6363. Lineage (GTDB taxonomy): Bacteria > Bacillota > Clostridia > UBA1381 > UBA1381 > UBA4716. Next base: position 1,954 of record DJRJ01000121.1, read on the forward strand.
TACTCACAGCTTCTTGAGGGCGCACGGCTTGTACGTGAGAACAATGTCGACCTTATACTTGCAGTCGGCGGCGGCTCGGTAATAGACTGTGCAAAGGGAATTTCAGTATCGGCATACTGCGAGGGCGATCCCTGGCAGAGATACTGGGTAAACTTTGAGGACGTGGACAACAAAATCGTACCCGTTGCCTCCATACTCACAATGGCAGGCACAGGCTCCGAAATGAACGGCGGCTCGGTAATCACAAATGAAGAAAAAATGCTCAAAAACGGCAGAGTGTTCCCGTCAAACGTAAACCCGAAATTCTCTGTTTTAAACCCCGAATACACATACACTGTTCCGAAATATCAGATGGTCAGCGGTATTTTTGACACGATGTCGCATCTTATGGAGCAGTATTTCTCGGGCGATGATGACAACACTACCGATTATGTACTCGAAGGAGTTATGCGCTCGCTCATACACAGCGCACATGCGGCGCTTAAAAATCAGCAGGATTATGAGGCACGCAGTAATATTATGTGGTGTGCAACAATAGGACTTAACACCATTACGGGGCTTTCAAAAGAACAGGACTGGGAGGTGCATATGATTGAGCATCAGATAGGCGCATACACCGACTGCGCTCACGGTGCAGGACTTGCCGTCGTTTCCGTTCCGTATTACAAATACATCTGCAAGTATGCTCCCGAAAAGTTTGCACGTTTTGCAAGAAACGTATGGGGCGTCAGCGAAGCTGACACAGACGCCGCAGCAGCTTTGGGAATTGAAAAGCTTAAGGATTTTATAAAGGAACTCGGGTTGCCTCTTACACTGCGTGAGCTTGGCGCATCGGAGGATATGTTACCGCTTATTGCAAATTCGACCGTTCCGGGCGGCGGATACAAAAAAATGACCGCAGAGGATATACTGACGGTGCTTAAGGAATGTTATTAATATCTGTATAAGTGTAAAAACAAGCCGAACCTAATTGGTTCGGCTTGTTTTGTTTTCGGCAGGAGCAAGCCCCTGCCCTACGGCAATTGCGGTAATTGCAAACGCAATCTGTCGTGGGTGATGCCCTCCCGAATGTATTATCCCCTGTTTTTACGGTTTCCGCAAATGAAAACAAATACCCGTAGGGGTCGATGCCCTCATCGACCCACACGCTTCACATTCGGTTTCATTTAGGGACGATGAAAGGCATCGTCCCATACAAAGCGTAGTTCAAAAGGGGAACAAACGCCGTTAAATTCCGCCTTATCACGGCAATACGTAATTCGGCAGGAGCAAGCCCCTGCCCTACGGCAATTGCGGTAACCGCAAACGCAATATGTAGGGGTTGATACCCTCATCAACTTGAGTGTGTACATTTTACGGTTTTCGCAAATGAAAACAAATACCTGTAGGGGTCGATGCCCTCATCGACCCACAAGTTTCACATTCGGCTTTCATTTAGGGACGATGAAAGGCATCGTCCCCTACAAAGCGTAGTTCAAAAGGGGAACAAACACCGTTAAATACCGTTATGGCGGCACATATCACCATTATAACGTTCTTTTTTTCACCGCTGTTTTTATGCGGTATATTATCTCGCTTATCAGAACGCTTGCCGCCGCAGACAGCACAAAAACTATAACATAACTGAGCCATACGGGCGGTTTTATAACATTTACCGTAAAATATGCGATAAGAAGCATGGGCAGATAGTGGAACAAATACACCGAAAAGCTCCGCCTTGACATATACCTTGTGAACCCATTTTCAAACGACAGCCAAACCTTTCCGTTGCCTATCATTGCAAGGCACATTACATATCCGTAAAGAATTGCCGCCGGAGTTTTTGCCGAAACCGCAAATCCCTTGCCGAAGCTGAGATATGCCTGTGGTACAAACATCACAAGCGCCGCCGCAAGGAGCGGTATTCTGTATTTTACAAGCTTATTCTGCACGCTCTCGTTTGAAAAAACAAAATACCCCAAAAGGAACAGCAAAAGATAAAACAAATTCCGAAAAACCTCCACCACATTAAGCACCTGAGCCGCAAAATACAGTGGTATTACGAACAGAATAATAATCCATATATTTATATTTTCACATTTTTCCATAAATTTTTGATGTTTTTCAAGCTTTTTAAACGGCAGAAAAACAAGCGATATTGCATAAAGTTCAAGCAAGAACCACGTATGTCCCAATCCGATCAGGTACATAATCAGCAAAAGCACCGGTTTCGGTACTGCCGCAAAATCGTTCCATCCGCCGCCTATCTGAAATGAGAAAGCGGCTGTCGGTATCGAAAATATCAGCGTATATGCAATAAAAGGCAATAAAAGCCTTTTGGTGCGCTCTTTTGCAAATTCTTTAGCCGTTCTTCTCTTTAGCGATTCTCTCGCACTCATACCGGCAAGAATAAACAAAAGCGCCATAAACCACGGATACACAAAATACCCGATTAGGTCCATTGCCGGAATACCCGGAGCATTGTAATGAACGGGAACGCCCGTACAGGTAAATATATCCGTTACATGGAACAGAACCACAAGACAAACGCATATCCACCTTAAATTATCTATGTATGCAATACGTTTCACTTTTTATCTCCCCCTTGACAAAAACACCCCAAAAGCTATGCCTTTGAGGTGTTTTTTGCTAATTGCTTTTAATTACTGATAAATAACTATTGCTTTAACCGCTTCCGTTATTCTGAGAACAAGTATCTTTGAACAATCTTTACCGTAGTTCTTTGCATCTTTAAGATCCGAAATCGTAAGAGCCGTTTCGGTATCTTCAACGTTAGGCGAAATACCCTTTGCATCGTCTTCGATACGCAGTATCTTTGTTGATGATGAAACTCTTATTGTGGTTTCTTCATCTTCAATATCCTCTGCAAGTGTTCCGTCTGCATTGAAACCGTTCTGAGTAACATATATCTTGTTTTCGTCCTCAAGAACTTCAACTACGTTGTACATAGCTGCCTTTGAGTACGGGACATTTTCCATTGAGGAACTTGTACTCATTTCTGTTCTATGTGTTGTCTTATTTTTAAATGTATAAGTGTATACTTTTTCCTGCCAGTTATTATCCTCTGACGCTGTCTGCGACTTGCCCCAGTTGTAAAGCTGACCGTTTTCTTCCTGTCCGTTTAAGATTGCCGCAATATCTTCATATGTCATACAGTTAATTCTGTCGCAGATATATCCGTCTTTGTCGATGCTGTAGAGAATAACATCGCCTACTTTGCTGTCCGCAAATTCAGTTGCGTCTGCTGTTGTTTCAACCTTTTCTTCAGCGCTTGCACCCTTATATACATACAATCTCTGTACGTTTGTTTCGGTTGCTTCGTTGTAATAACCCTCCGGAAGCTCCGCTACTACGCTGTAGTCGGTTGTCTTTGTCGGTTTTGTTATTGAACCGCTTGTTCCGTAAAGTATAACCACGCCGGCATATCTTGACGAGTTTACGTCATATGCTTCAACATAGTAGCTTTCACCTTGTGTGAATGCCGAAGTTGTCTTTTTAGCTATAGCCGTCTTTGAACGGTCTGCCGGCACATAAATGATAAGCGTTGATGAGTTTATCGAGAACTGTTCACTGCCTGCTTTGAAATAATTTGAACTGTAGTATGTATATTCCTGCAGGTTACGGCATCTTTCGAGTGCGTTTACGTTCTCGTTTGATGTCTCTGTAACGTCGCTGTCCATTGTGATTATGCTCGATACGTCGCCTGATGAGTTAAACTCAATACGTGCAAGCTGCGAATATTCGTAATTTTCGGCAACGGGCGTGTATGATGCGCCGTATATGCTGTTCTTAAGTGAACCGGAAAGATCTTTGTTTGTAAATACTGCATTTTCGGCAAGCTTATCCACTGCTAATGACGCCGACATACTTTCACCGTTTACCGATACTTTTTCTCTTAATCTGTAGTTCTTTGCTCCCGATGTTGACTGAGTCGGGATAAATGCCGAAATATAGTAATCATCTGAGCCTTTTTCTTTATAAGCTGTTGTTATATAAGCATATGCCTTTGCCTTTTCAGCTTCAACCTCACCGTAAACAAGTGTGTTGTACTTATCCGTATAGAGGGTTACGCTCTGGCTTGTCGTAAGTTCTGCGCCGCTCTGCTTATCTCTTATATACTTGCGGCAGAGATCGGATACGATATACTCTTTGCCGTCAATCTTTATTTTATTACCGTTGATTGTGGTAATCTTACCCGATACCTTTGTATTTGTTACATACAAAGTATACAGGCTTTCATCAAGGCTTTCAGCATAAAGGATTACGTCGTTTGCCGCAATCGAAGTTACGCTTATCTGCTTGCCGTCTTTCATGATTGTCGAAGTATATGTTGTCGAATCGGGATTTAATACAAGCGCATTGCCTGTCTTTAACTTGTCGTTAATCTTATAATCCTTTGTTGTGGGAGCCTTTAAGGCAACCATAGTCTGGTAATCGTTAATCTGAATATCATCTATCTTGCCGTCCGATTCTCTGTCAAGAAGAACAACGTCGCCGTAGATGAAGAAGTCGCTGTTAGGCGAGAGCCATTCCTTGATTGCCTCTTCAGCTGTGTAAGTTTCCGATGTGTACTTGTTTGATGCCGAAGTATAGTCCTTATTGCGGAGCTTTATGCCGTCCGATACAACCTTACCGTTATATCTTACGGTTACTTTTCCGAAATCAACCGTTATGCTCTTGGCACTGCTTGCGCCGTCCTCATAATATCTGATTGACGAACCCGAAACGTTGTCAATGTCTGCCGACTTTATAACGTATTCGGTGTTCTTTGTTGTTTCGTCATCAACGGCAACAAGCACCGGCTCGTCGCTTTCACGCTTTTGCTCATAATAAACCGTGATAAGCTTTCCGAGAAGCTTTGTAAGGTCGGTAACGTTTTCGGTATACTTTGTATAATCAATCGTAACGTAATCCGAAGGCTTTGATACGTTTACCATCTGTATCTGACCCGGTAAAAGAGTACCGTTGCAGTTTGCGGTAACATGTTCGCCTACGCCTGCAAGCTCACCCTTGAACTTTTTAACACCGAGAAAATCATTAAGAAGTGTTTTTCCCGACAGTTCGTATGAAGTTCCGTCGTTGTTAAGCTCTCTGATTTCAACCTCGAGTGCGTTATTCAAAATCTGTGCTATAACGCCTCTCGGAGCGGGATCGGAGTATAAAACGCCGCTTATGCCCTTTGTAAGTCCCAAAGCGCTCGCCTGCGTCTGATAACCTGTGGGGTATCCGCCCTTCTGTTCCGCAAAATCGGCATAACCGAGCGTACATACAACCATCTTTAATGCCTGTTCATATGTAACGTTATCATCGGGGCCGAATTTTCTGTCGCCGTAACCGTCAATAATCTTACGGTCATAGGCTGTCTTTATGCAAAATCTTGCCCAGTGATCCTTTGATACGTCGTCAAACTCCGTCTGCTCTGTCTGGAGCTTGTCCATACCGAGCGTATAAACAACCATCTTTGTAAACTCGGCACGCGAGATTGATTTCTCAGGACCGAATGTACCGTCGCCATAGCCGTTTATAACGTTAAGCATTGACAATGTCGATATTGCCTTTGAATATTTTGTGTCCTCGCTCACGTCGCTGTACGCTGCAAAAACAGTGCCCGAAAAGAGCGATGTTACAAGCATTGCGACAGCCGCCGCAAGTGAAATTAATTTTTTCATAATTTTACTTCCTTTCTGCATTTTAGCGATACACTTATATTATAGCACGCACTTTGCAATACGTCAATCAAAATTTTGCACAATTAAAATTACAATTATTTCACATAATAGATAATAGACTTTTCAGAAAAGATGTAAAAAAAATGTGAATTTATTTTATTGATGTTGAAAAAGATATTAATTCGTGTTACAATTAGCTTATATCGAGAGAAAGGAAACAAATACCTGTGGCAAAAAATAAGAAAAATGACCGTGTGCCGCCGTATAAAAATCCGATATTTATGTTTATCATAATTTCGGTTGCGGCAACGATATGTATTAACCTTGCGTTCTCCTCACTGTTTTCGGAGCGCTCAAAGGAAATAACCTACAATGAATTTATGGAAATGATCGACAAAGACGAGGTTGACACCGTTGCGATTGAGTCCGACCGCTATGTCATATACGGCAAGCCGGACGAAAATCAGCTCCCCTCCGAGAGTGTGAGAGCGCTCAGAATTATGGATTCGTGGGGATTTGACACCTCGGAGGTCAAATCCAGGCTGAAAAACGAAAGCAGGGCGGTGTACTGTACGGGATATATCCGTGACGAGCGGCTTTTGCAGAAGCTTGACGATCACAACATAACCTATTACACAAAGGTGCAAAACACCAATCCGATACTCGGATTTATAATTGCAAACATACTGCCTTTCCTTATAATAATGCTTATGGTTTCGCTGTTTTTCAGATTTGCGTCCAAGAAGATGGGCGGCGGAGGCGGCATTATGGGCATAGGACAGTCGAACGCCAAAATGTACAATGTCGAAAACAAGACGGGCGTTACCTTTAATGATGTTGCCGGTCAGGAGGAGGCAAAGGAGTCGCTCAACGAGATAGTCGATTTCCTCCACAATCCGTCAAAATACACCGCAATAGGCGCAAAACAGCCTAAGGGCGCATTGCTCGTAGGTCCTCCGGGAACGGGTAAAACCCTTTTGGCTAAAGCGGTCGCCGGCGAAGCTGGCGTGCCNNCAAGTCCAACGCCAAGGTCTATGTCAAGTCCTCAGACGGAATCAAGTTTGACGACGTTGCAGGCGAGGACGAAGCAAAGGAAAACCTTGCAGAAATTGTTGACTATCTTCATAATCCGCAAAAATATACCGCAATCGGTGCTTCAATGCCGAAGGGCGTTCTGCTTGTAGGCCCTCCGGGCACAGGTAAAACAATGCTCGCAAAGGCGGTTGCAGGTGAGGCAAACGTACCGTTTTTCTCGCTTTCAGGCTCGGAATTTGTGGAAATGTTTGTCGGAGTGGGCGCATCGAGAGTGCGTGATTTATTCAAGCAGGCGTCCGCAAAAGCGCCGTGCATAATTTTCATAGATGAGATAGACGCAATCGGAAAATCACGTGACAATCAGATAAGCTCGAATGATGAGCGTGAGCAGACTCTTAACCAATTGCTTTCGGAAATGGACGGCTTTGACTCGTCAAAGGGACTGGTTATCCTTGCGGCAACAAACCGCCCCGAAGTGCTTGACAAGGCACTGTTAAGACCGGGACGTTTTGACAGACGTATTGTTGTTGAAAAACCCGACCTCAAGGGACGTGAGGAAGTATTAAAGGTACACATCAAGAATGTAAAAACCGACCCGTCCGTAGACTTGCACGAGATGGCTCTCGCAACAAGCGGTGCGGTTGGCGCAGACCTTGCGAATATGATAAACGAAGCGGCTTTAAGAGCGGTGCGGTGCGGCAGACAGCGTGTTTTGCAGGAGGACCTTATGGAGGCTGTTGAGGTAATCATAGCCGGCAAGGAAAAGAAGGACAGAATTTTAAGCAAGAAGGAAAAACGCATAGTTTCCTTCCACGAAGTCGGTCATGCGCTTGCGACGGCATTACAGAAGCACACACAGCCGGTTCAGAAAATAACAATCGTTCCCCGTACAATGGGTTCGCTCGGATACACCATGCAGATGCCCGAGGAGGAGGAGCATTACCTTATGTCCAAGGACGAAATCCTTGACCAGATAACGGTATTTCTCGCCGGACGATGCGCTGAGGAGCTTGTTTTCAACGTACAGACAACGGGTGCATCGAACGATATAGAGCGTGCGACGGAGCTTGCACGTAATATGATTACAATGTACGGTATGTCCGACAAGTTCGGTATGGCGGGGCTTGAAAGCATACAGAACAAGTACCTTGACGGACGGAGCGTTTCAAACTGCAGCGAGGAAACGAAAACCGACATAGACCGTGAGGTTGTGGAGGTACTCAAAAAATGCCACGAAAAGGCTTACAATCTGCTTTCGCAAAACCGTGAGGCACTTGATGAAATAGCGGAATTTCTTATTGAAAAAGAAACGATAAGCGGTGAAGAATTTATGGAAATCTTCAACAGAGTAAACAGCCGTTCCGAGGAAAATAACAGCGAGGATATATCGGAATGAAAAGCGCATTTTCACAAAGGATAAAATCATTAAGAAAACAGCATAACTACACGCAGACAGAGCTTGCGGAGCTTTTGGGTGTAGGGCGCACCTGCGTTTCCAACTGGGAAAGCGGCTTGCGTGTTCCCGATGTTGACTCCGTTGCAAAGCTTTCGGCGATTTTCGGAGTAAATGCGGAATACCTTGTTTTTTCCGCACCGCTCACGGCGGTGCGCCCCGAAAGCGCAGGCATAGACATATCAAAGCTTTCCGACTACGGCGTTGAAAAGCTTAAGGAATATTACAAAACTTTGCTCTACGATAAAAAATGTGTGAAAAGATATTGACAAGCTTGATATTTTGTATATAATTTATATCGAAGCTGTGAAAAAAAATAAAAGACGGCTTTGCCGTCTTTTGTTTTTTCAGGAAAGGATGTAACAAATGAAAATAGGAATTTGCGAATCGGTGGAAAAGCTGTGTATGATTGAGCGGGGAGCGGCTGATTACGCAGAGCTGGGACTTTCTCAGATATACAAAATGAGCGACAGTGAAATCCGTGAAACCAAAAAGAAGCTTGCTGACAGGGGACTTGTTCCGGAAACCTCAAACTCTTTCTTCGGCAATATGAGAATGTGCGGAGAGGTATATGACGCAAAAAAGATTTCCGAATACAGCAAGAAAGCGCTTTATAAAGCGGCGCAGTTCGGCATACACACCTCCGTTCTCGGCAACGGGTCGGCAAGGCGCATACCGGAAGGTGCAAACCGTGAAGAATGTATGCGTCAGATAGAAGAAACATTTTACACTGCCGGTTCGGCGGCGGCGGAGTTCGGAACGGTAATCGTCATCGAGCCGCTCAACAGCAACGAAACAAACGTAATAACCACCGTTGCGGAGGGAGCAAAATTATGCAGAAAACTTAATCACCCGAACGTAAAACTGCTTGCGGATATATTCCATATGTCGGTTGAGGACGAATCTTTCGATTCGATAATTAAAAATGCCGATATTATAAAGCATATTCACATCGCCGCACCGAAAACGAGAAACTTCCCGTCCGAGGCAGAAACGGAATACTATAATAAGCTTAAAGACGCACTCAAAAAGGCAAATTACGATTTGCGCATCAGCATTGAGGGCGGCTACAGTGAGGATTTTCTCCCCGGAGCAAACAAAAGCCTTGAATTTTTAAAGAAAATTTTTAAATAATATACGAAAAACCCGGCAAGCAAGGGGGTAGCTTGTCGGGTTTTTCCGTATAACATTGGAGTTGGGTATGGCTTATTTGTAAAGCTCCGCTTTTCCGAGGTCATTGAATAACTGCATTTTGTATTCAACAACTTCTCTCATTGCCTTTATACACGGCGGATAGATTGCATTAGGTTCAATCCAGCCGGGATTTTCGGCAAGAACTTCACGGCACTTCTTATAGAATGCGAACTTGATGTCGCTTGAGATATTAATCTTTGAAATACCGATTTTTACGGATTCTGCAATTTCCTTGTCGGGGTTGCTTGATCCGCCGTGGAGTACGAGAGGAACGTCAACCGTATCACGGATTGTCTTTAGCAGGTCAAGCTTAAGCTCCGGCTTTTTGTTCTTCGGATAAATTCCGTGAGCCGTGCCGATTGCAACGGCGAGTGAGTCTATGCCTGTCTTTTTGATAAAGTCCTCTGCCTGAGCGGGGTCTGTATAGATAATATCGTCTGCGCCGCCCTCGTAGGACTCGCCCGTTGTACCGATTGTGCCAAGCTCTGCCTCAACGGATACGTTCGACACCTTTGCAACCTCAACAACCTTCTTTGTGATTGCGATGTTGTCCTCGTATGACATATGCGATGCGTCTATCATTACAGAGGTAAATCCGCAGCGGATAGCACGGAGGATTTCCTCAAACTTGCCGCCGTGGTCAAGGTGAATAACCATCGGCACTTTTGACTTATTGGCTTCCTCGATACAGGTCTTTATAAAGCTGTCGCCCAAAAATTCAAGCTCTGTGGGGTGGATTGCCAGTATTACCGGCGCATTCTTTTCGTTTGCGCTTTCCACAACACCCTTTAAAATTGCCTCACTGCCGATATTGAATGCCGGTACGGCAAATTCGTTCTTGTCTGCTACTGCGAGCATTTCTTTCATATTGATTAACATAACAATACATCTCCTCGTATAATAAATA
>DJRJ01000067.1:0-8437 GCA_002438865.1 Clostridiales bacterium UBA6363
TTCCAGACCGATTTCGGAAATTATTTGTGTTTTTCCGTCTATCTCCGCTGTTTCCGCATAATAGCAATGGTAAAATGCGCTTTTACCGATGCTTGTTACGCCATCGGGGATTGTTACGCTTGTTAAGCCGTAACATACGGAAAACGCTTCTTCGCCGATACTTTTTACACCGTTCGGAATTGTTATGCTTGTTAAGCCTCCGCAATTGTTAAATGCTCCGCCGGCAATGCTTGTTATGCCGTTCGGGATTGTAAACGAGGTATCCGCTTTTTTACACGGGAAGCGCATAATCTCCGTTTTTTCTTTGTTGTATAAAACGCCGTTTTCGGAGTAATAAGCGGTATTGCCTATGTCAACGTTTATGCCTGTTAAGTCAGTACAATCCAAAAACGCAAAATTACCGATGCTTGTCACACTGTCGGGGATTTCCATGCTTGTCAGTTTTGTGCAGCCGTTAAACGCATAATTTCCGATGTTTACAACGCCGTCGGGAAGCGTTATTCTTGTCAGACCTGTGCAGTCTTCAGATGCTGTGTTGTCAATGTAACCCTTGCAGTCCTCAAATGCACGGTCGGCAATGGTTTTCGTTCCGGATTTTACGGTATACTCATTTGGTATTTTTCCGTTTGATATTCCATAGTTAAATTCCCAGGCGTCTGCTTCGATAAGGTGATTTCCTATATATAGCACACCGTTTTCCCAATTTGAATTTTCGTCATATGCGTTATAATAACCGGTATTGTTAAAAGCCTGATAACCGATGCTTGTCAAGCTGTCCGGCAGCGATATGTTTGTTAAGGCATAACAATATTGAAACGCCCAATCTCCGATACAGGTTACGCCGTCGGGGATTGTTATGTCCGTTACGCGGCTGCAACCGTTAAACGCACTCTCACCGATGTTTTTTATGCCCTCGGAGAGCGTTATTGCTGTTATATTGCCGCAATCGTAAAACGCATAATCGCCTATGTCTGTCACACTGCCGGGAATTGTTATGCCTGTTAATGCAGTGCAATTGGAAAACGCACGTTCGCCGATATGCGTCACACTGTTCGGAATTTTAACTTCGGGCAGACTTTTGCACCAACAAAATGCATCATTTCCAATGGTCTTTACACTGTCTGCAATTTCCACGCTTGTAAGCTTGTAGCACTGGTAAAATGCACAAGCACCAATGCTTGTCACACCGTCGGAAATCACCGCCTTTTCAAGATTGCTGAGTTTTTTCCACGGTGCAACCCAGCCGCCGTTCACAGGCGACTCGTCATAATCAAACATATCGCCCGTGCCGTCTATCGTAAGTGTTTTTGTGCTTTCGTAATATGTATATGTCAGATTTTCACCGCATGTTCCTGTGATCGGCTGTTCCGTTTCATCAGCGAAAGACGGAACAGCCATACACAAAACAGCAATCAAAAGTATAAATGCTAAAAATCTTTTTTTCAAATTGCACACCCTTTCATACAGTAGTTTTTAGCCTGACGGCAATATTTTGCCGTCAGGCTTATATATTTTAGTTGTTGTTAAGCTCATATGAAAACTTCCAAAACATTGTTGCCGTTTCGGCTCTTGTGGGAGCAACCTTCGGATAAATTGCATATTCATATCCGTTTACTGAATGTATAAACATAACGTTCTCCTTAAAGCACCACGCAACAGGGATTTTTGCATAGTCGGATATGTCCGAATAGTCATTGTAGCCTGCAATTGCAGAGGAAATATCCGAATTATCGAGCGATACGTCAAGTCCTTTTGCCTGCGCATAGCGGTAGAATATAGCCGCAATCTGCTCTCTTGTTACGGTATCGTCGGGTGAGAACGTTGTATCGCCCGTTCCGTTCAGAATACCGTTTGCCGCCGCCCATGCCACGGGTTTTTTGTACCAGTCCTGAGTTAAGTCGGTAAACTTTGAAGCTTCGCCCGACTCAGGCTGACCTGCAAGACGGTAAAACATTGTCGCAAACTGCGCTCTTGTGATTGTGTCATCGGGGGAGAATGTATCGTCGCCCGTTCCCGACATAATTCCGTTGTCAAGGCAAAATTCTATTCCGCTGTGATCGGGGTCGCCGTCCGCACTCTTAATATCCTTAAATCTTTTAACGGCACAGTTATTGCCCTTTTCTTCACAGGTATATCTATCATCTGCGGCGGCTGTCGGCTCGCCTTTGCCTATGGTTTCGCCCGTGTCGAGCAGAACGCACGTAAATCCGTTGTCTCTTGCATACTGCTCGGCAGCCGTACCGCTGTAGCACTTGATTACGAGATTTTCGTTTCTTACATCATAGTCGTTCACATAATCCCAGCCGAAAGCGTGCATATCAATCTGCGTTACGCTTCTCGGGATAGTTACTTCGTTTAAATTGTTACAGCGGAAAAATGCCGCCTGACCGATATGCTCCACACCCTCTGAAATTGTGAGGTTTGAAAGGCTTTCGCACCATGAAAAGGCATTATCGCCGATTTCCTTTACATTGCCCGGAATTACAACATTATTAAGATTTTTACACCAATAAAAGCCGAGCTTTGAAATTGATTTTAATGTTGACGGGAATTTAACCGATGTAATATCCGACATTTCAAAAGCGTCAACTCCCATAAGAGTTGTACCCTCGCGGATTTCAATATCGCCGACGGCTTCCCATTCGTGAATTTGCTTGTTCTCGGTCGGTGCGGAAGGGTCGGAATTGTTTATCGTGGCATAGCCGATTCTTATTCCGGCTATCAGATATTGTCCATGATACTGTATTCCGTCCACTCGATTATTTGCGTCTTGGTCATATGCTGTGCCGTAAAATATTCTCTTACCCATATATTCAAGGTTTTTCGGCATTGTAATATTTTTAAGTGCCTCGCCGCATATTGCCTCGTTTCCTATGTATTTTACACTGTCGGGAATAACGAGCGTTTCAAGAATATCTCCGCAGTTGATAGCGGCATCTTTTATAACCTCAAGACCGTCGTTTAAGTTAAGATATTTTAAGTATCTGCAGTCAATGGCTCTGTTTCCGATTTCCTTTATCGTTGGCGGAAGTGTGATGCCGGAAATTTTTGTTGCGCTTTCACGAAGCGCTCCGTCGCCGATTGCCGTAACCGGGTGACCGTCTATTTCGGACGGAATATTAAGTTCAACCGTAAAATTTGGATCGGGATCGTGCCAGAATTTCGCCGAATAACTTGTAATCATCGCCGAACCATCATCACGGATGGTATAAACCAACGATTCAAGCGAATCATTTTGGCGATACTCCTCCATATCATCGGTTATGGCAGTTCTGCTTTGTTCGTTCCATTCCATTCCGTAGTCTGTGTCATAAACGCTCCATGCGTGCACAGGTATTGCCGATGCCGACAGTGTACACGCAATTAAAAATGATATAATTTTCTTCATTTTAACGCCCCCTTATCTTTTACAAAAATTGTATCATAAAAGCAAGTTTTCGTAAACATAATTTCCTTAAATGTCATTGACAAAATCGGAAATTTCTTTTCTTTTTCAAAAGTATATGTTATACTGTAATACAAGGGGGTGTCACAATTGTTCAGTGAAAAACTAAACGAATACATAAAAGCGCTTGATTGCTCCGCGCGCGAGCTGTCCGAGCGTTCGGGACTGTCCGCCGCAACGATAAGCCGATACCGCAGCGGAGAACGTACTCCAAAGCCGTTTTCCGAGGATATGGATAAGCTGTGCAAAGGAATTTTGAGCATCGCAAAGGAAAAGGGAGCGGGGGACTTTTCGGACGTCGGAGAGGTGCTTAACGGCTGTGTTTCGGAATATGAATTTGATTACGAGACGTTTCATAAAAAATTAAATCTGATTTTTTCCGCATTGTCGATAAACGTTTCCGAGCTGGCAAGAACTTTGAGCTATGATTCATCATACATATCACGTGTGCGCACTGGAAAGCGAAAGCCGTCCGATCCGCAGAAGTTTTCCTTTGAGATTGCGGAATTTGTAGCACGCCGATATGATATGAAAATCATTGCCGAAATATTAAACGCCGACTGCTCCGATATTGAGGACGCCGCACGGGCAATTACCGAATGGCTTTGCGGCAGTAAAACGGCGGCGGAAAATCCCGTATCGAGATTTCTTGAAAAACTGAATGATTTCGACCTTAATGAATACATACGCGCAATTCATTTTGACGAGCTAAAAGTACCTACCGTGCCGTTTCGTCTGCCGTCGTCAAAGACGTATTATGGACTTGAGGAAATGAAAAACGGCGAGATTGACTTTTTAAAGGCAACGGCACTCTCCAAATCGGCGGAGACAGTGTTTATGTGCAGTGATATGCAGATGGACGATATGGCGTCTGATTTGGATTTCGCAAAAAAGTATATGTTCGGAATTGCCGCAATGCTTAAAAAGGGACTGCACCTCAACGTAGTGCATAATCTTGACCGTCCGTTCAATGAAATTATGCTCGGTTTTGAAAGCTGGATACCGCTGTATATGACGGGGCAGATTTCGCCGTATTATTTAAAGGGCGTGCATAACAAAGTGTACTGCCACTTCCTGAATGTGTCGGGAGGTGCGGCGCTTTCGGGCGAGAGCATAAGCGGACATCACTCCGACGGAAAATATTATCTGACAAACTCAAAAAAAGAGCTTGCATACTACAGAAAAAAATCGGAGTTTATATTAAAAAAGGCACTGCCTCTTATGGATATTTACAGGAGCGACTCCGCAGGCGTGCTTAACGCATTTTTGCTTGCAGACTCAAAAACGGACGGAAAGCACAGGTATATACTTTCCTCGCCGCCGATTTATACGGCGTCGGAGGAATTTCTCGAAAGCTTTTTGAAAAAACGCTCCGTTCCGTACGGCGAGATGCAGAACATTCTGCGCAATGCCGAAATGCAGCGGCAGATTATCGGCACAATACTTTCCGCCAATTCGGTTGAAACCGAACTGCACGTTATTCCGAAAGAGGAATTTGAACGTTACCCGGTACCGCTTTTTGAGATGTTCTGCGAAAAAAAGCTTGAGTATTCATATGAGGAATACCTTATGCATATCGAGCAGACGCGTGCGTTTGCAGAGAAAAATAAAAACTATTCGCTAAAGCTTACGGATAAAAACGCTTTCAGAAATATTCAGATAGCCATTCACGGCGGAGAATGGGCGATGATTTCAAAATCAAATCCGCCGTCGGCGCATTTTGTTGTGCGCCACCCGATACTGCGAAACGCAATAGAGAATTTTGTGATACCTGTTACGGAAGAGTAGCGAAATCCGCTATTCTTCCTTTTATATTCTGCACTGCCTCGACTATTCTGAACTTTATTTTTATTTCGCCGTTGTTTTCGGTAATCACATCATATGCTTCGGAGCTTAAATTATCCTTTAAAACCTTTTCCGATTTGCCCGTCAGGACCGCCTCGTTATCGTTTGTCATACACAGCGGCGGATACATAACGCACCACCAATTATGCCCCTCGCCGTTCCCGAGAACTATCCGCACTCCGTAATATTCACCGCACGGCAGTATCATATTTTTGTATTCCTTTTTCGGGAAATAGAATTTCCCGTACTCGGCGTGCGCTCCGTAATCCGCACCGTATTCCGCAAGCACGCTCTCTGCCGTCCTTTCCGCCTCTTTGAGCGAGGCAGGGGTTATCTGCGTACAGCATTTTTCGTTTTTAAGCACTGCGTCACGCACGCGGAGCTTTACCGATTGGTCATAATCGCTGTCGCTGTTTGCGATTATATGTAATCTGACAAGATTGTCCCTTAAATCCGTCTGCACGTTGTCCGAATATGCCGTCAGCGCTATTGTGAGAACAAACGATATAAACACGGCAATAATAATTTTTTTCATTTCATCAGTCCTTTCATCTGTAAAAATTCTCGACGGATTTTTTTTGAATTATACATAATTTTTAAATCCGCAGAAAAAATATAGTTATAAACACAGAAAAAGGAGAATTTATATGCGAAAAATTACATCAGTCATTCTGACGCTTATAGTGGCAATTTCCGCCGTGAACAGATTTTCATTTCCGGCATATGCCTACACAAGCTCCGATACGCAGCTGCTTGCAAGAGCCGTAAACGGAGAGGCGAGGGGAGAACCGTATGAAGGACAGGTTGCGGTTGCGGCGGTTATTTTAAACCGTGTCAAGCACTCGTCGTTCCCTAACACCATTTCGGGGGTTATATATCAGCCCGGTGCGTTTACCGCCGTTTCGGACGGGCAGATAAACGTTCCGATAGCCGAAAATTCCACCGTATATAAAGCGTGCCAAGACGCAATAAACGGCTGGGATCCGTCAAACGGCGCAATATACTACTTTAATCCCGATACAGCGACAAACTCGTGGATATGGTCGCGTCAGCACATAATCACAATAGGCAAGCACCGTTTCTGCAAGTAAAATATAGGAGGTATATAATATGGAAAAGAAAAGTATACACGTATGGATATATACCGTGCTGATTGCCGGAATTATTGCCGCGCTTTTGTGGGCGCTTGCACTCAATAAAAACGCGAAAGCGCTTGAGATTGATCTTGAAAATCAGTATAACCGTGCCTTTCACGAAATGGTCGGTTATATAGACTCCGTCGATACGCTTTTGTCAAAGGCGCAGATTTCCAATTCACCGGCGGAGCTTGCCACGCTTTCAAGCGATATTTTCAGACAGTCCGCAGAGGCAAAATCCTGTATGGGACAGTTGCCGACGGGCGAAATAAATCTTGAAAACACGGCAAAATTTCTCTCGCAGGTGGGAGATTACACATACGTTTTGTCGCAGGCGATGATAAACGGTACCCAAATATCACAGGAGGAATACGAAAATCTCGCCGCATTGAACGATTATGCGTCAAAGCTGAAATCCTCTCTTACGGAGATTGAAAACGAACTCTACAGCGGAAATATCAGATTTGCGGATATGAGCGCACAGACAAAAATAAATTCCGCATCGGCGGCGGGCGGAGATATACTTGCCGACCTTGAAAATATAGAAAAATCGTTTGACGAATACCCTTCACTGATATATGACGGACCATTTTCCGAGCATATCGAAAATCAGCAGTCGGAGATGATAAACAGCTCGGAGGAAATATCACAGCAGGAGGCGCAGAAAAACGCCGAAAAATTCCTGGGACTTTCCGATAATTCGCTTGTGTTCAGCGGTATGACCGAAAACACGGCGATAGACGCCTATAACTTCTGCGCCGACACAAATTCGGGACGGACGTTTGTAAGTGTAACGAAAAGAGGGGGATATATACTGTATTTCCTTACAAGCGTGACGGTCGGGGAGGAAAATATTGATGTTTCCGCGGCAGAGAAAAACGCCGAAAATTTCTTAAAAGAGCACGGATATGGAAATATGGTATCGAGCTATTATCAAAAGGATAACGGCATAGCTACAATGAACTTTGCATACTCGCAGGACGGTACGGTCTGCTACAGCGACCTTATAAAAGTGCGTGTTGCGCTCGACAGCGGAAATATTGTGGGAATTGAAACCAAAGGCTATCTTATGAACCACAAATACAGGGACAACACCGCTCCGACGCTTACGGCGGACGAAGCAAAGGAGCATATTTCAACCAATCTTGAAGTATCGTCCACAAAGCTTGCCGTTGTGCCGAAGGACAGCCTTAAAGAGGTTTTATGCTATGAATTTAAGGGTGTTTTCCATGATAAGAATTTTATAGTTTATGTCAATGCCGATAACGGACGTGAGGAAAAAATATTACTTCTTCTTGAAGATGAAAACGGTATTCTTACCATATAAAAAAATCAGGGTGTTTAATAACACCCTGATTTTTTCATACAGCACTTTTTCGCCTGTCGGCATTTATGCCGCACATTTTGCGCACGGTGTAAGTCCTCCGCCGATTGCTTCGTCAAGCGTAACCGAAAAGCTGTTCTTTCCTCCGCACTGTGCGTTAAAATGATACTTCTTTCCACGTGGAGTGCGGTATACGGTGATTGCGGCGGAATTGCTTTCACCGCCCGAACGGCTGTCACCCGTTGCATAATCGATTATTATTCCCGGCTGAACATTGTAGCAGTATACGCAGAACGAAATACCGTCTCCGCTGTCCTCAACTGAATAAGCCTCCAGAAGAACACCGTCCGCAACAAGGTTATTATCCTTAAAAAGCGGTGTTGCTCTGTACATTACGTGGTTTCCCGTTCGGTCTATGTAATCATCTATTCTGTCCTCGAACGGGAGCATACCGTCCACGTTAAAATATCTCGTTCCCGTAATAAGGTTTCTTTCGTTTGCATTTTCACCCGTAAGCTGATAGCCTATTAAATGGCATCTGTTATACAAATACTTTCCGGGAACGTTGTCATAGCTTTTGTTTATCCAGCCTGTGGGAGTTACCGAGCTTATGCTTTCCCGTTTCTCTGTCGGCATTATGTCCTGCGCCACCGACGCCATACACACGTCGCATCTTCCGAGTGTGTC
>DJRJ01000067.1:8481-11859 GCA_002438865.1 Clostridiales bacterium UBA6363
ACCCGCCGATGATTTCGTACTTTTTGAAAAACGGCACACCGCCGTTTATTTCCGCATACGGCGATCCCGAATACGGGGGAGTGTTGTTTACAAGATAATCGTATTCCTGCTTGTCGAGAGTATTCCGAACAAGCGTTACCCTTTGCGGACCGCCCTCCCAGGCAACTCCGATATTAAATCCCTCCGCAATAAAGCGTATGGGAAGCATTGTGCGCTCGTTTACTACCGTCGGAGCGGCGTCAAGCGTGTGCGAGGTATTGTTTAAGTATGCCGTGTCACTGTCAATTACAAGCTTTATTGTGTTTTCGTTCATATTAAGCGTAACGGTTTGAGTTTCGCCCTCCCAGCCGACGCTTCCGCCGAACGCCTCGATAATCGCCCTTATCGGAACAAGCGTGCGGTCGTTTAATACAATCGGAGCTGTACTGCGCCCCTCGTCTATTTCTTTTTCAACGCCGTTAATCTCCATTACGGGATTGTTGATTTGCATGCTTACGACAACGTCCGAGGTGTTGTCGGCAGATGTGTTTGTGCAGGCGCAAATCAGCATAAAAATAATTGCCATTAATGTTAAGGCATGTTTTTTCATAAGCAACCCTCCGATTTCTGATTTTTCCCTTGATTTCAGCATAAATTTTCCAAACCCTCTTGCATATTACATCAATATAGTATATAATTATTATAATACACAAATTCTAATAAATCAACGTAAAAAATAAAAAGGGGGAATTATTGTGTTGAAAAAAATTTTAACGGCAGTGCTTTGCACATTTATGTTGTTTTGTACTGTTGCGTTTGCAGCCGAACTAAAGGCGGGCGATACCGCTTATGTTGTATACGGCGGCACGGTAAATGTTACGGAGAATCCCACTTATTCGGGGGGCAAAAAAGTGGTCAGCAAAGGAGCTAAAGTGACGGTTCTGGAGGCTTATGTGGTCGGAGAGGATAACAGAAAATTCCATAAAATTCAGCTTTCGGACGGCACAGTCGGATATATCCTTGCTTATACAACGGCTCGGGAAACAACACCGATACTTGAAGCTGCAGATACTGCCGAAGAAAAGTTAGACAAACAATGGGAGTCTTCCGATACCGATAAGTATCAGCATGCAATAAAGATGACATTTCTTTCCGATTACATCTACGGCGGAAGCAAAACGACCGAGGGCAAGGAAAGAAATTTTTATGCCAAGGTACCGACGGAATGGGTAAGACATGACCGCCCTGCTTCATTGCCGCTTGTGGGAATGGCTGTTGTACATATCGGCGATGAGGGAAAAATCGGCTCGGTAAAAGCCTCGTTCTATCCCGGCAATCCGCCGATTAACTATCATATCAGAAGACTTGATGAGCTGAAAGAAATAGGATATGATCCCCCGTTTGCTGAATGGACCAGAACAGATGCATTCGCTAACACAGCGTTTTATGTTACAACAACAAGTGAATTTGAAGTTGTTGCCTATAACGAGAAATGGGTTGCCGTATGGAGCGAAGGCGGTGTTGACGAATCGCGCGGTACAATCAGACAGTGCGGCGAGAAAGACGGTACTGCTTTCACAAGCTGGAAACCGGGCGTATATTTCCTTCCGAGACAAAATTGTTATATTTTAGATATTAACAATCAGGTATCAACGGCTCCGAAAATTGAAGCGGTAGGCAAGGCAACAGGTCTTTTGATGGTTAAGACTACTCCCGATGATAAGGATTATGTAAAATCGGGCGTTATCAAAATCAATCAGTCGGTTCAGATTGTAGACAGCACTCCCAAGAACGGACATTATAAGATTTACTATAAAAAAGGTCTTTATTATGTTGAGTCAAAGTATGTGAATGCACAGCTTGCCAATACCACAAAACCGACAACTCAGTACAAAGCAATAGCGGCTGTCGACTGTAATATTTCCGACGGTTCTTCGGTTAAAAAAGGTGCGGCAATTGATGTTATCGAGAAGGACTATGACGGAACAAATTCAAAAATCTGGTTCAACTCAAAGGAATGTTACATTCCGACAAGCAATCTTGACGAGTTCACAAAAACTCTGTCCGCAGCGGACACGGCAGTGCTCGGTGCGCCTATAGGCGTTCTGTCCTTAGATACGCCCTGGGGTGAATTGGGTGCGCTGACCTATTCTGCCGAAGGACTTGCAAAGCTGAAAGCGTATCATTTCGGATATATCAATGTTGATGTTGATAAGAGTTTAGAGTATGGTAATTGGGTTCTTTCAAACAACGGTGATATCAACAGAATAGAAGACAGAGAATGGGTAAATGTGTACGGTATTGAAGAATTTTCGTTTGACCGTGACGAAGATATGAGAGATATTCCGGGAATAGATCCTGCCGATATAGAACCGTGGATTATAACGGGAAAAATCTACACTATTTTCTATAACGGAGAGATTCGCTATCTGGTTCACGAGGATGATGCACACGATTCATTTACCTATTATCCCGGAAACGGATTCAGCAGAAACTCCGTTGCAAAAACGCAGACTGTTTGCCTGGACGGACGTAAATTCAACACCGTTGCATATAACATCGATGACAATAACTACTTTAAGCTAAGAGATATTGCGGAAATTCTTAACGGAACAATTAAAAGTTTTGACATTAAGTATGACGCTGCAACAAATTCTATTGATATGCTGAGCTTTTATGATTACACATCGGTCGGCGGTGAATTAACACCGGGTGACGGCGTTGAAAGAACAGCTTTTTCATCATCGGCATTTTTAACGCTTGACGGCGTGCCGATTAAAGCAACCTGCTATAATATTAATGACAACAATTATTTTAAGCTTCGTGATATAACAGATGCGCTGGATTGCCGTGTTGAGTGGGATAACAGCACTCAGATGATTTGGGTCATTCCGAACAGAACGGCATATGATGATCCTGATGAGATAGTAGGTTGATTTATCTAAACAAAAATTTTAACCGATATGAGGTTTGAAAATTTCTCAAACCTCATATCGGTTCTTTTTTCTTGCTTGCCAAACGATAAAAATTAATACTTTGGGTATTGCAAAACATAAGAAAATAGTGTATAATGAAAAAGATGTAAATTATGAAAGTGTACAGGCTCTGCCTGTGCGGAAAGGAATGGTTATTTAGTATGCATGATAATGTATATGACGTTTTGCTGGAACGTGGATTGATTGCGCAGACAACGCATGAAAAAGAAATCAGAGAATTGTTGGGAAAGGAAAAAGTGACGTTCTATATAGGCTTTGACCCAACGGCAGACAGTCTCCATGTGGGACATTTTCTGCAGATGGTTGTTATGCGGCATATGCAGATGTACGGACACAGACCGATTGCCCTCGTGGGCGGCGGAACGGGTCATATAGGCGATCCGTCGGGAAGAACGGATATGCG
>DJRJ01000092.1:0-1559 GCA_002438865.1 Clostridiales bacterium UBA6363
TCTGTCCGACATAACGCCGCCGAATACCGAGTTTACACTGTCAAGTATTTCACGGCGGCTTCTGAAATTCTGCGAAAGCGCAATCCTGACGCCGCCCTCGCCTTTGAGATACTCTGCGCTCCACTTCTTGAATATGAACGGGTCACCCCCACGAAACCGGTAAATACTCTGTTTGAGGTCCCCGACCATAAACATATTGTTTTCCGAAATTGCACCAAAGATTGCGTCCTGCAATCCATTTGTGTCCTGGTACTCATCAATAAGTATTTCATCATACATATTTTTGTATTCATTACGTATATCTTCGTTACAGAACAGGCGGTATGTCATATGCTCAATATCGTGAAATTCGTATGCGCCCCGTTTTTCCTTAAGCGCCATATACAGATTATCAAACTTGCGCAAAAGCCATATAATATCCGCCAAAGACGAGCCGAGCGTTTTAAAGCGTCTTTCGGTTTCGTCCGCCGAGGACATAACAAGCTCGCCCGTATCACTGCGGAATGAATTAAACAGTTGTTTGCGCCTTTCGTTGTATTCGTCCCACTTATCATTCTCACGCATTTTTCCGCTTTTTCTGACATCGGGAAAATACTTCGCCTGCGACATTTTTCTGTATACCGAATAAAGCTTATCCCACATTTCCCTCGGATCACTGCAATAAGCTTCTTTTATCTCATTTGCCGACTCTGCGCACATAACGGCAAAGTCCCACTGCTTGCCCCACACGTCCGACATAGTATGGCTGACCATAGGCGGATATTGGCGCATTACTTCCTCATACGTTCCCTCAAAGCCGTATTCAGCTGCCATATCCACAGTAAGCTTTTTAAAAAGCTTACCGTAATACTCTGCCGCACTCATGCTTCTGTCCAATGCGTCTTTTACCCAAACGCTTTGGAACAGCTCCTCATCATACATTTTAAGATTATTGTCAAGCCATTTGTCCGGCTCGGCAAAATTGCGTGTGAATTTATAAAGAACAAAGAGCATATCTCTTAAATTGTAGTCGTTCCTGTTTGACGAATACAACTCGGTTAAATGTATAAATCTCTGCTTATCTTCTTCGTTCTCCGAACGGTAAAGCGCATCAAACAGAGCCTCGCACGTTTCCTCTTTCATAAGCTCCGCCTCTGCCGAGTCGCACAAGCCGAATTCGGGGTCTATTCCGAGATTATGAAAATTATTGCGCACGCATTTTAAGCAGAAAGAGTCAATTGTCATAATATCCGCATCGGCGGCAAGCCGCAATTGTTTATCGGCACGCTCACTGCCGCTTTTTTGCAATGCACGTATAATTTTCTCTTTCATTTCCGCCGCCGCCGCCTCGGTGAACGTAACGACAAGCATACGGTCTATATCAATCGGATTTTCCTCATCAAGCAGTTTTCGTATTATCCTCTCTACCAGAACTGCGGTTTTTCCCGAGCCTGCGGCCGCACTTACAAGTATATCCGAACCGCTTTCTTCTATTGCTTTTTTCTGATCGCTTGTCCATTCCATTATTTGCCGTCACCGCCTTTGTACTCTGCCATATGCTCCCATATTTCTTTCTTTGA
>DJRJ01000092.1:1635-7157 GCA_002438865.1 Clostridiales bacterium UBA6363
CTTTGTGCTGTCCTCTGAATACGGGCTTACGTCAATCTTACCCGATTTTATATCGCTGTCAATTTCCTTTATGCTGTCCGATACGTATTCGAGAAGTCCGTCACGCTCGCTCGTTCCGTAAACCGAGCCGGCGCTCACACTTCCGTCCGCATTAAGGCTTACGGGCGAAAAATCACTCTTGTAGCTTTTTCTGTCACGTGCGTCCTCATCAACCGCATAAACCTTTTCCATATCAAATTTGCCGTCCGCATTTTTAGGCGCAAATATAACGCCGTCAAGCTTCATATTTTTGATATGCTCCGCTCCGGCGGTATCCTCGCTTCCTTCGGGGCATTTTACAACATCATGCTTTACTTTGTTATAAAACATTCCCGATATTTCCACATTTTTGCCGAGCGTTTTCTTTACCGCCAGCGCATAAATAACCATCTGCATATTTACTTTGTTGTATATATTGGCAATATCAAACTCCGTCTTGCCCGTTTTATAATCTATTATCCGCACATATTCGTTTTCGCCGTCGCTGTATGTGTCTATTCGGTCAACAATACCTTGTACGTAAACCCCTCCGAGGTCTACCTTGTCAAATTCTTTCTCGTATCCGACAGTCGTGTATTTTCCCCTTTTAAGGCTCTTATGCACAACCTCGGCGCTTTCTTTTACGGTCTTGTTTACCCTGTCGATAATATTCAGACGTTTTTCGCAGTCGGACGGCGCTTTTGTTCGGATTTCTCCCTTTATTCCGTTTACTATTTCCTCTATACAGCCGTTTCTCGACTCGTCCGTAAGTTCTCTCCAGCGCTCTGCTTTTTCCGAGGGCGTGTCTGCGTCTTTTTCCACGTTTATGCAAAGCTCCTGTATTATCCTGTGCGCATACACGCCGAAGTCGCTCGCCTCTATCTGCGCCGTTTCCTGTCTGCGTGCGTCAAGTCCGTACATCATAAAATACGAGAACGGACACTGCGCATATGTATTTATGCGCTTTGCACTGTACACCGTTTCACCGCCGAAAAGCTCCTGTGCGGTATCGTAATTCAATCGTGTGTGCCGTCTTGAATATTCCGCCGCTTTGTTTATCATTGAAAGTTTGCTTCTGTACTCGGGTTTTCTCTTAAACCAACCGTACACCGCCTCCCATCTCGGGTCTCTCGTTTCGGCTTTGTTTCTTGATTTGTTTATCAAAAGCTTGTGTATTGCCGCATTCGGCGCCGAAATATATTCCTCGTCAAGATTATCGGCAAGGATATTGTCTGTTTCCTTTACCTTGGGGAATGTCCGTCTTACATCGCCTATTATTCCCGACGGGCGCAGTGCCTTTCCCTCGCCGTTTTGTATATGATAGCAGAAATACAGCTTATCCGTAACGGGCGCAATGGATTTGTATACTTTATAATACTGCATATCCATACGCTCCGCACCGGTATCAGCAATTTCCACGCCGTTTTCCTTTAATGTATTTCTGTCCGAATTTGACAAAAATCCCTCATTTGATATACGGCTCGGATACGTACCGCTGACCGCACCCGAAACAAACAGCGCCTTAACATACGCCGATGTGCTTCTCTCCACACTGCCGACGCACACGCTGTCGATACAGGACGGAATCATTCGCAGTTCGCACACTGATATTCCGGCACGGATATATCTGCCGTACTCCGCAAAGCTCATTTCACGATTGCCCATCGTCACAACCGCCTGGTCGATTACCTCTATTATCCTGTTCCATATCTCGGAAAAACGCTGTGCTTCGTCATTATTTCCCGATTTTCTGAATTTTAAGACGTCATTTTTAAGTCCGCCGTACATATTTATGCTTTCAAGAAATTCAAACAATGATTTTGAATACTCTGCGGCGGTGCGGTTTTTCTTTATTTTTGCCGAAAGTGCGTCAAGCGGTTTTGCAAGCTTCGACTTAATCTCGTTTATCTCACGCTCCGCATCGTTTTCTTCTTCGTCAAATTTCCATTCTGCAAGCCATCTGCCCTTTCCCGTTATGCCGTACTTTAAAACATAATTGTCCGTGCGGTCGATTTCCGCAAGGTCGGTATGCTCAAAGCTTTCATTATAAATAAATCCCGCACGCAGATAGCGGAAAACCGAATTATAGCTCCAGTCGTCCTCAAAAATATCGAACACGGATAAAATCTGCATTGCGATCGGATGATCCGAAAGATTAATTTTTTCATCGGAAAAATACGGTATTCCGTATTCGTCAAATACCGCTTTTATTATATGATTTTCACTTCCGCCGTCACCGCACATAACGACAATATCCTTATAGCGGTAATTCTCCTCACGAACCAGCCGCAGTATCTCACAGGCTATATGCTCCGTTTCGGCATATAAATCACGTCCCGTAAACACCGATATATCGTGCGTTTCTTCCGCATATTCCGCCCGCAGATTATTGTAATTTTCAAGCATAAAGCGTATTTCTGGGCTTTTTACGTGAGAATAGAGCGTTTTGCAGTTGTAATCGCCCTCATAGCCTTTAAGAGCGCACAGCCTTTCGTATATTTTCCCCATACAGCCGTAGACTGAATATTTATCCTCATACGGATAATTGATGCCTATTGTAAGGTCGACATTCTTCTCTGCCATTGCCTCAAGTATGAGCATATGCTGAGGAGTAAGTTCGTCAAAATGATTTACCCATACGTGAAGCTTTGAATTAAAATCATCGCTGTTTTTTATATATTCGCTGACTCTTAACAGGTCGTCGTTACTGTCTGTATAGCTTTCCTCCGCAAAAAACTCATTATATTTTTCATACACCGCACCAGCCGCATTAAGCTTATTTTTAAGCACACTGTTTGATGTTTTTTCTGCAATATCGTACAGCGTCTGCGGTTCAATGCAGTATATTTTCATTTCATTTATAAGCTGTTCCATAACGCCTGCAAATCCGCTTGTGCGCATTGTGCGTATCAGCGGACTTTCGGGCGAATTTTCACAGTATTCGTTTATCGCACGTGAAATGAGCATTCTCCGTCCCGAATCGGACAGATATTTTATGCTCTGTGCCGGCAGAAAATTCAATGCCGTTTTTCTCGGCGTCATAACGTCTATACCGTTTAAACCCGTACCGCCGAATTCATCTACAAACTGTTTTTCCGTTTCAAACGAATAGTTATCGGGAACAAGCATTATGCACCGCTCGCCGTTTGTTTCCGTATGTACTTTTTTAATCTGTTCAATGCACAGCCTGTTTTTTTCCGAGCCTATTCCGCCACGGATAATCTTAACCGACATATGTATGTTCTGCCTTTCTGTCCGCAAAATAATACGCTCTTCCTTATTGCGGACAAATAAGGCGTATAAACAAAAACCCCAAAATAACCGTACAGCAAGCCGAATTTCTACCTGCTATTGCAGGTGGGTTATTTCCCGGATACATTATATGTCCACTGGCATTTCCGAAGAAAAGGAGGCGTATACGCCGCACCCGGAGAGAGTATCCCTTTTATGAAGTGTTGGTAAAAAATAGGCTTTTTCACGTGAGATTTCAGGGTAATGTATTAAGTTGTTCACTGATATTATATTACCACAAAATGTGTTGAAATACAACTGGTAATATATGAATTTTTGTTTAAAAAGATGTTACAGATTTATTCCTCGTCATCTTCCTCGGCGCAAATCTTCAAAAATTCCTCATATGCCGCCTCAAGTTCCTCGTCGTCCTCAATCGGATAAAGGTCAAGGTTTTCGCCGTCGTCAACAGGCTCGCACGCAAGAAGAATTACGTCGTCGCACTCCGTTCCGTCGTCCATAACCTGAATAAATGCTCCGTAAGTTTTTCCGTTAAACTCAAACGTTCCCATACAGGTACAATTTATCTTTTCGCCGTTTTCGCCTTCCAATACAACTATTTCTTCGTCCATTTTATTGTTTCCTTTCGTTTGCAATTTTCTTTTACATATTTATTGTATAACACTTAGCGCAAAATGTCAATCATTTCTTTGCGGAATTAAGATAACATTCAAGTATAAGGCACGCCGAAACCGTATCTATAACGCCCTTGCGCTTTTTGCCATGCGTATTTGTTTCGTTTAAAAAGCGTGCTGCTCCGACAGTTGTAAGGCGTTCGTCGCAGAAAATTATTTCACCGTCATAAATTTCTTTAAGCTTTTCGGCGAATTTATATGTTGCCTCGGCACGGAAACCCTGTGTGCCGTCCATATTTTTCGGCAGTCCCACAACTATCTTTTCCGGCGAATACTGAGCTATTATCTTACCCAGCTCCTCCATAAGCTTTTTTGCGCCTGTGTTTTTAACCGTACCCACGCCCTGCGCTGTAATTCCGAGTGCGTCGCTCACCGCAACGCCGACACGTGCGTCGCCGTAATCTATTCCGAGTATACGCATAAATATCTTCTCCTCCGCATTATAATATATACAGTATAGCATATATTTATCGGCTTGGCAATCCGTTTATACAAGAATTTACTTGACTGTATCAAAAAAAGATGTTATTATTACAATGGTTTGATATGGTATTTAAAAGGGGGGGATGTTCTTATCGCCCCAATAATCGCAAAACCGTAGGGGCGATGCCCTCATCGACCAAAACCCCGCACATCGTAGGGGTCATACCCTCATCGACCAAAACCCCGCACACCGTAGGGGTCGATGCCCTCATCGACCCAAAAAAACAAATTTAAAGGAGATTAATATATGAGTTCAGCAGTTCATGCAATAGTTTCGGCGCTTTCGGGAAAAATACATTATACCTTTATAGTGGCGCTTGTTTCAATGATTCCGCTGTTGGAATTGAGAGGTTCAATACTTGCCGCAGGATTTATGAACGTGCCGTTTCTGCCGACATACATTGCGGCAGTTATCGGAAATATGATTCCCATTCCGTTTATACTGCTTTTTATAGAAAAAATATTTGAATGGATGAAAACGACAAAGCGGTTTCATAAAATACCCGATAAAATACAGGAAAAAGCAATGAAAAAATCGGCACAGATAGAAAAATACGGATACCTGGGCTTGTTTTTGTTTGTCGCAATACCGCTCCCCGGTACGGGAGCATGGACGGGCAGTTTACTTGCGGTGCTGTTCAGATTAAAGCCGCTTAAAAGCTTTTTCTTCATTTTCCTGGGCGTTGCTACGGCAGGACTTATAATGTCTTTGATTGCTTTCGGAATTATCGGCAATATAATTTAGCCAAACCTCAAAACGGTTTGTCTGCTTTGGCGGCGCCAATTCCTTTAAAGTATATTTTCTATTGTAAGATGCGATACCTCGCTCAAATGATCAATGAGAAAATCCAACACACTGCACTTTGACAGTGCGTCGGTGCGTTTTTCGCCGTCCGTGAACCTTTCAAGCTCGGAAAGGTTCATTTTTATTTTGTCAACTTCTTCGTGATTGCCCATTGTTTCCATAATAATCGAATTTTTCTCTATGCAACCCTTAAGGTCATTGATATTCTCCTTTGCCTGTATGAAATCCTCGTTTTCAAGGCTCTGTATTATTTGTGAGTTTATATCGCTCATTTCAGCCGTAACGCCGTC
>DJRJ01000092.1:7184-7785 GCA_002438865.1 Clostridiales bacterium UBA6363
CTACCGCCGCCGCCAGTATCAGCGAAACAATAACACTTTTCATATCATTTCCCCTTGTCTTTTTTCTGTAAAAACAATTCGCCCTCGGCATCAACCGACGCCATAAAAACTTCCTTTATATCTTTTATTCCGTTTTTGCGCAGTTTATCGTCAAGCCATTTTCGGCTTTTTCCGCTCCGCATAAGTTCTTTTTCGTTAAGCTCTCCGTCCGCTATCACAGTACACGGAAGTCCGTCACGGCGTATGTTTTCATTTTGCATATCCTCCACGGTAACGCCCCTTGCGGCGTCTTTCGGAATAACGCTCAATTTGCCGCTTGTTTCGATTATTGCAACCTCAACGTCCGAAATATCATGACAGCTGTTGAGCCGCAGTTCCGCCAGCAAATCGTTTATATTAAACCTCAGCCGTTCAAGTTCTTTTCCGTTGATTTTTCCGTCATATATTACAATGCTCGGCTCACCCGAAATAATTTTCCGCATACGGCGACTTTTAAGGCTTAAAAACGACATCAAAACCTCCGCAATTATAAGTGTTATAACCGGCAGTATTCCCGAAATAATCGGTATATCTATCGCCTGCATCGGCACGGATGCCAGAT
>DJRJ01000092.1:7815-14253 GCA_002438865.1 Clostridiales bacterium UBA6363
GGGAAATCATTATTGCCACAACAAGCTCGGAGGGCTGTAATTCTCCTATCTGCCGTTTGCCCATAATCCGCAGCGACGCCACAACAGCTATATATAAAATAAGCGTTCGCACAACAATATTAAGCATATTGTAATCCTCCAAAAAAATAAAGCAGAGATTGCTGTTCCAATCTCTGCTTAGTATGCCTTATTTTTGAATAATGTATTCTATCTTATTTTTCTGCATTCAAGATAGAAACGCTTGTCGGCGGCATTTCCCATCGAGAACGTTTTTCTTGGGAGCGAGCCGTCCTTTATTACCGTTGCGAACAAATCGTTTTTCGCCATTTTATCCACCATAAAGCCTATGGTGTTTTCCGTCTCGGTAAGACTTCTCACAACATCATCGCCGTGAATGTAATCTATTTTTCCGCCGTTTTTTGCGGTATAATCGTCAAGGAATTTTTGCAGTGTTCCCACGCTCAGATTTGACGGAGGATTTTTCACATACACACTTCCCTCTTTTCCTTGGAAAGTATAGCGTATTTTTTGTCCTCCGTTATCGGTATATGAAATCTCGGGATAATATTCCATAAAGCTTTCCATAACCTTTTCGGGATCAACGTCAAACACAACACGCTGTATCGGCTCAAATTCAAGAGCCTCATCGTGGATATTCATAATCTCCGCAAGCGCATACCTTGCCGGGTGATGCTCCGCCTCCTCGGGAGTAAGCGTTTCTTTGATTTCCTCCCAGCATCTTTTTGCGGTCGCAAGCGAATGGTTTCCGTCGCCTGCCGCAATAACAAGCACGCCCTTGTCATTAACGCCGTATTTTTTCTCAAATTCGGCTTTGTCCTCAAGCTTTTCTATCATATCAACTACACGTTTTTTCGATACATCGTCTGTCAAATATCCGCATATGTGTCCCGAATTTTGCATAAGGTCAAAATCATACAGCTTCTTAAACTCCGATTTTTTATCGGCAAGCGGTTCTATTATTTCCTTTTTGCGGTCGTCTATCAGCATAATTATATGCGGCATTTCAAGCGGTGCGTCTATTCTTATTTTACGTCTTGGCGGTATGCGTGACATAACAGTACCTTCCGTGGCACGAATTTTCGATTGTGAGCCTTTTGAATAATCATATTCCTCCAAATCAAGCACACCTATTACGCCTTTGTGCGTTTTACCGTCCGTCTGCGTTCTTTCCGTATAAATCAAGGCGTCCTTGTACTCCGTAAACAAGCCTTTGTCAAGATATTCACGCATAGTTTCGTTTATTTTTCGTATGCGTTCGTCGGCGTCACCGTCCTCAAGATATACCTCCGGGAAAATTATATTAAGCGCCGTAGGGTATCCGTCCGTTATTTTTTTGACCTGCTCCCAGTATTCCGGCTCTGAAGTGTACTGGTCGCACGCAACAACCGACCATTTTTCAAGCTTTTCCGTATTGGGTATCAATATGTCCGCTGTATTGAATATTTTCATAAGTTTCTTCCTTTCATTCTTTTATAATATCGGCAAAGGTACACTCCGTTGCTTTTTGCAAGTCTGACGGCGAAAGCAAAAGCGTACAGCCGCAAACTCCTGCGCTTACCGCATCGGTATCGAAATTTTGGGCGGTATCGTTTATATACGTGGGATATTTCTTTTTCATACCTATCGGCGAAACTCCGCCACGTATATAACCTGTAAGTCCCAAAAGCTCTTTTACATGTATCATCTCAACCTTTTTATTGCCCGACACCTTTGCGATTTTTTTCAAATCCGCCTCGTTGCATACAGGTATGCAGACAACTATAACGCCCGTTTTATCACCTCGCATAACAAGCGTTTTAAATGATTTTTCGGGCGGTATTCCCGTTATGTGCGAAATTTCCTCGCCGAAATTTTCGCCCACTTCATCGCACTCGTACTCCACCGCATCAAATTTGATTTTTGCCGCAGTGAGCATACGCATTGCGTTTGTAACCGTTTTCTTTTTAGACATCTTCTTTAACCTCTATTTCAGCTCGCATATCGTAACGCCGTCCTCGCCCTCGCCGAATCGTCCGTTACGGTACGATTTCACATATCTGTGTTTTTTCAAATTTTCCTGTATTCCCCGACGCAAAATCCCCGTTCCTTTGCCGTGAATAATGCTCACCGGCGAAATCCCGGCAAGATAGCAGTCGTCAAGGAATTTGTCGACATTATCCCATGCTTCTTCAAGGTTTTGACCTCTGACGTCAACCTCGGTCGAAACATTTTTGGTTTTTGATTCAAATGCGTGCGTGTTACGCACATATTTCTCCGCAAGCTGTTTAGACTTGTTTTCTTCTATTTTTTTAAGATTTGTTATATGCACGTCAAGCTTTATTATGCCTGCCTGTACACGCACATTTCCGTTTTTGTCGGGCTGTTTTAATACGGTTGCTTCCTCATTCATATCGAGGATTTTCACCGTGTCGCCTTCTTTGAGATTTTTCGGAGGATTTACGAATGTCTTTTTAGGCTTTGCGGCACGTTTCATAGCATTATCGATTGTGTCCTCTTTATTCTTCAGCTTTTCACGAGCCTTTGCGGTGTGCTTTTCTATTTCCTTTGACGCCGCTCCCTTTTGGCGCATACGTTCCAGGTCTTTTATAACGGAATTTGCCTCGTCACGTGCGTCCATAACAATGATTTTCGCTTCTCTGCGTGCTTCGTCGAGAATACGTGACTTGTTTTCCTTAAGTTTTATTCTATCCTTTTCAATATCCTTTCTGAGTTCCGAAAGCTCCCGTTTCATACGAGCCGCTTCCTCTGCCTCGGAGCGTGCTTTTGCCCTGTTTTGTTCAAGTTCGGTTATAACGTCCTCAAACTTAACGTCCTCATCGGAGAGTATATCATTTGCACGGCTTATTACACGCTCGTCAAGTCCGAGCCGGCGTGAAATCGCAAACGCATTTGATTTTCCCGGTACACCCGTAAGCAAGCGGTATGTCGGCTGTAAGCTTTCCACATCAAATTCGCAAGACGCATTTTCAACTCCGTCCGTTGAAAGCGCAAACAGTTTAAGTTCGCTGTAATGCGTTGTCGATACCGTTTTAACTCCCCTTGCACGCAAAAATTCCAGTACGGCAATTGCAAGAGCCGCTCCCTCCGTAGGGTCTGTTCCTGCGCCCAATTCATCAAACAATGCAAGCGAATTATTGTCGATATTTTCGAGTATACTTACTATATTAACCATATGCGACGAGAAAGTGGACAAGCTTTGTTCTATCGACTGTTCATCGCCTATATCCGCAAAAATATGCTCAAACACAGCCGCCTCGCTGTTGTCCGCCGCACTTATGTGCAGTCCCGACGCCGCCATCATCGAAAACAAGCCGACCGTTTTAAGCGTTACGGTTTTGCCGCCCGTGTTCGGACCCGTTACCACAAGTGTGTCATAATCACGCCCGAGCCGTATATCGTTTGCAACAACCGTATCTTTATTTATAAGCGGATGCCTTGCTTCTTTGAAGTTTATTATTCCCTTTTCGTTAAGAACAGGCTCCGTGCCGTTCATATCAAGCGAAAGCTTGCCTTTGCAGAACATAAAATCGAGCCGTGTAATGCACGAATAATCCACAAAAACCGTATGCGAATTTTCCGCCGCCAATGCCGACAGCTCCATTAAAATCCGCTCAATCTCTATTTCCTCACGGTTTTTCAGTTCACGGATTTCATTGTTTGAGTTTACCACACTCATCGGCTCGACAAACACCGTCGCACCGCTTGCCGAGGTATCGTGAACAATGCCCGGCACTTCGTTTTTGTATTCGCTCCTTACGGGGATAACATATCTGTCGGAGCGCATTGTAACTATCGGGTCCTGCAAAAATTTCTTATAATGACCGCTGTGTATCATATTATTAAGCGTATCCTTGATTTTTGCGTTAAGCGTTCTTACTTTTCGGCGGATTGTTCCCAATTCCGACGATGCCTCGTCCGTTATCTCGTTTTCACCGGCAATACAAAGCGCAATTTTGTCCTCAAAAGCCTTTGCGGTTATTATTTCCTCCTCGATACCGTGCAAAACGGCACATTCCTCCGCCGCATCGCCAAGATACGATTTCATTCGCCTTGCAATATAGAAAAGCCTTGCAATATCCAAAAGCTCACGTGTGTTTAACATTCCGCCCTGCTCCGCACGCTTTACCGCTCCCGTCACCTCCGCCGCAGTGAGATTTACCGGCGGTGCGCCGAGTTTAAGCATGGTTATAAGCGCCTCGGTCGTTTCACGCTGCGATGTGCGAGCCTTGTTTATATCTGTGTACGGTACAAGTTCAGCTATCTGCTTTTTTACCTTTTCGCTTTCCGTATACGATGCGAGCCGTTCCAAAATTTTATCAAATTCAAGCGTCTTTACCGCTTTTTGTTCTGTTGTTTTCATTTTAACTCCGTTCTTTATCTTTATTACTTACTTTATTATAACATTTTCTTCACGCAAACACAACATTTTCGTAAAAATTCTTGAAAAAAAAGTAATTATAGTGTATAATAGCAATATCAAAAGTATGGAGGTACATATAATATGTGCGGTATAGTAGGTTACGTAGGTACAAAACAGGCGGCACCCATTCTTCTTGAGGGACTGTCAAAACTCGAATACAGAGGTTATGACAGTTCGGGTATCGCTGTAATAGATGATAATAAAATTAATATGACAAAAGCAAAGGGACGTTTGTCCATTCTTGCAGAAAAAACGGATAACGGCAAAAATCTGCACGGTACAATCGGTATCGGACACACACGCTGGGCAACTCACGGCG
Organism: Clostridiales bacterium UBA6363; assembly: GCA_002438865.1. Taxonomy (GTDB): domain Bacteria; phylum Bacillota; class Clostridia; order UBA1381; family UBA1381; genus UBA4716. The sequence continues at coordinate 12,576 of DJRJ01000092.1, forward strand.
AGCCGTCCGACGTTAATTCGCACCCGCATCTTTCAATGTCGGGAAGATTTGCGGTTGTTCATAACGGTATTATAGAAAATTATATTTCGCTTAAGAAAAAGCTTATCGACAAGGGCTTTGAATTTGTATCGGACACCGACACAGAGGTAATAGCTCACTTGTTTGAATACTATTACAAAGGTGACATTCTTGATGCTATGGTAAAGGTTATCGAGCATATAGAGGGTTCATACGCTTTGGGCGTTCTCTGCTCGGAATATCCCGATCAGTTTATTGCGGTAAGAAAATCCAGTCCTATGATAGTCGGCTTAGGTAAAGACGAAAACTTCATTGCTTCCGATGTTACGGCTATTTTAAAGCATACAAAAGACGTATATTATCTTGAGGACAATGAAATAGTTATCCTCAAAAAGGACAGCGTTACCGTCTATAATATGGATAAAGAAGAAGTTCCGAAAGATGTTTTTACCGTTGACTGGGACGTAAGCGCAGCCGAAAAAGGCGGTTACGAGCATTTTATGATGAAAGAAATGGAGGAACAGCCGAAGGCTCTCCGTGATACCATAAGTCCCAGAATAAAGGACGGAAGAATTGTTCTTGACGATATTTCGCTTACCGCCGAGGACATCAAAAAAATACACAAAATATTTATCGTTGCCTGCGGAAGTGCATACCACGTAGGTTTTGTGGGAAAATACATTATCGAGAAAATGTGCCGCATACCCGTTGAAGTACAGGTTGCGTCCGAATTCCGTTACTGCGATCCGCTCGTTTCAAAGGACGATCTTGTAATCGTAATAAGTCAGTCGGGTGAAACGGCAGACACTCTTGCCGGTCTTAAAGAGGCAAAAAATCACGGTGCAAGAATATTGTCGATTGTAAACGTTGTCGGAAGTGCAATCGCAAATGCATCGGACGATGTTATATACACATGGGCAGGTCCCGAAATTGCCGTTGCCACAACAAAGGCATACAGCACTCAGCTTGCGGTTATGTACCTTATTTCGCTGTATATGGCTGATAAACTCGGTATGGTTACCTCGGGCGAATATGCAAAATACTTGAAGAGTATTGAAGAACTTCCCGAAAAGGTTAAGTCAATACTTGAAAACAAGGACAACATTCAGTACCTTGCCTCCCTGTTCTACAACTCGCATTCAATATTCTTCCTCGGAAGAAATCTCGACTACGCCGTATCGCTTGAGGGTTCGCTAAAATTAAAGGAAATATCTTATATACATTCCGAAGCATATGCCGCAGGCGAACTTAAACACGGAACAATCTCGCTTATCGAAGAAGGCACGCTTGTTGTTGCACTTGCAACCGTAAACGACTTGTTTGACAAAACAATTTCAAACATAAAAGAGGTAAAAGCAAGAGGTGCAGTCGTTATGGGACTTACCACACAGGAGCATTATGACGATATGGCGTCGGTATGCGACCACGTTGTTATAATTCCCGACTCGGAGGAATTTACGCTCCCGTCACTTGCGGTTGTACCTTTGCAGTTATTCGGATACTATGTTGCGTCCTTAAAAGGCTGTGACATCGACAAGCCGAGAAACCTCGCAAAATCAGTTACAGTAGAATAAATCATAAAAACAAGTGCCGCTTTTGACGGCACTTGAGCCAGTCGACAATATTTTGTCGACTGGCGAAAAAAGTGATATATCACTTT
>DJRJ01000093.1:0-12278 GCA_002438865.1 Clostridiales bacterium UBA6363
GCGATATACTGCAATGCGGACACTCAGCCGTAAAACCGCAGCTGCGGCACGACACAAAAGTTGAAAATCCGCGCCTGTTCAAAAACAGTATGCTCTGCTCGCCGTTTTCGATGTTTTTTTTGAGTTCATCCGTCAACGCTCTTGAAAACATACTTCTGTTTCCGCAATTAAGCTCCTCACGCATATCCGCAATTTTAATATCGGGCATATCGTTTTTATTGTAACGGTAATTCATTGTAATAAGCGATATTTCGCCAGACCTTGCCCTGTAACAGCTTTTTGCCGACGGTGTGGCGGACGCATAAACTATAGATGCGCCGTACTGCTTTGCACGGAACGCCGCAACCTCTTTTGCGTCATACCTTGGCGACATTTCCGATTTATAAGTATCGGAATGTTCCTCGTCTATAATGATAACGCCGATATTGTCAAGCGGAGCGAACACCGCCGACCTTGCGCCTATTACTATATCCGCACCGCCGTTTTTTATCCTCTGCCACTGATCATAGCGTTCGCCCATGGAAAGCTTGCTGTGAAAAACTGCTATTCTTTCGCCGAAACGGTTTAAAAATCTTGAAACCATCTGCGGAGTAAGCGCAATTTCGGGAACAAGCACAAGCGCTGTTTTTCCCATACTCACAATATGGTCTATAACCTGCATAAACACTTCGGTTTTACCGCTCCCCGTCACTCCGTGGAGCAGAAACTCCTCAAATTTTCCGCTGTCAGCGGCTGTGTTTATGCTGTCTACCGCAATTTTCTGCTCGTCCGTAAGCTTAAGCTTTTCGCTCTTTCTTATTTCCTTGTCGGCAAGCGGATTTCGCTCAACCGCAAGCTCAAAGGTGCTTACAAAGCCTTTATCACACAATGCCGTTACGGCATTATACGATCCGCCCGAAAATTTGCGCAGATCGGAAAGCGCAATAAATTCATTGGCAGACAATATATTAAGCATTTTAGCCTGTACAGGAGCTTTTTTCTCAAGCTTTTCAATTTCCTCCGCAGCTTGTTCGGAGGTTATCGAAAGCCTTACGGCACGAATTGTCTTTTGCTTTATTTCGTTTGATTGATAATACTCTTTTGTAAGAGTACCGTTTTTGAGCATTGCCCTTAACTGATTATCTATGTTTCTTCCGATAAGCGACACAAGCGCCGATTTTTCCATACCGCCGCCGTTGTCAACAAGATATTCAATAATTTTGCGTCTGATTTCGGAGCGTTCCTCGGTAATTCTGTTTAAACCTATCCATTCACGGCTTTTTGTGTCCGTGCCGGCAGGAACTACTGCGTGTATTATATCGAGATACGGCGCAAAATATTCACCGTGCATATACTCGATTGTTTCAAGCATTTTTTCGTCAAACGCAGGCGCATCATTGGCAAGCTCAATTATCTCTTTTGTGTTTTTCAAAGGCTTTTTATCCTTAAGTCCTACGCAAAAGCCCTCCAAAACACTGTTTCCTCTTGAAAAAGGCACAAGCACTCTTGTACCCACGCCTACTTTGTCCGATAGGCTGTCGGGTATTAAATAGTCAAAAGCCTTATCTACCATTCTTGAACGATGGTCTACAATAACTTCAGCAATCAAGCCTATGCCTTCCTTTCAATTATTCTTCGCTGTGTGATTCCTCTATGTTTTCCTCGGTCATATTCTGTATAGCGGCAAACTTTTCTTCTTCCATTTCCTGTGCCGACTTAATTCTGCCCGAGCGTACATAACCCACTTTTCCGTCCATAATTTCATTTACGGCTGTGGTAACGGGTTTTTCACCGTTGTTATCGGTAAGACCCATATGCATTGCCTTGCCTATCATTCTCGCACGCTTTGCAGCCATACTTACCAATGTATAACGGCTGTCCACGCACTTGTCTAAATTTGTAATTCCCGGTTTGATCATCATAATAATATACCTCCGTTAATATTTTTCGTTTAATAATTTCTCGACCAGTTCGCTTTTATTTTTCTTGTCACGGAATATTTGGCATACTTCGTCCGTACAGCGTTCCAGGTCATCATTTATAACAATGTAATTGTATTTGCCGCTTTGGGTCATTTCCCATTTTGCGTGATCCATTCGCACCATTATCTGATCCTCATTCTCACGCCCACGCCCTATAAGCCTGTTTTTAAGTTCTTTCATTGACGGCGGCACGACAAATATCAGATTGGCGTCCTCGAATTTGCTTTTCACTTTGAGTGCGCCCTGCACCTCGATTTCAAGCAAAACATTTATCCCATCGTTGAGCATTTTCTCAACCGTGCGCCTGGGCGTACCGTAATAATTTCCGCCGTACACCGCATATTCGAGCATTTCGTCATTCTCAATAAGGTTTGTAAACTCCTCCGAGGAAATATAATTGTAGGTAACGCCTTCTTCCTCGCCCTTGCGTTTTTCACGGGTGGTGCTTGAAACGGAAAGAAATATATCCTCACGCTTTAAAAGCTCGTTGCAGATTGTGCCTTTTCCGGTTCCCGACGGTCCCGACATAACAAACAGAAGTCCTCTACTCATCTTTATCATCTCCTCTCAATCTGCCGGCAACCGTTTCGGGCTGCATCGACGTAAGGATAATGTGTTCCGAATCGGTTACTATAACCGCTCTTGTACGTCTGCCGTAGGTTGCGTTTACAAGTATGCCCTTTTCTTCGGCATCGTGTATAATTCTTTTTATCGGAGCGGATTCGGGGCTTACCACCGCCACAATCCTGTCCGCATTTACCATATTTCCAAATCCGATGTTTATAAGCTTCATACGTTTACTCCGTTATTCGATATTCTGAACCTGTTCTCTGAGCTTTTCTATTTCGCCTTTAAGCTCAACAACAATTTTTGCAATCTCAATATCCTGTGCCTTTGAGCCTATCGTGTTTACCTCACGGTTTATCTCCTGTATGAGGAAATCAAGCTTTCTGCCTGCCGGCTCGCCGCTGTCAAGAATTTGATAAAACTCCTCAAAGTGACTTCCGAGCCGCACCGTTTCTTCATTTACCGCAACCTTATCGGCAAAAATTGCGACCTCCGTAAGTATCCTCGATTCGTCAATATCACGGTCGGCAACGACTTCTTTTATCTTGGCGTAAAGCTTTTCACGGTAATCAGCCACCGTTTTCGGCGAATATTCGTCCACCTTTTCGGCAAGCGTTTTCATATAATCCACACGGGCACGCAAATCTTTCCCTATGCGTTCGCCCTCTCTTGCACGCATATCCGTAAAAGCGGTAAGCGCTTTTTCAAGCACGCCCTCCGTAAGCGACCAGACTTTATCCTCGTCCTCCTCACGGCGCTCGGTTTTAAATATTTCCGTGTATCTCGCAACGTTCGATACCGATATATCGTCTTTCAGATTAAACTTCTCGCAAAGCTCGTGCAGAACGTCTATGTAATTTTTTGCAAGTTCCTCATTGAGTACAATATCCTTGTCCGCCTCCTCATAGCTTTCGACGCTGACAAAAATATCAACCTTACCTCTTGTTATGTATTGGGACGCATACTTGCGCACTTTATCCTCAAGAAAACCGAGATTTCTCGGCACTTTTATATTATAATCCGAAAATCTGTGGTTTACGGATTTTATTTCAACTAAAATCTTTTTTCCTTCGGCAACAGTTTCGTATCTGCCGTAGCCGGTCATACTTTTAAGCATTTCTTTTCCCCGTTTCTCCGCAGTGGGCGGAATAATTTACCGTTTTGTCCTTTGTTCTTGTTCTGTACGGCAAGGCATATTTATCACAAAATACACCATTTTAATAATTATATCACACTTTTCTGCTTTTTCATACACTTTTTTATGAAAAATTTTTAAAATTTTATTTGCGCTTTTTAAGCATATGCAACAAAACCGAAGGTACTCCTTCGGTTTTGCTGCATATTATTTTTTCTTTATTACCGTGTCAAAAGCTTCTATCTCCACTTTTCCGTTTTCGGGAGTATGCTTTGAATAAACAATGTTTTCCGCCGATACACATACGCTCTTATCCGAGAAATTCTGAATAAATGTGTATTTTGCATCGGGAGTTTCTCTTGTCATTGCCGTTACTCCCTCGGGGAGAGTTTCGGTTTCAAATAAATCCTTTGTGATTTTCGCATAGAAATCCGTAAGGAATTGTCCGCCGTCACGGAACGCTATGTAATAAGCCTTTCCTTTTCCGTAGCTGTTACAGGTAACGCACGGCGTACCGCTCATATAATCCGATGTGTATTCCGCAAGCGTTTCGGCGGTATCGGCGTGTATAAGTTCGCAATAATCCTTTGCTGTATATTCTTTTCCGTCAATACTCTTTATCGACACGCTGTCCCATTCGTACATTGTGTCTATTTCTTCATTCCATATTCCGAAAACCTCTTTGAGAACGCCTGCCGGAAAACCTCCGAGATAGCAAAGGTCGTTTTCGTTTACATATCCCGTAATATAGGTTGTGACAAATATTCCGCCGTTTTCAACATATGCTCTGATTTTTTCAACCGTTTTTTCGGACATCGAATAAAGCATCGGTGCGGCAATGATTTTGTATTTTGAAAAATCATCATCGGGCGATATAACATCCGTGGCTATACTGCGCTCCCAGAAGAATTTATGATGGCGCACGCACTCGTCACGATAGCCTTTGTTGTCAAGCAGAAATCCCGCCGCATCATCAAGCGCCCATGCACTTTCCCAATCGTATATAATTGCCGCTTCGGCATTTGTTTTCGCATTTTGTACGTCCGAAATTTCTTTTAAAATTTCACCTATATCCGCACAGCCTTTGAAAACTCTTGTGTTTTCGTGTCCGCAGTGATCCACTACCGCACCGTGGAACTTTTCACAGCCTCCACGGCTTTTGCGCCACTGGAAATACTGAACCGAATCCGAGCCGTGCGCTACTGCCTGCAGAGCCGATGTAATCATCATATTTGTGCGCTTCATTTTATTCACGGGCACATAGCTGATACAGCTCGGCGTACTTTCCATAAGCAAGAACGGCTTATGCTTTAAGCTTCTGTTCAAATCATAAACAAATGCCGTGTCGTTTCCCTGTACGGTACAATCCTTGTCATGGTGCCACATGGGATATGCGTCCCACGAAACCGTATCAACGTGCGATGCGAATTTCTGATAATTTACGCCGCGCAGTTCGGGCCAGGGGAAGTTTGTTGTTATCGGCACATTCGGAGTGATTTCCCTTAGCGGAGCGCACTCGTTTTCATAAAAATCTATCGTCTGATCCGTAACAAACCTTTTCCAGTCCAGATTCATTGCGTGTACATTTGTTTCACCCAAGGGCGAGGGCGGATCAATCTGCGACCAATCCGTATATGTATGACTCCAAAAGCTGTTCCACCATTGATAATTCAGCTTTTCCAAATCGTTATCGTACTTCTTTTTAAGCCACTCACGGAATGCGTTTTTGCAAAGCTCACAATGACATTCTCCGCCGTACTCGTTCGATACGTGCCACATAATAAGTCCCGGGTGATTTTTGTATCTTTCCGCAAGACGTCTGTTAATCTCACGCACTTTACTGCGGTATACGGGTGAAGTAAAACAATGATTGTGGCGTGAGCCGTGTGTGCATTTTTCGCCCTTATCCGTAGTTCTCAAAACCTCCGGATATTTGTGACTAAGCCACGCCGGTCTTGCACCGCTCGGCGTTGCGAGCATAAAATTAATTCCGTTTTCGTAAAGCTTATCGGTTATCATATCGAGGAACGAAAAATCATATTCTCCCTCTGATTTTTCAAGTTCCGCCCACGAAAAAATACCGATAGTCATTTCGTTCATACCGGCAAGCTTCATAAGCCGCATATCCTCGTCAATTATTTCGGGATGCATTTTCCATTGATCGGGATTGTAGTCCGCTCCGTAAATTAAACTCATTTTGCAAATTCCTTTCCGAATTATAAATATTCCCTGTCGCCGCAGGTCATTTTCTTTCTGTGTACGCTTATAAACGTGCTTTTAAAATTCTCGCTGTATTTTTCCATTGCCTCAACAACGCTTTCGGGTTTTAAATTATACGCGCTTCCGACAGACACGCACATTTCAACCGTCATAATGCCGTCTTTTTCCGACAGCACCTTAATATCGAATATATGCGGACGTATATCGCTTTCCTTAACTCCGCTTTTCGATTTTTTCATAACCTTAAGCTCGCTGTTTGACATAAGCTTATCGGCATCAAAACTGCCGCTGTATTCGATTTCCACGATATAAACGGCTCTGTCGAGCTTTGTTATATCGTACTCTTTCGAGTCCGTTCTTTTGGCGGCGTATACGGTAAAGCCGTTGGGCATTGCTTCGTTCAGTGCGCTTACAACAAAATCATCATAATAATCGCCGTCAAATCCGACCTTCATATACTCACACTCCGACGTAACGCCGACCGAAAGCGGCTGTGCCACGGTCATAATCGGATGCGGATTAAAGCCTTGTGAAAACTCAAACTGTAAAGGCGAACGGCGGATTGCCCTGTGAAAACAACGCATAAAATCAAGATGCGATATATATTTTACACGCTCGCCGCGCCCGTATTTAATAATATACTTACTCACAGCACACACCTGCCTTAAACCGTGCAATACCGCAGCCTGCACATTTTTCACGGCAGTTCGGCGTTGTTTCGCCCCTCTGCGCCTTTTCGCTTTCCCGTATGAAAAAATCCTTGGTTATTCCTATATCAATATGATCCCATGGTAAAATTTCGTCATACGGGCGCTTTCTTGCATTATAAAACTCCGTATCTATTCCCAGCTCGTCAAACGCTTCCATCCATAAATCATATCTGAAATACTCGCTCCAGCCGTCAAACTTACAGCCCTTTTCAACCGCGCGTATTATAACATCGCACAAACGCCTGTCGCCCCGTGCAAATATGCCTTCGAGCGTGCTTGTTTTGTTATCGTGCCAGCTGTAGCGTATTCTCTTTGACGGAATGGAACGCTTTAGTTCGTTCTGCTTTTCGATTATCATCTCACGGCTGTCCTGCGGTTCCCACTGGAACGCCGTAAACGGCTTCGGCACAAAGCTTGACGTGCTGACCGTAATATTGATATTTTTCGCACGTTCCTCTTTGGGGATTTCAAAATACACGTCAAGAACACGTCCCGCAAGTTCCGCAATTCCCCTTACGTCCTCCATTGTTTCGGTCGGAAGTCCGATCATAAAATACAGTTTTACGTTCGTCCAGCCGCCCTTGAACAGCATAGAGGTTGATTTCATTATATTTTCTTCGGTTATATTTTTGTTTATAACGTCCCTTAATCTCTGCGTTCCCGCCTCGGGCGCAAAGGTAATTCCCGATTTTCTGACTTTCTGCACCTTTTCCATAAGTCCGAGAGAAAAATTGTCTATTCTCAAAGATGGCAAGGATAAACCTATTTTCTGTTTTTCCGTTATATCCAAAAGTCCGTCCGTAAGCTTTTCCAAGCCGCTGAAATCGCTTGTTGAAAGCGATGAGAGCGATATTTCGTCATATCCGCTGCAGCTTAAAAGCTTGTCCGCCAAAGCAAGCAGTGTGTCGGGCTTTCTTTCCCGTAACGGTCTGTAAATATATCCTGCCTGGCAAAATCTGCATCCTCTCAGACAGCCACGCATTACCTCAAGCATGACACGGTCATGCACCGTTTCGCCGAACGGAACAATTATCGTGTCGGGCGCATATGTTTTGTCAAAATCGGGCATTATGCGCTTTTTAACGGTCGGCTTTGCGTGCGGATTGTTCGGAACAATGCTCTTTATCGTGTTGTCCTCATTGTACTCAACATCATAAAAGGACGGCACATACACGCCCTCTATATCGGCAATCACTTCAAGGTAATCCTTTTTGCTCTTTTTGCCGCTTTTCTTCCATTTTACGTACTCATCGGTAACCTCGTGAATAAGTTCCTCGCCCTCGCCGAGCATTACGAAATCGAATATATCCGCAACAGGCTCGCAATTGTAAGCACACGGTCCTCCGGCGCATATTATCGGGTAGCTTTCGTCACGGTCACGCTGTCTTACGGGGATTTCGGCAAGGTTCAGCATATGCACTATATTTGAATAGCTGAGCTCATACTGGAGCGTAAAGCCGAGCATATCAAAATGTGTTATCTCATCGCCGCTCTCGAGCGCAAACAGCTTCATACCGTACTTATTCATTTCTTCTTCCATATCGGGCCAGGGCGCAAATACACGCTCGCACCAGGTATCCTCACGTGTGTTAAGCGTATGATACAGTATTTTAAGTCCCAGATGCGACATTGCTATTTCGTATGTGTCGGCAAAGCAAAATCCCCACCGCACATCAACTTCATTCGGGTCCTTCATCACCGAATTAAGCTCGCCGCCCGTATATCGTGTAGGCTTCATTACGCCCGAAAGTATTTTATCTCGCAGTGTTATACTCATTTATCTTCTCCGGTGTTTTTCTTTTTCGTAATAAATCCGTTTATTTTGTCTATAGCTCCCGGCACAAGGTCTAAAATCTTATCCACCGCCGACTGACTGTCGCTTATCGGAACTATGCGCACGTTTCCGTTTGAAACCACCATAAACGCCTCTGCCTTAACGGACGCTCCTCCGCCTATTCCGCCGCCGAACATCGGCTCGTTTCCCTCTTTCTTGGGAGCAAACTCGCTTCCGCCGCCGCCGAAGCCGAACGAAACACGTGATATGGGTATTACAATCGTTCCGTCGCCTACGGACATAGGCTCGCCCACAACCGTATTAACATCGATAAGTCCCTTAATGCTCTTCACAGCCTCGCTGACCATTTCGCTTACCGCATTACTCATCTGACATCTTCCTTTCCTCTTTAAGAATACGTTTCAGTTTTATATAGATAACCGCCGCCTTTGCAGCCATATAGTACAAATACATTGCACGTGTGTAAATTACAGCATACACACCTGCCGAAAATACCGCATTGTCAAAATCGGCTTTTATGTCGGTATGATGCTTTTCGAGTTTCATTTTCCTGTCCGCCGTACCCAAAAATCCGAACACGACAGAGTTTACCGCACCGTAAGCAAGTCCCGTATACATAGGATTTCCCGTTCCGATAACTCCCGATATATTAAGCTCGTCAATCGCAATCGCTTTTTCAAACGTGTAGTTTAAAAGCTTTAAAATATCTTTTTTAAGATTTGTATACAGATACTTTGCACCGGCAAGGCGTTCAAGTATTCCTGCCGTTTCTTTATCGATTTTCTCGGGATTTTCTTCATAATCCTCAATTCCCTTGTCCACATCTTTTTTGACTTTCGGATAAAGATGCGATTTTATAAAAAGGAATTTTATATAAAGCTCATTGTTTTCCGATTTGTACGAAAAATCGGCGACAACGTTTATTCGTACAAGCGATAAAAGCATAATCAAAGCTATGATTATCAGCAAAATATATACCGCAGTCATATATTTACTCCTCCGATTGCTCCGTTTCCTCCAAAAGCGACTGCTGTTCGCCCTGCGGCGGCTCCTCCGCAATAAGCTTTTCAAGATTTACTGGCGGCAGATCCTTTGGCGATGTAAGCCCGAAACAGCGCAGAAACGTGTCCGTGGTTTTGTAAAGTATAGGACGTCCCGGTGCGTCAAGCCTGCCTGCCTCGTCTATTAACCCGCGCTCATAAAGCCTGTTTACACAGCCGTCAGAGTTTACCCCTCTTATGCGCTCTATCTGTCCTCTTGTTATCGGCTGCTTGTACGCAATTATCGCAAGCGCCTCCATTGCAGCATTTGAAAGCGGCTGATTTCTCTGCTCTCCCAGTATTTCCTGTATGTAAGCATAATATTCCGGGCGAGAGCATATCTGGTAGCCGTCAAGTATATCTATTATATTAAACCCACGCTTGTCACGGTCATACTCCTCACGCAATTCCGTAACGGCGTTCTTTACGCTGTCAATATCGGTATCCAGCACAACCGCAAGCTTTGCCGCCTTTACAGGCTCGCCTGCGGCGAAAAGTATACCTTCTATCGCATATTTTATGTTAACCATTTACCTTTTCCGCCTTTTTTGAGAATAAATCAAAATCTTTGGTTTCTTCGTTGTAATCCGCAAAAAGCTTATTAAGCTTTATCATTTCCAGCACCGCAAGAAACGTTGCAATCATTTCGGGTCTGGAGTCACCCTCGCAAAACAGGCTTGCAAAACGTATGCGCCCGCTCTTTAAACGTTTGCATATTTTTTCGACCATATCGTCCACGCTCACCTTTTCCCTGCCGACAATTCCCGAAAATGCACGCTTTGTCGGCTTTTCGTACCGGACACGCCGTGCCAGTATGGAATTGAAAGCGTCGATAAGCGCCGAAACATCATGATGCGTACTGTATTCGGGAACGGGAAATTTGATTTCCTCCTCGCTCCTGAACACAAGATATTTAGACGAAAACTCGCTTTTCCTAAGCTCCTGCGAAGCCTCTTTAAATTTCTGATACTCAAGAAGTCTTTGCGCAAGTTCTTCTCTCGGGTCCTCTTCCTCCTCCTCTTCGTTTTTCGGAAGAAGCATTTTGGATTTTATATACAAAAGCTGTGCCGCCATTACGATAAATTCACCCGTATTGTCGAGTGAGGAGTCCTCTATGCCGTCAATAGCCTCGAGATACTGATCGGTTATTTCGGCTATAGGTATATCGTATATGCTCACCTTGCTTTTCTGTATAAGCGTCAGCAAAAGATCAAGCGGTCCTTCAAATTTATCCAGTTTGTACAGAATATTATCCATTGTTACCTATCCTATATTATCATTTTAAGCAGTCCGTTTATCGGTACGGCTATCAGATTAAACACCGCATTTACGCCTGTTCCTATTATGGTGTTGAACATTCCCGTAAGCGACAGTATCATAATAAGTATCATTGAATACCTTTCATACTGAAGCATTTTGTAATACGCTCTGTCCGGCAAAAATATACCGAGTACCTTTGAGCCGTCCAAGGGCGGTATCGGGATAAGGTTAAACACCATAAAGCACAGATTTGTGTATATAAACGTATGCGCTATCGAGCCGATAACGTTAAACACTGTCGCACCGAGTCCCGTCTTTGCTTTTAAAATTATCGCTATTGCCCATATTATCATACCGCAAAACGCCATAACAAGGTTTGCAAAAGGTCCCGCAAGCGATACAAGAGCCGTACCCTTTTTGCGGTTGCGGTAGTACATCGGATTTATCATAACGGGCTTTGCCCAGCCGAAACCCGTTAAAAGCATAAGCAATGTACCGTACAAATCCAGATGCGCCAGAGGATTTATTGTAAGCCTGCCCGTGTTTCTCGGCGTCGGGTCACCGAGTTTATCGGACACATATGCGTGTCCCAGCTCATGACCTATTATCGCAATAAGTCTTATCGGCAGTAAAATTACAAAACTCATAATGTTTGAAAATAAAGCTGTTAAAATACCCATTCGCATAATACTCCTATTTTAGTATTCTTTTATTATACAATTTTTTCGGTCAAATGTAAATAGGAAAATCAAAATTTCTTGACAAACATATGTTTTGTGTTGTATAATAACGGTAATCAATACATCTGCGAAACGGAGAATAATATGGATATTATAATTATTGCGCTTCTTATAACACTTATGGCTTTAACGCTTGTTCTGATATTTAAAACAAAATCGTCCGACACCTCCGCCCTTGAGCGGAACATAGGCGAAAGCACACAGCGTTCCGCCAAGCTTATAGGCGATATTTTGAGTGAAAATCAAAAGGCAATCGGCAAAATGCAGAGCGAAAATTTTGAAAAGATGAACAATTCCATACAGCAGACGCAAAGTATGGTTGAGCGCCAGCTTGATAAAATTCAGCGTGACAACGGCATTCGTCTTGATGAGATGCGGAGTATGGTTGAGAAAAAGCTTGAAAAAAGCATTGACGATAAAATGACAAATTCGTTTAAGCTTGTAAACGACAGGCTCGAACAGGTATATAAGGGATTGGGAGAAATGCAGACGCTCGCCGCAGGCGTGGGCGACTTGAAGAAAGTATTGTCAAACGTAAAAACACGTGGAATTATGGGCGAATTACAGCTGAAAAACATCTTAACAGAGATCATGTCGCCCGAGCAGTACGAAGAAAACGTTATGCCCGTTCCCAACAGCCGTAATGCGGTTGAATTTGCAATAAAACTGCCCGGCGACGGAAACAGGAGCGTTTATCTCCCCATTGACGCAAAATTCCCGGCAACGCTCTATCACGACCTTGCCGACGCATACGAGGAGGGCAATGCCGAAAAAATCAACGCTGCCGCCGCAATGCTTACACGGCGTATAAAATCGGAGGCGGCGGATATTCACGATAAATACATAGAAC
>DJRJ01000093.1:12292-15954 GCA_002438865.1 Clostridiales bacterium UBA6363
CAGAACCGCCGTACACAACCGATTTTGCGATTATGTTTCTGCCGTTTGAGGGCTTGTATGCGGAGGTTATAAACCGCGGACTTGTGGACGAACTGCAAAGGCTTTACAAGGTAAATATTGCAGGACCAAGCACAATGGCGGCTATGCTCAATTCTTTACAGACAGGGTTTAAAACGCTCGCCATAGAAAAGCGCAGTGCAGAAGTCTGGAGCGTATTGAGCAGTGTCAAAACCGAATTTGACAAGTTTGCGGACACGCTCGAATGTGCGCAGAAAAGAATTAACCAGGCAAACGATGATCTCGACAAGCTTGTCGGAGTGCGCACCCGTGCAATTCAGCGCAAATTAAAGGACGTTGAGAAAAATGAATAACTTCATTTTTCAAAACGTCCCGTAACCACACGGTCATTGCCGCACAAATCCTTTATTATGCGGACATCGCAAAAATCCTTTTTCATCAAATCGGATACAGCCTCGCCCTGGTCGTACCCTATTTCATATGCGAGAATACCTCCGCAATTCAGCATATGCGGAGCAATTTCCGTTATGCGCCTGTAGAATATCAGTCCGTCCGCTCCGCCCGAAAGCGCATTGTACGGCTCGTGATCTTTGACCTCAGTCTGCAATGTTTCTATAACATCATCACGTATATACGGCGGATTTGACGCTATTATGTCAAACCTTTCGTTCGGATATTCCTTTAAAATATCCATACGTATAAATCTTCCGCAAACACCGTTTTCCTTTGCATTGTATTTTGCAATTTCCAGTGCTTTTTCGCTTACATCAAGAAATGTAACGTCCAAATCAGGGTTAAAATGTGCGGTGCTTATTCCTATACACCCCGACCCTGTTCCTATGTCGATAAGCTTTCCGCTTTTTGCAGTGCTTATTATTTTCTCAACAAGAGTTTCCGTATCGGCTCTCGGTATCAGAACGTCGGGCGTAACTTTAAATTCCAGTCCCATAAAGCCTGCCGATTGGGTTATGTATTGCAGTGGCTCGCCGTTTTGACGGCGAATAAGCATTTCATATATTTTCTTTAAATTTTCGTCCGAAACTTCGCAATTTCCGTTAAGCACAAGCTGTGTGTTATCAATACCGACAGCATTTTTGACTATTTCCCGTGCCTCATATGCGGCGTTATCCTTAAGCTTTTTTGTAAGGTCAGCCACAACATCACGTATTACCATTTGTCCTCCTCTTTGTTTTCGGGAATACACGGCAGTATAGACGCTATCGCAACTTCTATCTGCGAGTCGTCCGGCTCACGTGTTGTAAGACGCTGAAGCCACAATCCCGGTTTTGACAGTGCGCCGACAAATTTATTTTTACTGCGTCCTGCCCATTTTATAACCTCGTATGACAATCCCGCAACCACCGGCATAAGCGCAAGGCGTGTTACCATTCTCAAAAGCGTGCTTGCCACACCCGAAAAATTATCAAATCTCGGCAGAAGTGCAAAAACAAGTATGCTTATAAGCATTACAAACAAAAGAAAGCTTGTTCCGCATCTCGGGTGAAACCGTGTATGCTTTTTTATGTTTTCAACCGTTAATTCCTCCCCTGCCTCATAGCAGGCTATGGTTTTATGCTCTGCACCGTGATATTCGTACACACGCTTTATCTCGCTCATTTTCGATACAAGCGCCATATATCCCAAAAATATCGCCATTCTTATAACGCCCTCAAACAGGCTTGTAAACGTATGTGTTCCCGTAATTGCCGCAAGGAACGAAACCTTTGCGCCCAGCAGCTCCACGCCTTTTGTAAGAAAAGCCGGCAAAAGCATAAACAGTCCTATGCTGAAAATTACCGATATGAACACCGAAAAGTATATCACAACGTCTTTGAGTTTATCGCCGAGTTTTTCTTCAAGCCATTTGTCAAACTTGCTTTCTTCTTCCTCCTCACCCTCGATGTCCACAAAGCTTGCGCTGTACATAAGCGCTTTAATGCCGATTACAAGGCTTTCGATAAAGCCGATACACCCTCTTATTATCGGCAGACGGCATATCTTGTTTTTCTTTGTTGTGCCGTTATCCTCTATCTTTTTTTCTATTTCGCCGTCAGGCTTTCTCACTGCGACAACCGTTTTGTGAGGACCTCGCATCATTACGCCCTCCATTACCGCCTGACCGCCTATTGATGTTATATGAATTTGTTTTTCTTCCATTTCTCCGTTCCTTTCCGTCAACAGCATCTTAAGCACGTACAACAGCCGAGCGGACACAGGCAAAGCCCCGGTCCCGCAACGGTGGTTGTTCTGTAAGATGTGTTTCTGTTTGTTATACTGTCAAGCGCCGCACGATATTCGCTGTTATTCGGATTCATCGCACAGGCTTGCTTTAAATTGGTTACAGCCTGATCATACCACCCTCTGCGCAGACAGATAACTCCGTTTAAATAATACCACTCGTCCGTTTTTGGCAGAGAATTGAGCATAACGAGTGCGTCCATAAGTCTGTTTTGCGATACAAGGCTCCGCACCGCCGAGAAACTCGGCTCTGATGATGCGGAATAATATCCTCCGCCTGAAGTGTTTGCGGTTTTCTGAGCCGTTTTATTGTTTGTAAGCATATCATATGCCTTGTTTATATTCTTCATTTTTTCCGCCGCCAAATCGGCAAGGGGATTATTAACGTACCTGTCGGGGTGATATTTTTTTACCAATTCACGATATGCCTTTTTTATCGTTTCTTCATCGGCATCGTGGCTCACGCCCAAAACTTCATATGGATCCATCATTTTCTCCGTTCGTTTTATTTGTACCCAGTATCGAATACTGCTTTGCCTTAAGTCCCGTGTAAATTATATGTTCCAAAAGGCTTTTGTTTTTATATATCTTTAACAACTCAAAGCTTGACGCAATGTTTTCAAGCGTAAACGTAAGCGATACGTCAAGCTGTTCTGCCGTGTCACGGCGGTACTTTTCAAAATCCGTATACCCTGCGGCAAGAAACGGATTGTACGAACCGCCCTTTCTGTCCTTTTCCATATCGTTATATGCGTCAGCAACATATATCCATCTTCCCGTATTGTAGCCGAGCCATGCAAGCACACGCCGAGTTTTTTCGTCTTTTATAAAATCGGGCGTGAAAATACATTCGAGTATCTTTGCAAAACAGTCCGCACATCTGTCAATCTCAGCACAGTTTGCCCTTTCGAGTGCGCCGAGTTCTTTAAGCTGTTTTGTAATCTCATCATACTGTCTTTGATAGCGTTTTTTTGAACGTTTAACGCCTTTTAAAAACAATACCGATTTGACAGCCGCTTTTATGCTTTTATCATCATTCACATCGTCACGGAGTTTTAAATATGTCAGTATTGTGCCAATACATGCCGCGTACTCCAAAGCCTCATTGCTTACAGCATATTTTCGTCTTTCCTGTATGTGCGCCATACATCTGAAATCTTTAAATTCGTCTTTTTCATCTGTCAGCGCCGAAAGAACAAGGGCGAGAAACGTTATGTCATAGCTAAGTCCCAGGCGTGCCGTCTGCGACGCATATTTGCCCGTTGCCTTGCACAGACCGCAGTAATATGCGGTAAAAAGAGCGTAATCCTCTTTGCGCATTTCTTCACGGACTACCGTAACATAACCGAACATAAGCTTGTTTCTCTCCTTACATAATTATATATTAGCCGTTTGTAAAAGTCCGA
>DJRJ01000014.1 GCA_002438865.1 Clostridiales bacterium UBA6363
TGTGGTTTTACACAAAAACATAATTTTTATAATTACTTTTCTTCCTTTATCTTTGCCTGAGCGGCAGCAAGTCTTGCGATAGGAACTCTGAACGGTGAGCAGGAAACATAGTCCAGACCGATCTTGTGGCAGAATTCTACCGAAGACGGGTCTCCGCCGTGTTCGCCGCAGATACCGCAGTGCATATCCGGTCTTGTTGACTTACCGAGCTTAATAGCCATTTCCATAAGCTTACCAACGCCTGTCTGGTCAAGCTTAGCAAACGGATCGTTCTCAAAGATTTTAGCGTCATAGTAAGCGTCTAAGAACTTACCTGCGTCGTCTCTTGAGAAGCCGTATGTCATCTGAGTAAGGTCGTTTGTACCGAAGCAGAAGAATTCAGCTTCCTTAGCGATTTCATCAGCTGTTAATGCGGCTCTCGGGATTTCGATCATTGTACCTACTTCGTACCTAAGGTCGATACCTGCTGCTGCGATTTCAGCGTCAGCTGTTGCAACGACAACATCCTTTATGTTCTTTAATTCCTTAACTTCGCATACGAGCGGAATCATAATTTCGGGAACGATGTTCCAGTCAGCGTGTGCCTTCTTAACATTGATAGCGGCACGGATAACTGCCTTTGTCTGCATCTTTGCAATTTCAGGATATGTTACTGCAAGACGGCAGCCACGGTGACCCATCATCGGGTTAGCTTCGTGAAGTCCGTTTATTATATCCTTGATTGTTTCAACAGATTTGCCCTGTGCCTTTGCAAGAAGCTCGATATCGGCATCATCTGTCGGAACGAACTCATGAAGCGGAGGATCCAGGAATCTGATTGTTACGGGGCAGCCTTCCAAAGCTTCGTAAAGCTTTTCAAAATCGCCCTGCTGCATCGGAAGAATCTTATCAAGAGCAGCTTCTCTTTCTTCAACTGTATCCGAGCAGATCATTTCTCTGAATGCGTCTATTCTGTTGCCTTCAAAGAACATATGCTCTGTACGGCAAAGACCGATACCTTCAGCGCCGAGCTCCTTAGCTTTCTTAGCGTCAGCCGGAGTATCTGCGTTTGTTCTTACCTTCAATGTCTTGAACTTATCAGCCCAACCCATGATTGTGCCGAATTCGCCTGCGATTGAAGCGTCAACTGTCGGGATAATTCCGTCGTAAACGTTACCTGTTGTACCGTCTAACGAAATCTCGTCTCCCTCGTGATATTCCTTGCCTGCAAGAGTAAACTTCTTGTTAGCTTCATCCATAGCGATGTCGCCGCAGCCCGATACACAGCATGTACCCATACCACGTGCAACAACGGCAGCGTGTGAAGTCATACCGCCTCTTACCGTAAGGATACCCTGAGCGGCTTTCATACCTTCGATATCTTCAGGTGATGTTTCAAGACGAACAAGAACAACCTTTTCGCCTCTTGCGCCCCATTCCTTAGCGTCATCTGCTGTGAACACGATTTTACCGCAAGCAGCACCGGGCGATGCGCCGAGAGCCTTTGCGATAGGTGTTGCGGCTTTAAGAGCCTTAACGTCAAACTGCGGATGGAGAAGTGAGTCGAGGTTTCTCGGGTCGATCATAAGAACTGCGTCCTTTTCTGTGATCATACCTTCTTCAACGAGGTCACAAGCTATCTTTAAAGCAGCCTGAGCCGTTCTCTTACCGTTTCTTGTCTGAAGCATGTAAAGCTTCTTATCTTCAATCGTGAATTCCATATCCTGCATATCGTGATAGTGGTTTTCAAGATTTTTTGCGATTTCAACGAACTGATCGTAAACTTCGGGCATAATTTCCTTCATCTGATCTATCTTCTGAGGAGTTCTTACGCCTGCAACAACGTCCTCACCCTGAGCGTTCATAAGGAATTCGCCCATGAGGTGCTTTTCGCCGGTAGCCGGGTCACGTGTGAATGCAACACCTGTTCCCGATGTTTCGCCCATGTTACCGAACGCCATCATCTGAACGTTTACTGCTGTACCCCATGAATACGGGATATCGTTGTCACGTCTGTATACGTTTGCACGGGGGTTGTCCCATGAACGGAATACGGCTTTGATTGCGCCGAACAGCTGATCGATAGGATCTGTCGGGAAGTCTTCGCCGATCTTTTCTTTATATTCAGCCTTGAACTGCGATGCGAGTTCCTTAAGGTCTTCAGCCGTAAGCTCAACGTCCTGAGTTACGCCCTTTTCAGCCTTCATTTTGTCGATAAGTTCTTCAAAGTATTTCTTGCCGACTTCCATAACTACGTCCGAATACATCTGGATAAATCTTCTGTAGCAGTCCCAAGCCCATCTGGGGTTGTTTGACTTCTTAGCCATAACTTCAACAACTGTTTCGTTAAGACCTAAGTTAAGGATTGTGTCCATCATACCCGGCATTGAAGCTCTTGCACCCGAACGAACGGATACCAAAAGCGGATTCTCCTGGTCGCCGAACTTCTTACCTGTGATTTTTTCCATCTTTGCGATGTTTTCCATGATCTCTGCCTGAATTTCGGCGTTGATCTGTCTGCCGTCCTCATAGTACTGTGTGCAGGCTTCTGTTGAAATTGTGAAACCCTGAGGAACAGGCATACCGAGCTTTGTCATTTCGGCAAGGTTTGCGCCTTTTCCGCCGAGAAGCTCTCTCATGCTTGCGTCACCTTCGCTGAAAAGGTATACGAATTTTTTTGACATTGGAATCTCCTCCTGTTATTTTTTTCAGTTTATTTTACTGTCCATAATAACTATTATATCATAAAATACATAATTGTCCATAATATTTTTTAAAATTTTTGTCACAAATTTGATTTTTGGAAAAATTAATGGTTTGTGAACGATTTTTATATTTATATATGGTTAATTTTCAGTAATTCTGACCACAGCGACAGTCATATCATCGAAAATCATACCATGGCTTTTTTCTATAACGGTTTCCATAATATCCTGTGCGGTCTGCTCCGTATCGGACGGCTCGGCACGGAGTTTCTTTTTTATCCACTCGGTGCTTACCGCTCCCTCCTCCGCTCCGCACACGCCGTCCGACATCATTACTATCATATCGCCGCCGTAAACACGTTTTACCTGTCCCTGCGGCTTTATGTCGGAAATTATCCCTGCCGGCATAGAAACGGAGAACACCGTTTCTATATTTCCGCCGTGGCTTATAAGGCTTTCCGCCGCACCCACTTTGTAAAATTCCGCCGTGCCGTAAATCAGGTCGATACACAATAAATCTATTGTGGAGAACATCTCCTTGTCCATTTTAAGGCACAGCGAGGAGTTTATCATTTCAATCGCCGTTTCGGTTTCAAAGCCTGCCATAAGAAATTCACGCAAAAGCCGCAGGGTTGTGCGGCTTTCCTGCATTGCTTTTTTGCCGCTGCCCATACCGTCCGCTATTATGACATATTTTTTGTAGTTCTCGGTCGTGAACGCCGCTGCACTGTCGCCGGAAAGCTCCGCCTCGTCGCTTTTTATCTGACGCATGGAAACGTCCGCACAGTATTTCGGCTTTGAAACGAATTTCATAAGCGCTCCGCTATATTCCTTATCTCTGCCCATCGGCACGGAAAACACCTCCGTCAGAGCCGCCTCCGCCTTTTTCACATCTGCTCCTATGCCGAGTCCGAGATACACCTCCGTGCGCCCCGTGGCATTCTCCGCAACGCTCACCTCAAACGCCGTTATGCCCTGCTTGTCCAGCACATTAACCACCGTTTCCTCCAAATCCTCACGGAAGGTAAATCCCTCCAGGACATCGGTTGAAAGATTTTCAAATATTTTCGCCGTTTCGCTGTACTGGCGTGCTATTATATCACGCTCCGAAACAGCCTCCCCTGCACGTATAAGCCGTTTTTTGTAAAGCTCGTAAACGTGGTTTAATTCGCTCACAAAAACATCGCTCCGTATGCATTTGTCACGAAAGCTTTTTGGCATGGAGGATGCCGTAAGCACGCCCTCCGTTTCAATCGTTCCCAAAAGCGACATAACGCCCTTGTAGGTTTTTGTAAAATCGTTCTGCCAGCACTTTACCGCCATGGAACAGCCGGCACACACACGCTGCGACATCTCGTCAAAAAGTCCGCCTACCTCTTTGCGGTACAGATTTATACGCTTGTCCGATTCCTCCGTAAAGCATTTGTTTAAGCTGTTAAACGCCTCTGCCATACGCTCCGTTTTTGCGGACAGATACTCCTTTACACGGACGTCTGCGCTTATCGACTCCATGCGGAGCGATTTGGAGAAAAATATGTTTATATATTTATGCAGTTTTTTCGGAGTAAGCACAAAAAGCAATGCAGCACACGCCGCATCTATTGCGGAAATCGGCTCCGCACCGCCCTGCATACATATGGATACCGCCGCTATTCCGCCGATAAAACCGACCGCCGTTCCGACACGTCCGTAGCCTTTGAGAAAATTTCCGAACATTGCGCTTATGCCGTAGGCGCCGCCCGTAAGTGCCGAAAGCGGCGATGACAGCGTACTCATAAAGCCTATGCACATCGCTCCGCCCCCTGCCGACGCAAGATTTGAATACAGCGCCATACACATGGAAACATACATTGCCGCAATATTTGCCGGGTTTATCCCGTACGGGAGCTTTATCCCCGAAAGTCCGGTTATGAATATACCGGCGCAAACGGCAATGGACACCATTTCCTCCTGCGAAACGTATGAGCGGCTCCGCCTGTTTTCGAGAAAGGTTTTCGTATTTGTAAACACCGTATACACGATTGCCGAAACGATGCTTTCTATAAGCAGGAGCATCACGTCATACACGCCTATGTAATCATACGCAAACATCGCCGCTCCGCCCACAAGCACCGACATTCCGCACACCGTTGCCTCGATTATGCGCTTTTCGCTCTTGCGTGTTTTTAAGTATATCCAGAACAGCAAATCCGCAATAAGATATTTTATTACCGCCATTCCCGCTCCCGCCGATATGAGTCCGCCGCACATTACGGCTATTCCTATGTACGCTATCCCCTTGTCAAAGCCTGCCGCAAAAAACGCCGTTCCGAACGGGAACATTCCCATAACCGACGCACGTGACGCAAGCAGCATAAACACGGCGGCGGCTATATCCTTTAGTGCCGGACGTCTTAGGGGCGCAGAGTGCGGCATTGTGTTTATTTCCATTTTTTCCTCCATTCCGCTGTCCTACGGCAGCATATAGTAAATCATTTACTATTATATCACCTCATTGACGAAAATTTTGTCATATTCTCTGCCTGATTACAAAAACTTCACGACAACATTTGACAAAATCCGCAAATTATGCTACAATAATAGAAAATACAAGTAAAAGACGGTTTACACACAATATGATTGGAGAATGCATTATGATGAGAATTGCTGTTTTTTCGGATACCCATGGCGACATAAAAAGGTGTATACACATAATCGACTCGATAAAGCCCGACATTGTAATCCATGCAGGCGACTGCGAAAATGACGCACGGGCGCTTATTTCGATGTATCCCGATCTGAAATTTTACTGCGTGTGCGGAAATAACGATTTCTCACGCACGTTTCCGCCTCAAGTGGTTTTTGAGGCTGACGGGAAGAAGATTTTTGTAACGCATGGACACGAATACAAAGTAAAGTATGAAAGCACGTATACCACTCTGTATGAAAAAGCAAAAGAATTTAATGCGGATTTATGCGTTTTCGGACACACGCATATCCCGTATTCGGATTTCAGAGAGGGTATGCGAATACTCAACCCCGGCAGCATACGCTACGGCGGCACTTACGGTGTATGCGAAATTGAAAACGGAAGGCTCAAAACGTGCATACTTGAAATATAAAAATCAATAAAAACGGCGGAAAGCTTTCGGCTTTCCGAAAAATGCGTGACATTTTCGCTTAAAAACCGCATATTTATACGGTTTTGATGTCACGCATTTTTTATTTTTCATTTTGTTTTGATTGTGCGTGCCGAAATAGCGGAAAACCCCTTGATTTTCGGGTTTTTAAGACCTATAATAAAGTCGCTCCTTTAGAGAGCTCGTTTGTTTTACACATCGAATACGGTCCCCCGGCCGTATTCCGGAAAAATGGCGCTGTTCAAGAAAAATGCGTCATTTTTTTGTTGACTATATATGCACAATATGCTAATATGTTCTTGAAATTTTTAATCATACGGAGGCGCATTATGGGCAGATGCAATTCAATATATCAGATAAGTTTACGAACATTTACGAAAAAGGGTACGCTTAAGGCGGCGCAGGAACTTATTCCGCACATTGCAAGAATGGGATTTGACAGCATTTATGTCTGCTCATTGTGCGAAGCTGACGCCGACCCCGATATAATGACGTGGAGTCCGAGACAGATTTTGTCCAATTCGGGAAACCCGAAAAACTCATATAAAATCAAAGACTTTTTCCACGTTGACCCCGAATACGGAACGGACGAGGATTTGAGAGATTTTATCGAGTGCGTTCACAAGCACGGAATGAAGTACATATTCGACCTTGTATATCTGCACTGCGGCAGAAATGCCGTATTTATTGATGAAATAGCCGATTCGGTAATAAAAGGCAAGGACGGCAAGCCGATAATCGGCGAAACATGGCCGTTTGCGAGAATAAATTACGAAAGCGCCGAAATGCGTGAGTATTTATGGAAGAATATGTTTTATTATGCGTTTGATTTTGACGTGGATGGTTTCCGCTGTGATGTCGGAAGCAAAGTTCCGGTTGACTTTTGGGCGGAGGGCGCACGCCGCATTCGTGAGAAAAAGCCGGATTTCATTATGATAAGCGAGGACTTTAACCCTGCCTATTATTCGGACGAGTACAAGGACGTATTCGACTTGTGGTATCTGGGCGATTGCCCGCAAAAGGCTCTCTTGAAAGGCGAAATGACAACAAAGGAATTTAAGGAAAAAGAAATTTTCAAGGACTGCCAGACCGACAGCAAGGGCGCACGCTATCTTGAAAACCACGACACCGCCTCCGATATGGGATCAAAGCGTACCGACAAGCGCACACGCCTTTACGGTCCCGATAATTTTGAAACGCTTATGAATTATCTGTGGAACGGCGTTCCGTTCGTATGGAACGGCTTTGAAGTTGCGGACAATTCGGTGCAGAGTATGTTTGCGTCAAGGGAATACGGCGGATTTAACTCAATAGACTGGTCATATGCCCTCACCGATTTGGGTATTGAGCGTATGAATTTTATAAAATCATTAAATGCGATAAGAAACAAGCACCCCGAACTGCAATTCTCAAAAATGAGCTGGCTTGCCGACAAAGAGGGTATGCTTGCATTTAAGCACAGCTTAAACGGCGAGGAACTGTTTGCCGTGCTGAATTATACGGACAAGGAAATATCCGAAGATTTTGACAAAATCCCCGAAAAGGCGGAGTTGTGCGGCAGTGAGCAAAAACACGCTTACGCTCGGCGCATACGGATATTATGTGGGATATATACAGGAATAAAACACACAAAAGAGCAAGGCAGTGCCTTGCTCTTTTTGTATGCACACCCAATATGAGGTTTCGCAAATCCGTAGGGGTCGATGCCCACATCGACCCTAAATGTTTCACACTCGGGACGATGAAAGGCATCGTCCCCTACCGTAAATTGCAAACATACAGAAAAATCACGGGCGTTTCGGCAGGAGCAAGCCCCTGCCATACTGTGATTTGCGTTCATTGTAACCGCATTTTGTCAACCATAATCATTGTTTTTCATCAACAACAACGCTTGCCAACGACATCTCGCTGTACTGCGTGGATATTATGCTGTTTTTCGCAATTCTCGAATATATACCGCTGAATTTTCCGCCGTAAACGAAAAGTCCCGTTATTGAAGAATAATTCCGATATTCGGCATCCTTATTATGCGGAAGGTCGATATTCAGTGTTTCGTACGGTTTTACGTACTCCTGCAAAAGATACCCGTCGCCGATATTTTCGGTCACGTGCTTTATCCACTCGCTCTCACTTTCAAATTCCACACCGGCATACACGCCCTTTGACGCATACGAGTCCTCCGGCTTTATTACCCAGTTGTCCTTTGTGCGGAGAACATCATATTTTTTCACATTATCCGCCGTAAGAAAAGTTGTAAACGGGATATGCTCTCTTACAAATTCACGCTCCGCTTTGGTAAGAAAAGATGATGTCATACCGTCATGCAGTATTTTAAACACACGCTTGTTATGCACTATCTGTGTTTTGAAATCGCCGATAAGGCACACATCATCATTTTTAACCGCATTTATAAACGGCTGTACCCTGTCGTAATTTTTCATAATATCGCACGTTACGGCACGGCGGTACACTGCGTCTATCTGCCTGCCCGTCGGCGAGAGCAGCTTGCCGTCCGCATAGCCGAGACTCGTTATTTCGCAAATTTCACAGCTTATACCTTTCTTTTCAAAATGCTCCTTAAACACATTAAACTCGTTGTCGGACGCACTCGACATAAAATCCACGATTGCCACGTGCGGATTTTCCTTTGCTTTGGGATACGTGCCGTATATGCGCATAAATTCATCGACCCACGAGTCGAAAAGTTCGAACGAGTACGTATTGTACCGCTTATTGAACTGCTTGAAAGCAAGCGTTTTTTTGACGGCATTGTTAAGCTCACGATCCTCATTCATTGCGCTTGCACCGTCCGTATTAAATTCGCAGAACTTGAACGAAAAATCGTCCTCGTTAAAGAATATGTCTATTCTCGCTATCGGCAGTTTGCAGTCATAGCGGTCGGGACGGAGGATAAGCTCCTCAAGCCGCTTGTCAAATCCGAACAGCTTTCTGTACTCCGCATTATTCTCGTATTCCTTTATGACCTTTACCATTATCCCGTACATTGTATCGGTTATTTCGGAAAAATACTCCGCCGCCGCTTTTGTAAAAAGCTTAGGTATATACATTGTGTAAACCAAATTTCCGTGATAGCGTGCGGTTGAATTTTCAATATATATACGCTCCTCCTCCGCACTTTTTATATGCTTTTTTAAATTGCTGTCGATTATTCCTCTGTAATATTCGTTTAAATCATACATTGCTCTCGCCTCGTTTTATTAAATATTCCGCATCTTCGGCGGATAAGTTTCTGCGTGCCTCGTTCAGCATATCTTCATATATATCATATGCCCTCCGACCGTAAATTTCAGCGTCAAAGCCTTTTTGCATAAGTACGGTTTTTGCATTTTCAATATCCTTTACCGTCACGCCGTCAAAATCAAACACGGACGGATTTTTAAATATTCCCTTAACAAGCGCCGCATATGACAGCGCATCATTTATCGGCATACTGTCGGCAGGGCGTATTTCTATATATTTTTTCAGCCGTACATCGGGGAAAAACATAGAAAGCAGATGCTCCGCCTCGTCTTGGGTCATTTCGCCTTTGTATATATCTTTTATTTTTTCACTGCCCGTATACACGGGTGCTTTATTTTTCATAATCAATATTGCGGAGCGGTTTAAGATATATTCCGCATATTTTTTATAGGTTAAATCCGCTGCGCACGAAACAATTCCGCATCTCTCGCCGTCCACATTATTCCATATATGCGTTCTGAGCATACGCCCCGTGTACTGCTCGTTTTCAAACACACGGCTGTTATCGCACACAAGCGCAAATATCGGACTGAGAATATTGGCAACACGGAATTTCAGAGCGCAGTCGGCTTCATTGGCATAGTCGATTGATATTTGCGTCGACGCCGTTGCACGCATCATATTTTTTCCGCACGTTCCCGAATGTTCAAAATACCTGTCCATAAATCTGTATCGGTTTTTCGGGATAAGTTCCAGTTCCTCCGCACGGCAGTTATGCCGATAACCCTCGGTCACAAGCTCATATCCGAACCCGTCCAGTGCAGGGCGGATTGTATTGAGAAAATCCTCATATATACGTTTTGCTTCGCTTATTTTTTCAACAGGTCTGATACTTATTTCAAGCTGTGCGGCAGGCTCGAGCGTAAGGCTGTACTCGCCGTTTGAAAGTCCGATAAGAAATCCCTCGGAATATATTTTCCTGTCAAAGCTGTCCGCTATCTTCAAAAGCAGACTTCCCACACCCTTATCTCCCGAATACGGAATATTTTCGCCCGTTTTACCGTCAACAACGAAATGTTCAAGCTCTATTCCGATACGGTTTTCGGACGTTTCGCCGCTTTTTATATATTCTTCTATCGCATTAATCATAAAATCACCGTCTGAATTTATATACTGCATCTATTATATCACGCCGTGAATTATTTTACAATAGGTTGACCCAAAACGCTTGTTATGCTATAATTATACCCGAAAGGAATGGTTGAAATTATGACAAAAGACGAATATATATCGAAAAATTTCGGAATATCGCAGGAGATATTGAAGCTTATAAGCGAGGCGGAGGCGGAAATTTCGCCGCAGTTTCGGCATATAGAGGAAACGGCTGAAATTAATCAGCTCAAGGTAATGAAGGCATTTTCGGACAACCGTGTATCCGAGGCGCATCTTCTCCCGGCAACGGGCTACGGCTACGATGATTTGGGACGTGACACGCTCGACAAGGTATATGCGCAGGTTTTCGGTGCGGAGGACGCACTCGTGCGCCACAATTTCGTGAACGGCACACACACCATATACACAGCGCTGTCGGCGGTACTGCGCCCCGGCGATACGCTCCTTGCCGCAACGGGCAAGCCGTACGATACGCTTGAAGAAGCGATAGGCATATCGGGCGAGGACGGCAGAGGGTCTTTAAAGGATTTCGGGATTAATTATATACAGTCCGATTTGCTCGAAAACGGTCTGCCCGATTTTGACAGCATAAAAAAGATACTCACCGAAAACAGCGTAAAGGCTGTGGAAATTCAGCGGTCAAAGGGTTACGGCGACCGTCCGACCTACAGTGCGGAATACATCGGAGAGATAATTTCGTTTATAAAAAACCTTTCACCGCAGACAATCTGCATTGTTGACAACTGCTACGGCGAAT
>DJRJ01000053.1 GCA_002438865.1 Clostridiales bacterium UBA6363
CGTTTATGGGCGGACAGGAAAAAATAGAAAAATGTTCAGCCGAAACACTGTATAAGTCGGCATATGAAAGGAAAAGATACAGTGAAGAAAACAATACCTTTTGAACTATTTAAAAGCAATGTTTGTCACAGGGTAAAGGATCGCGGAGATATTCCGTTTATTGTGGAAACGCTGAAATCAAACGAAATACGGAATTATTACGATAAAGAACAGTATCCTCAAGCATTTTATCTGTTGGCAATGGTTGATTATCTCAGCCGAGAGAATAACCTGCCATTATGCAATGCTTACAGCGATATGCGTAAGCAAAGGCTTGCAACGCCCATATATCCGCAAAGTGTAATTGCTATGGCTAAAGTAATGGATGATGATACCATAATTGAAAAAAGCCTTGAAGATTCAATCCCCGAATTCAGGCGTTTTAATATAGCCGAGAATGAGGTGCGCAATATCATTTAGAAAGACAAGAACAATATAAAATAGGCAAAGGCATCGCAAAAATGCGGTGCCTTATTTTTTTACGAAACCAAGGTGATAATATTATGATGATGACAAAACAAAAACGCGGTAAAGGCCGTTCGGTGCAGGAGCTTATCGGCATTAAGACCTTTACGAAATACGGACTTATGACAGGCAGGGGAGAGCTGCTCTTTTTCCGTGTGGCTCCCACCAATATATCGGTGCTGTCGCATGCGAATATTGAAGTGAAAATACGCCACCTTATGATGGTGCTGTCGGCTTTGCCGGATATTGAGATAGTCTGCACCGATTCGTCCGAATGCTTTGACGATAACAAATCCTATTTGGTCGAACGGCTCAAAGTTGAGGAAAACGCAAAGGTCAGGAAACTCATCAAAAAGGACATCGAGTTTCTCGACACCATTCAAGTGGAAATGGCGACCGCCCGTCAGTTTTTCTTTGTTGCAAGGCTCAAAGGACAGAAAGAAAAACAGACTTTTGAAACCGCAAACCGCATTGAGAGCAAAATTGCCGGCGAGGGCTTTGAGGTGCATAGGCTTAAAAAGCCGGAAATTAAACGGATTTTAGCGTTATACTTTGACGCGAGTATGCAGGGAGATACAATGCCGGATATTGAAGGGGAACAGTATTTTCAAATTTGAATTGATTTTTATATATGCAATGTGATAAAATATCTTTAATGAGAAAAGGGGGGCAATGAGCTTGAAATGCACCTTTATGCATAAGCGTATTCCGGTTGCCGAAATCGAAGTGGATAACGCTGCGGGATTTATACTGAAAATATATAAGATATATGCTCCGGAGCATTTACCTGTCGGCGTGTCGTTTAAGGACGGCGCTGCCGACTGTGCAGCCTTAAATGATTGGTGGACCGACCGCTCAATTCCGGCAAGCCGCTTTGGAATAAGGGAAGCGCTTGAAACCTTGCAGATACCGAGTACGAAAATGCTGCTTGTCCGCTGTTACGGACTGAGCCTTTCCGACCAATATTGGATATGCCCCGACGGGTCGGGTCTTAATTGGGACGAAGTGAATTTTTTCAATAACGATTTTTCCGACGATATAGGCGACATACTGTTCGGTGGGAAAAGGAAAACGGGCGCGCTTAATTTCAGCACGCCGGACAGCACCTCGGACGGTAATCTGAAAAAGCGTTGGAAAATAATAAACGGAAAGCGCTGCCTTATCAAAGGCGGAAGCAACCCGTTCAGGCAGCAGCCGTTTAATGAAGTTATAGCGGCAAAAATAATGGAGCGTTTAAACATTCCGCATATTCCGTACACGCTGATGTGGGATAACGGCGCGCCGTATTCCGTTTGCGAGGACTTTATAGACGAAACCACGGAGCTTATACCCGCATGGCGCATATTGCAGACAAAGAAGAAAAGCAATAATACCTCGGTATATACGCATTTCAAAGAGTGCTGTGAGGCTCTCGGAATAAAGGGCGTCGTCCCGTTTCTTGACCGTATGATCGTTTTAGATTACATTATTGCGAATGAGGACAGACACCTTAATAATTTCGGAGCAATGAGAAATGCCGAAACGCTTGAATGGATAGGAATGGCGCCGATATATGACAGCGGTTCTTCGCTCGGCTATGATAAAATTCCGGCAAAGATACGCTCCGGCAGAGATGTTGTTTGCAAGCCGTTTAAAAATCATCACAGTGAGCAGCTAAAGCTGGTATCGGATTTCGGGTGGATAGATTTTGAAAGTCTTTCGGATGTGGGCGAGGTTATAAAAGAGGTTCTTTCATCGGACGGCGCGGAGGAATATATTGACGACAGCCGTATAAACGCAATAACCGACGGGGTTGAAAAAAGAATTGAAACGCTGCGGCAGTTGGCTCTCGCCGAACGCCCGGTTCAGACGGATACCGCAGAGGATGATGTGGCGGAGGATATAGCCGAAGATTATACAATGAATATGCTGTGAAAAATCGGCCGCTAAACATACTCAGCGGCTGATTTTTATACCTTTTTAGGCTGATGAGAGCCGAACCCATTACGGTTTCACTCGCCGCCGTTTACCGCCTTGCTTGTGCTTATTTTTATACCTTTTTTACGGCAGAAAGTAAAACAAGCGGCGGAGAAATTTATAAAGCAAACAGATAACCTCTTGACTTGTAGGTTATCTGCGAGGTATAATATATTAAGAGGTGAAATCCACATGGTTGACGGAAAAGAATTACGGCGGCGGGTTGAGTCAAGAATTGCGGAGCGGAGCTGCCACCCGGATATATCTCCAAGAAGAATATAAAGGGGAAAATACAGTATTATCGCCAATGGCGTGAAAACGGAAAACTGAAAAGTAAATATATCCGTGCTGACGATGTGGAAAGTATACGCAAACAAATAGAGGAACGCAAGGCGCTTCAGGAAAGACTGAAAGAGCTGCAACTGCGTTACCCAAACGAGGGGGAAAATATTGTGTATGAAACCAAGATTGTTTACGGCGACGACCTGCGCCAAATGATTGAAACCGTAAAGGGCTTTAAGAAACGCGATTGCTTCGGCAGAATCGAAAAATTTTTGCACGGTACAGACAGAACGCGTGTATGCGCTCTTTACGGTTTGAGAAGAACGGGAAAAACAACGCTGTTGTTACAGACTATTGCAGAAATGCCTGAAGAAGAATTCGGCAAATGCTTTTATGCAAAAATGAATACCGAAAACACAATGGCTCAAATCACGCGGGACTTAGATAAAATGTTTGATAACGGCTACTGTTACGCTTTTATTGATGAAGTTACCCTTATGAAAGACTTTATTGATTCCGCCGCACTTTTTTCGGATATCTATTCTATGATGGGTATGAAAATTATTCTTTCCGGCACAGATTCGCTCGGCTTTTGGTTTGCACACGATAATGAATTGTATGACCGTGTGCGTATGATTCATACGACATTTATTCCGTTCAGAGAGTACAGCCGCTTGCTCGGAATTGACAGCATTGACGAATATATCAGGTACGGCGGAACATTACGGCTCGGAGAAATCAGCTTTGGTGATCCCGATGTATTGGCAGCGGAAGCATCATTTCGTGATGATGAATCAACACGCAGATATATTGATACGGCAATTTGCGAAAATATTCAACACTCGCTTGAATACTTTGAAAATGGAAAATATTTTTGGAAGTTGTATGAGTTATACTCTGCCAAAGAACTTACTAATGCCATAAACCGCATTATTGAGGATATGAACCATAAGTTTTTAAAAGAGGTATTAACGAGAGATTTTGTATCCTCCGACCTTGGTATATCTGCAAAAAATCTTCGCAAGGAACGCGATCCGGAAAAGCGTACCGACGTTCTTGACAATATAGACCGCAAAGCTGTTACCGAACAAATGATGAAGCTACTCGGTATTCGTAATAAAGAAGAACAGCAAATAGAAATTACTCAGGCACATCTGACGCAAATCAAGCAATATCTTAAAGCAATGGATCTGATTGTGGAATGTCCGATAC
>DJRJ01000025.1 GCA_002438865.1 Clostridiales bacterium UBA6363
TTTGATTTTTGCGAACGGCATTTCCGTCCAAGAGCGTGTCGACTTTTTCGGCACGCTCAACGTCAGCCATACGGCTGACGCTTTTTTGCAAAACAGAATTCAAAAAAGACCGATATACACTAATATTTAAAAAAAATTATTTTTTTGCAAAAAAAGCTTGATTTTTGGCTTCGGGTATGTTATTATACTACGGTACGCTGCCTAATTGCGGCGTGAAACATGCGTTGATGCGGGAGGTGGCCGACCTCGAGTCGGGAAATTTCCGCGGAGTATGTCCGATTTTAAACCGGGCGAAAAGTCAGGAAGTATATAAGGGATCTTGCGGCTCTTGTATACAGCGGCAGAGCGATCTGCTGTCCGGAATTGTCTGTGACCCCAGCAATGCCGGTTTTATAATGCGCAGTAAAGAAAAACACGGCGCGTTGTAAGTTTTGCCCGCCAACTACTTAAGGAGGCGAATTTCACATGGCAGTGAAAGAAAAAATCCGTATTCGTATCAAAGGTTACGACCACGCGCTTGTAGACCAGTCCGCTGAGAAAATAGTGGAAACCGCTAAACGTACAGGTGCAAGGGTATCAGGCCCCGTGCCGCTGCCCACCGAAAAAGAGGTTGTTACCATTCTCCGCGCTGTTCATAAATATAAGGACAGCCGCGAGCAGTTTGAAACGAGAACGCACAAAAGGCTTATTGATATAATCAGACCTTCCAACAAAACTGTTGAAGCTCTGACTAATCTTGAGCTTCCCGCCGGTGTAGAGATTGAAATAAAGCTTTAATCACGCACCGCAGGTCAAGTTGGTGAAAGCCAACCAATAACCAAAGGAGGAAAATCATATGAAAAAGGGTATTGTGGGCAAAAAGCTCGGTATGACTCAGCTTTTTGACGCAAACGGAAACGTTGTTCCGGTTACCGTTATCGAGGCAGGCCCCTGCGTTATTTCGCAGAAGAAGACCGCCGAGAACGACGGCTACGAGGCTGTTCAGATAGGCTACGGCGATTTGAAGGCTTCTAAGGTAAACAAGCCCCAAAAGGGTCATTTTGCCAAAGGCGATGTTGCTCCGAAAAAGGTTCTTCGCGAGTTCCGCTTTGAAGATATCAGCGCTATGAACGTAGGCGATATAATCAAGGCTGACGTATTTGCAGAGGGCGAGTCGGTAGACGTGCGCGGCACTTCAAAGGGTAAGGGCTACGCCGGCACCATTAAGCGCTGGAACTTCGGAAGACTTAAGGAAACTCACGGTACAGGCCCTGTTCACCGTCACGGCGGTTCCTTGGGCGCCTGCTCAACTCCGTCAAGGGTTTTCAAGGGAAAGAAAATGGCAGGACACCTCGGCAATGAGCGCGTAACCGTTCAGAACCTGAGTGTCGTTAAAGTAGACGCGGAAAAGAACATAATCGCCGTTAAGGGCGCCGTTCCCGGTCCCAAGGGCGGAATAGTGGTTCTTTTCGACAGCGTTAAAGCGTAAGGGAAGGAGTGTTCTAAATTATGCCTAATATAGCAGTAGTCGATATGGCGGGCAAAAGCGTGGGAGAAATCACCTTGAGCGACGCCGTTTTCGGAATAAAGCCTAACGCGGCGGTTATGCACGCGGCGGTTGTAAACTACCTTGCAAATCAGCGTCAGGGCACGCAGTCCACTCTGACTCGTACCGAGGTATCGGGCGGCGGCAAAAAGCCGTGGAGACAGAAGGGTACCGGTCACGCAAGACAGGGCTCTACCAGAGCTCCGCAGTGGAGACACGGCGGTATAGTTCACGCGCCGAAGCCGAGAGATTATTCTTACTCTCTCAATAAAAAGGTTAAGAGACTGGCTCTCAAATCCGCTTTGTCGGATAAGGTGCTCACAGGCGATATGATTGTTCTTGACGAGCTTAAAACCGAGACCTACAAAACCAAGGTCGTTGCCGATTGCTTAAAGGCAATAGGCGCGGGTAAAAAGACTCTCATAGTTCTTGAGGATAACAACGCGTTCGCCGTAAAGAGCATTGCCAACATTGCGGGTGCGAAATCCGCACAGGTCGGAACAATCAACACCTACGACATAATCAATGCCGACACTCTTGTAGTGGTAAAGAATGCCGTAGCAAAGCTTGAGGAGGTGTATGCATAATGAAAGCCGCACAGGATATCATTATAGCTCCGGTAATTACCGAAAAGAGTATGTCGGGTATAGCCGATAAGAAATACACCTTTAAGGTAGCCAAGGATGCTAACAAGATTGAGATAGCCGACGCTGTCGCAAAACTTTTCAAGGTTGATGTTGCTAAGGTCAACACAATCAACGTTCGCGGTCAGGCAAGGCGTATGGGCCGTTACAACGGCTACACCGCAGCCTGGAAAAAGGCAATCGTTACTTTAAAGGCTGATTCAAAGCCGATTGAGTTCTTCGACGGTCTTATCTGATAACCGCGACCGGGAAATCAAGGATTTCCGGTGATGTATGAAGTCGAAAACAGACTTCGCTAAGCCAAAACAGGAGAGTGAAACAAATGGCAATTAAATTTTACAAGCCGACTACTCCAGGCCGCCGCAATATGACAACTATGGATTATTCCGGGTTATCAAAGGTTGCTCCCGAGAGAAGCTTGCTTGAGCCTATTAAAAAGAATGCCGGACGCAACAGCTACGGCAGAATCACCGTTCGCCACAGAGGCGGCGGAAACCGCAGAAAGTACAGAGTTATCGATTTCAAGAGAGAGCGTTTCGGCGTAACCGCTACCGTTCAGACTCTTGAGTACGATCCGAACCGCTCTGCGTTCATCGCCCTCGTTCAGTATGAGGACGGCGAAAAGCGTTATATAATCGCTCCGCAGGACTTAAAGGTTGGCGATAAGATAGTAAGCGGCCCCGAGGCTGATATTAAGCCCGGCAACGCGCTTCCGCTTATCAACATTCCGGTAGGTACTTTCTTACACAATATCGAGCTTTACCCCGGCAAGGGCGCTCAGCTTGCACGTTCTGCCGGCAACACCGCTCAGCTTATGGCTAAGGAAAACGGAATGGCGCTTTTACGTTTGCCCTCGGGCGAGCTTCGCAACGTTCCCGCAACCTGCATGGCAACCGTAGGCGTTGTATCCAATCCGGAGCACGCAAACGTTAACTACGGTAAAGCCGGACGTAAGCGTCACATGGGCTGGAGACCGACCGTTCGCGGTTCTGTAATGAACCCGTGCGATCACCCGCACGGCGGTGGTGAGGGTAAATCACCGATCGGTCGTCCGGGACCTGTTACCCCGTGGGGTAAACCTGCTCTCGGTTACAAGACCCGTCAGAAGAATAAGCGCACCGATAAGTATATCGTAAAGCGCCGTAAGTAATTCGACGAAAGGAGATTAATCATGGGAAGAAGCATTAAAAAGGGCCCTTACGTGCAGCCTGTTCTGCTCAAAAGAGTCAAGGAAATGAACGAAGCCGGCGAAAAGAGAGTTCTTAAGACCTGGAGCCGTTCTTCGACCATATTCCCCGATTTCGTCGGACACACCTTTGCGGTACATGACGGCCGCAAGCACGTTCCGGTTTATGTAACAGAGGATATGGTAGGTCACAAGCTCGGCGAGTTTGCGCCCACAAGAACTTTTAAAGGACATGCAGGTGCTAAAACAACAGGCTGATGCTTGTAAATACGCACTGATAAATTGATATTTAAGATTAATTATAATCAACTATCGGAAGGAGGATTTCCAAATGGAAGCACGAGCAGTATTAAAGTATGCACGTATTTCACCGAGAAAGGTAAAAATCGTGCTTGACTTAATAAGAAATAAGCCGGCTAACGTTGCTATGGGTATCATAAAGAATACTCCGAAATCAGCAAGCGAGCTTTTAGAAAAGCTTCTTGCGTCAGCAATAGCAAACGCAGTAAACAATCATGATATGGATAAAGACAAGTTGTATGTTGCAGAATGTTATGTATCACAAGGTCCTACTTTAAAGAGAATTCAGCCCCATGCACAGGGCAGAGCGTTCAAGATTTTAAAGAGAACCAGCCATATCACTTTAGTATTAAAGGAAATGGAAGACTAATAAGAAAAGGAGGTTAACTCATGGGACAGAAAGTTAATCCGCACGGACTTAGAGTCGGCGTTATTAAAGACTGGGATTCTAAATGGTTCGCAGGTAAAAAAGAGTTCGGAGACCAGCTGGTTGAAGATTACAATATCAGAAAATTTGTTAAAAAAGCTTGCTACGATGCAGGAGTTGCAAAAATCGGCATCGAAAGAAAGCAGAAGAAAGTATTTATCACAATTCATGCTGCAAAGCCGGGTATAATCATCGGCAGAGGCGGCGCTGAAATCGATAAGTTAAAGGCTGACGTCGAAAAGATGACAGGCAAGAGCGTAAACGTTAATATTATGGAGGTTAAAAACCCCGATACAAACGCACAGCTCGTTGCAGAAAATATCGCTGCACAGCTCGAAAAGCGTATCTCGTTCAGACGTGCTATGAAGCAGGTTATGGGCAGAGCTATGAGAATGGGCGTTAAAGGTATTAAGACTGCGGTTGCAGGTCGTGTAGGCGGCGCTGAAATCGCAAGAACAGAGCAGTACCACGAGGGTACTATTCCTCTGCAGACTTTAAGAGCAGATATCGATTACGGTTTTGCGGAAGCCGCAACAACTTACGGTATCTTAGGCGTTAAGGTTTGGATCTACAAGGGTGAAATCTTAAACGTGGCGGACGGCAGACAGAAAGAAGCTGCTGCAAATGCCGCTCCCGAAAGAAAAGAAAGAAGAAGATCCGACAGAGGCGACAGAAAACCGAGAGGGGGCAGACAGTAATGTTATTACCTAAGAGAGTAAAATACAGACGTGTTATGCGTGGTCGTATGAAGGGTAAGGCAACACGTGGCAACGTGGTATCACACGGTGAGTATGGCCTTCAGGCTTTGGAACCCGCATGGATTACGTCAAGACAGATCGAAGCTGCCCGTATCGCTATGACAAGATACACCAAGCGTGGCGGTCAGGTTTGGATCAAAATATTCCCGAACAAGCCTATTACCGAAAAACCTGCTGAAACTCGAATGGGTTCAGGTAAAGGTTCACCGGAGTATTGGGTAGCAGTAGTTAAGCCGGGCAGAGTAATGTTTGAAATGGCCGGTATTCCTGAGGAAAACGCTCGTGAAGCAATGCGTCTTGCAATGCACAAACTTCCCGTTAAGTGTAAGTTTGTAAAGCGTGAAACAACAGAGGATGGTGAATAAGATGAAATTAAATGAGCTTAGAGAATTATCAACGGCTGAATTGGAAGAAAAGCTCGCAGAAAGCAAGCAGGAATTATTCAACCTGAGATTTCAGAACGCTATTAATCAGTTGGACAATCCGATGAGAATTGGTGACGTTAAGAAAACTATCGCTCGTATTTTAACCATCATTCGTGAAAGAGAACTTACCGGTTCTGCGATGTAATGAGCAGATAGAAGTGATACTGTCTGAAAGGAGGACTTATCTGTGGAAGAAAGAAACAGCCGTAAGGTTATTATCGGTAAAGTCGTAAGCAACAAAATGGACAAGACAATCGTTGTTGCTATCGAATATAGAGTAAAGCATCCGCTTTACGGAAAAATTGTAAAGCGTACCTACAAGCTGAAGGCACACGATGAGGAGAATATCTGCTCGATCGGTGATACGGTTAAGGTAATGGAAACAAGACCTCTCTCAAAGGATAAGAGATGGAGATTGGTTGAAATAGTAGAAAAAGTTAAGTAATATAACGAAATCCCGGAAGGAGGAAGTTTTAATGATACAGCAACAAACACTTTTAAAAGTGGCTGATAACACAGGCGCAAAAGAGCTTATGTGTATCCGAGTAATCGGAGGCTCGAAAAAGAGATATGCGGCTGTCGGCGATGAAATAGTTTGCAGCGTTAAAAAGGCAACACCGGGCGGCGTTGTTAAAAAGGGTGACGTTGTAAAGGCTGTTGTGGTAAGAACAGTTAAAGCGTCAAAGCGTGCAGACGGCTCATACATTAGATTTGATGAAAATGCAGCTGTTATAGTAAAGGACGACAAAAACCCGAGAGGTACTCGTATCTTTGGACCGGTTGCAAGGGAACTCAGAGATAAAGAGTATATGAAGATACTTTCATTGGCTCCGGAAGTACTTTAATTAGGGAGGAATTACAATGAAAAAAATGCATATTAAACGTGGCGACACCGTTAAGGTTATCGCCGGCAAAGATAAGGGCAAAGAAGGCAAGGTTGTAACAGCAATTCCCGACAAGGGCAAGGTAATTGTCGAAGGTGTGGCAGTAGCTCATAAGCACCAGAAGGCAAGAGTTCAGGGTCAGGAAAGCGGTATTATCCATGTGGAAATGCCCATCGACGCTTCAAACGTTATGAGAGTGTGTTCAAAGTGCGGTAAAGCCGCAAGAACAGGCGTTAAGGTACTTGCTGACGGTTCAAAGGCAAGATACTGCAAGAAGTGTAATGAAACATTCAACGATTAATTTCGAGAGGAGGTAAATTCTAACAATGAGTAGAATGCAAGTAAAATATAGTAATGAAGTTGCTCCGGCTCTTATGGAGAAGTTCTCATATAAAAGCACAATGCAGATACCAAAGCTCGTAAAAATCGTAGTTAATATCGGTTTGGGTGAAGCAAAGGATAATCCTAAGGCTATCGATGCCGCTTGCGGCGATTTGGCGCTGATCACAGGTCAGAAGCCTATCGTTACAAAGGCAAGAAAGTCAGTAGCTAACTTCAAATTAAGAGAAGGTATGAACATCGGCTGTAAGGTTACCTTGAGAGGCGCTAAGATGTATGAATTCTTAGACAGACTCTTTAACGTTGCTCTTCCCCGAGTAAGAGACTTCAGAGGTATCAATGCAAACGGTTTCGACGGCAGAGGTAACTATTCCTTAGGTATTAAGGAACAGCTGATTTTCCCTGAAATCGAGTATGATAAGATTGACAAAATCAGAGGTATGGACATTAACTTTGTTACTACCGCACAGACAGACGAAGAAGCTCGTGAACTCTTAAAGCTTATGGGCGCTCCGTTTCGTTCGTAAGGGAGGAGAAACTTATGGCAAAAAAATCTATGGTTATAAAACAGCAGAGAACACCTAAGTATTCAACACAGGCGTATACAAGATGTAAAATCTGCGGAAGACCGCACGCTTATTTAAGAAAGTTCGGTATCTGCCGTATCTGCTTCAGAGAATTAGCTTACAAAGGTCAGATTCCGGGAGTTAAAAAGGCTTCATGGTAATCGGTGCCGATTCAGAGTATAAGTACGATTTCTTTACAGAATATCGGAAGGAGGTAAAATAAATGCAAATCACTGATCCTATCGCAGACCTGCTCACAAGAATCAGAAATGCGAACACATCAAAGCACGATTCTGTTGATGTTCCGGCTTCTAATATGAAGAAAGCTATTGTTGAAATCTTAAACGATGAAGGTTATATAAAGAGCTACCAGATCATTGAGGACGGAAAACAGGGCGTTATCAGAATAACATTAAAGTACGGACCGAAGAACGAAAAGGTTATAAGCGGTCTTAAGAGAGTTTCAAAGCCCGGCTTGAGAATTCATGCGGGCGCTGACGAATTACCGAGAGTTTTAAAAGGACTCGGTATCGCAATCATATCAACCTCAAAGGGTGTTATGACCGATAAAAAGGCAAGAGAAGAGCATATCGGCGGCGAAGTTTTAGCATTCGTTTGGTAAGATAGAAACAAAAACTGAAAACCTGTCATAAAAGACAGAGAAAATTTAAGTTAAGGAGGAAAATCCTATGTCAAGAATAGGTAGAGCACCAATCACAGTTCCGGCAGGCGTTGACGTCAAGCTGACTGCTGATAATGAAATTACCGTAAAAGGTAAGAACGGTACTTTAACAAGAAAGCTTCACCCGGATATGATAATCAAGGTTGAGAGCGGCACTATAACAGTTGAAAGACCGTCAGAGGATAAGGCACACAAATCACTGCACGGTTTAACCAGAACACTCATTAACAATATGGTTATCGGTGTAACGGACGGATTTACAAGAGAACTCGAAATCAACGGTGTTGGTTACAGAGGTCAGATGCAGGGAAAGAAAATGGTACTTTCACTCGGATATTCGCATCCGGTTGAATATACACCCGAAGAGGGCGTTACCATCGAAATGCCCGCACCGAACA
Organism: Clostridiales bacterium UBA6363; assembly: GCA_002438865.1. Lineage (GTDB taxonomy): Bacteria > Bacillota > Clostridia > UBA1381 > UBA1381 > UBA4716. The sequence continues at coordinate 8,135 of DJRJ01000025.1, forward strand.
AAATTATTGTTAAAGGCGCAAGCAAAGAGCGTGTAGGCGCAACTGCTGCAAAGATAAGAACCTTCAGAGCTCCCGAACCGTATAAGGGCAAGGGTATCAAGTATGTTGAAGAACATATCAGACGTAAAGAAGGTAAAGCAGGCGCTAAGAAGAAATAAAGAAAGGAGTGTTCTTAAATGATTAACAAAAAAGATACCAATGCTGCAAGAATTAAGCGTCATCAGCGAGTTAGAAAGAACATCTCCGGAACTGCGGAGAGACCTCGTCTGAACGTATACAGAAGTCTTAACAATATATATGCGCAGGTAATAGACGACGTAAAGGGTGTAACTCTTGTATCGGCGTCATCGCTCGACAAGGACTTTGAAGGCTACGGCGGAAACGTTGAAGCTGCAAAGGCAGTGGGCAAGGCAGTTGCCGAAAAGGCACTTGCCGCAGGAATTAAGGCTGTCGTATTCGACAGAGGCGGATATATATATCACGGCAGAGTTGCTGCTCTTGCAGAAGGCGCAAGAGAAGGCGGCTTAGAATTCTAAGAGAAGGAGGACGAGTTAAGTGGCTGAAAGAATAGATGTAACAGCATTAGGCGAATTGGAAGAAAACGTTGTAGCAATCAATCGTGTTGCTAAGGTTGTAAAAGGCGGTAGAACTTTCAGATTCAGCACCTTGGTTGTAGTCGGTGACAGAAACGGTCATGTAGGCTTCGGTCAGGGAAAAGCAGCTGAAATACCCGACGCTATAAGAAAGGGTATTGAGGACGCAAAGAAGAATATGATAGAAGTTCCGTTAGTAGGCACAACAATTCCTCACGAGGTAGTTGGAATTCAGGGTGCCGGTAAGGTATTGCTCAAACCGGCTTCGGAAGGTACCGGTGTGCTTGCGGGCGGCGCTGCACGTGCCGTGCTTGAACTTGCAGGTATTCAGAATATCAGAGCAAAGAGCTTACGTTCAAACAACAAGAGAAACGTTGTAAGTGCAACAATTCAGGGCTTATCAGAGTTAAAGCAGGCTGACGCTGTTGCAAAGCTTCGTGGCAAGACCGTTGACCAGATTGTAGGTTAAGGAGGCAGATAAACATGGCTAAGCTTAAAATAACATTGGTAAGAAGCACAATCGGTAGAAAAAAAGATCAGATTGCTACCGTTGAAGCTTTAGGACTTAAAAAAATCAGATCTGTTGTGGAACATGAAGATACACCGCAGATCAGAGGAATGATCAACAAGGTAAGTCACCTTGTTGAGGTATCGGAAAACTAAATCAGATAAGGAGGTGCAGCAATGAGATTGGAGGAACTTAAACCTGCTGAAGGCTCAAAGCATCGTTCAAAGATCGTTGGACGTGGTATCGGTTCAGGTACAGGCAAGACTTCAGGTAAAGGTCATAAGGGTCAGAATGCCCGCAGCGGCGGCGGCGTAAGACCGGGCTTTGAAGGCGGTCAGATGCCGTTATACAGACGTCTGCCTAAGCGTGGCTTCACAAACATTTTCGCTAAGAAATATGTTTCAATAAATGTTGAAGATCTCAATAAATTTGACGACAATGCAGAAGTTACTGCAGAAACTCTTATAGAAAAGGGTGTTATCAGCAAAGCTTATGACGGCGTCAAGATTTTAGGCAGAGGAGAAGTTACTAAAAAGGTAAACGTTAAGGTTGCCAAGTACAGTGCTTCCGCAAAAGAAAAGATAGAAAAGGCAGGCGGAAAGGCTGAGGTGATGTAACTATGTTCAGTACTTTCAGAAATGCGTGGAAAATCCCCGATTTAAGACGCAGAATCCTGTTCACCATCATGATGCTTATCGTATTCAGATTTGGAGCGCATATTCCCGTTCCTTATCTGAGTCCGGACGCAATGAAAGCATTTTTGGGCGCAGGCGGAACAGACCTTTTCTCACTGTTTGATGTATTTACGGGCGGCGCTTTCTCGAATGCGACCGTTATGGCGATGGGTGTATCGCCGTACATCAATGCGTCGATTATTATACAGCTTTTGACTGTAGCTATTCCGTCCCTCGAACGTCTTGCAAAAGAGGGCGTTGAGGGCAGAAAGAAAATCAACAAAATCACAAGATACCTCGGTATCGTGCTTGCATTTATTCAGGGCGCAGGCTTGTACGTTACATTGTACAATATGAGCGTAACGAATAATATCCAGGCAATCACAAACCCCGGTGTGCTGGCATTCTTCGTAATTGTACTTACATTTACTGCAGGTACGGCGTTTATCGTATGGCTCGGTGAACGTATTACGGAAAAGGGTCTCGGCAACGGTGTTTCGCTTATCATCTTCGCCGGTATCGTTTCGAGAATACCGACAGCAGGTATAAGCATTTACAGACAGTTCTTAGCAACGGGTGTTACCGTTAAGGGTATTGCCATTTCGGCAGCTATCGTAATCATCGCAATTGCGGCTATCGCTTTTGTAGTATGGTTCTCGGATGCTGAAAGAAGAATCCCCGTTCAGTATGCAAAGCGTGTTGTGGGAAGAAAAATGTACGGTGGTCAGTCGACAAACATTCCTATAAAGATTGCGGCAGGCGGCGTTATGCCGATCATCTTCGCATCAAGTATTATGGCTTTCCCGGCTACTATCGTAAGACTTGTAACCGGCGGAAATATGCCTGACACAAGCTCGCTCGGCGGTATACTTTTAGGCTGTCTGTCGGCAGGATACGGTCCCACATGGACTGAAATCGTTTATGCGGTTGTATACTTCCTGCTCATAATATTCTTCACATACTTCTATTCGACAATTCAGTTCAATCCGATTGAAATATCGAATAATATTAAGAAGAACGGCGGATTTATACCGGGTATCAGACCGGGTAAGCCGACAAGCGATTTTATAGCAAAAGTAACTTCAAGACTCAATCTTATCGGCGCTATATTCCTCGGAATTATAGCTATACTGCCTGTAGTTGTGGGCGGATTGTTCAATATGCCGGGTCTCCAGCTGGGCGGTACATCGCTGCTCATTATGGAAGGCGTTGCGCTTGAAACGATAAGACAGATTGAATCACAGATGGTAATGCGTCATTACCACGGATTCCTTGAATAATTGCAGGAAAGGCGGAACAATATGAATTTAGTATTAATGGGCCCTCCGGGTGCCGGCAAGGGTACTCAGGGCGAAATCTTAGCAAAGAAGCTCGGCGTTGATACAATATCGACGGGAGTAATGCTCAGAACCGCCATCAAGGAACAGACTGAGGTAGGCAAGCTTGCCGAAAAGTATATAAACGACGGTAAGCTTGTTCCCGACGACGTTATTGTTTCTATAGTAAAAGAACGTTTAAGTCAGCCTGACTGTGCAAAGGGATTTATCCTCGACGGATTTCCCCGTACCACGGCACAGGCAGAGGCTTTGACGGAATCAGGCGTAAAAATTGATAAAGTGCTTTCGCTTGAAGTTGACGATGAAGCGATTGTCGAAAGACTTTCATCAAGACGTGAATGTTCAAAATGCGGAGCGCCTTACAGCACAATTTTCAATAAGCCTGAAACAGAAGGTAAATGTGATAAATGCGGAGGAGATTTAATTCAGCGTGCTGACGATAATCCCGAAACCATTAAAAACAGACTTCACGTTTACCATGAGCAGACAGAACCGATAAAGGCGTATTATGCAAAGCTTAATCTCCTCGTTACGGCGAAGGGTGAAGAAGAACTGGCAGATACGACAAAGAACGTTATGACTGCTCTGGGACTTGAGGAGTAGATTTGAATGATTACCATTAAATCGGCTAAACAAGTTGAAAAGATGAGAGAATCGTGCAAGCTTACAAAAGAGTGCCTTGAGCTTCTGGAAAAGAATATAAAGCCGGGAGTGAATACAAAGCATCTTGATAAGATTGCATATGATTTCTATAAATCTAAGGGTGCAACACCCAATTTCCTTCATTACGAGGGTTATCCGGCTACTATCTGCGCATCGGTAAACGATGAGGTGGTACACGGTATCCCGAATAAGCACTGCGTGCTTAAAGAGGGCGATATAATAAGCATCGACCTCGGCTGTATCCTTGACGGGTGGCATTCAGACGCCGCAAGGACTTTCGGAGTCGGCAAGATAAGTGCGGAAGCACAGAAGCTTATCGACGTAACGCAGCAGAGCTTTTTTGAGGGAATAAAGTATTTAAAGCACGGTGCCAAGTTAGGTGATGTTTCATCAGCGATCCAGAAGTACGTTGAAGATCACGGCTTCGGGGTTGTGCGTGACCTTGTGGGGCACGGAATAGGCAGGGAAATGCACGAGGATCCGAGCGTTCCGAATTTCGGAAAGGCGGGTCACGGTGTAAAGCTTGCGGCAGGAATGGCGCTTGCGATAGAGCCTATGGTAACGGCAGGCGATTATCACGTATGCATACTTGATGATGACTGGACTGTGGTTACCAATGATGGAAGTTTAGCGGCTCATTACGAAAACACCGTCATTGTAACAAAAGACGGCTGTGAAATATTAACGCTTTAATGAGGTGTGATATGGAAGTAAAAACAGGGTCGGAGGTGCGCTCCATAGCAGGGCGTGACAAAGGCGGTTTATTTATCGTAATGTCTGTGGATAACGGCTATGCATATCTTGCAGACGGCGATTTGCACAGAGCAGACCGCCCGAAGAAGAAGAAGCTCAAGCATATTCAGGCGTCGGGAAAGATTTCGGAGTTTATACAGAATAAGCTGGAATCGGGACAGAAAGTCACAAACGCCGAATTGCGAAAAGCATTAGCGGAAATGGTTCTTAGGTAAAAACAAACCTCACGGTTTGATATTAGGAGGAAATAATGGCTAAGGATGATGTTTTGGAAGTAGAGGGTACAGTTGTTGAAACTCTGCCGAACGCAATGTTTAAAGTAGAGCTTGAAAATGGACACCAAGTATTGGCACATATTTCAGGCAAACTGAGAATGAACTTCATAAAAATTTTGCCGGGCGATAAGGTTACAATGGAGATGAGTCCGTACGACCTTTCAAGAGGCAGAATTACTTGGAGATCTAAGTAAGGATGAGGAGGTAATACGAATGAAAGTACGTCCGTCAGTAAAACCGATTTGCGAAAAATGCAAAATCATAAAGAGAAAAGGCAAGGTAATGGTTATCTGCGAAAACCCGAAGCATAAGCAGAAGCAGGGTTGAGCCGGTATATTACAGGTCTTTAGTACAATCAGGTTATGACTTGTTTCGGGCAATGCCCGTTACAAGCTTATAATATCAACACACTATAAAAAAATTTTTGATGATATCTTTAACGGAGGTGTAGAAAAGTATGGCAAGAATAGCAGGTGTTGACTTACCAAAAGATAAGAGAGTCGAAGTTGGTCTTACCTATATTTATGGTATTGGTCTTAAAAGTTCACAAAAAATTCTCGCTAAGAACGGAATTAATCCCGACACAAGAGTAAAGGATCTTTCCGAAGCTGAGGTTAACAAGCTCAGAGAAACAATTGACGCTGAATTCACAGTTGAAGGTGATTTGAGACGTCAGATAGCACTCGACATCAAGAGATTGATGGAAATCGGATGCTACAGGGGCATCAGACACAGAAAGGGTCTCCCCGTAAGAGGACAGAACACTAAGAACAATGCAAGAACCCGCAAGGGCCCTGCAAAGACAATAGCAGGAAAGAAGAAATAAAGGAGGGACTAAGCTAATGGCAAAGGTAGCAAAGAAAACTACACGTACACGTCGTCGTGATAGAAAAAATGTAGAAAAAGGCGCAGCTCATATTCGCTCAACCTTTAACAATACGATAGTTACAATAACAGATACAGCCGGAAACGCAATTTCCTGGGCAAGTGCCGGGGGCTTAGGCTTCAGAGGTTCAAGAAAGAGCACACCGTTCGCAGCACAGTCGGCAGCAGAAACAGCCGCAAAAGCAGCAATGGAACACGGTATGAAAACTGTTGAGGTTTATGTAAAAGGACCGGGTGCCGGTCGTGAAGCAGCAATCCGTGCTTTGCAGGCAACAGGTCTTGACGTTACAATGATTAAGGACGTAACGCCTATTCCTCATAACGGATGCAGACCTCCTAAGAGAAGAAGAGTCTGATTTGTAATTATTAGTAAAGGAGGAAAAAGAGTATGGCAAGAAATATACAGCCGGTATTAAAGAGATGCAGAACGTTAGGCATTGAACCGGGAGTTATGGGTATAGACAAGAGTTCAAACAAGAACCCGAAGCAGTCAAGAAAGAAGCAGTCGGAATATGGCTTACAGCTTAACGAAAAGCAGAAGGTTAAGTTCATATACGGTATACTTGAAAAGCAGTTCAGACATTACTATGTTCTGGCTACAAAGAAGAACGGCGTAACGGGCGAAATGCTTTTACAGCTTCTCGAATCAAGACTGGACAACGTTGTTTACAGACTCGGTCTCGCTAACACAAGACGTGAAGCAAGACAGATCGTAAATCACGGTCATATAACCGTAAACGGTTCAAAGGTTGACATTCCGTCATACCTGGTAAAACCGGGCGACGTAATCGCTGTAAGAGAAAAGAGCAAAAATTCTGTAAGAATTAAGGAAATCGTTGAGACAAATGCGAAAAGAGTAATTCCCGCTTGGCTTGATATGAACAGAGATACTCTGACAGGAAAAGTATTAAGACTTTCCGAAAGAGAAGATATCGATTATGATGTTGAAGAACATCTCATCGTCGAGTTGTACTCGAAATAATCACATGTTACCCTCGGTAAGTGGATATAAAGAAATGTTTGCAGCAGCTGCCGTTTAAGTACAGCGGCAAGCTCATTTTAAGAAGGAGGGTTCTCTGAATGATAGAAATGGAAAAGCCGAATATAGAATGCGTTGAATTATCCGAGGACGGAAGATACGGTAAGTTTGTCGTATCTCCCCTGGAGCGTGGCTACGGAACAACACTCGGAAACTCATTGCGCAGAATATTACTTTCATCATTACCCGGTGCTGCGGCTACTTCAATAAAGATTGAAGGCGTACAGCACGAATTTTCAACAGTACCCGGAGTTACGGAAGACGTTGCGGAAATTATTTTAAATATTAAGAAAATGGCAATAAAGCTTCACGGCGACAGTCCCAAGACTGTTTACATCGAAGCAAAGGGCGCACAGGAAATCACCGCAGGTGACATAAAGTGCGACAGCGATGTTGAGATATTCAATCCCGACCTCCACATTGCAACTCTTAATGACGAAGCAAGACTGTATGTTGAAATAACCCTTTCAAAGGGCAGAGGATACGTAAGCGCAGAAAAGAATAAGCAGGAAATGCAGCCTGCTATCGGCGTTATCCCCGTGGATTCGATATACACGCCCGTAACGAAGGTTAATTACACGGTTGAAAACACTCGTGTCGGTCAGTACACGGATCGTGAGGAATTGACAGTCGAATTATGGACAAACGGAACAATCAAGCCGGACGAAGCTGTTTCGCTGGCTGCAAAGATTATGAATGACCTTTTGAGATTGTTCGTAGACCTTTCGGATGATGCAAAGAATACGGAAATTATCGTAGAGAAGGAAGAAACCAAGAAAGAAAAAGTTCTGGAAATGACAATAGAAGAACTTGACTTATCGGTTCGTTCGTATAACTGCTTAAAGCGTGCGGGAATCAACACTGTTGAGGATCTTACAAACAAATCAGAGGAGGATATGATGAAAGTCAGAAACCTCGGAAGAAAGTCGCTTGAAGAAGTTATAAACAAGCTTAAGGGTTTGGGTCTATTCCTTAAAAAAGAAGAAGAGTAATAGGAGGTACTGGATATGCCGGGAACAAGAAAGTTAAATCTTCCTACCGACCAGAGAAAAGCTCTTTTAAGAGGCTTAGTAACCAATTTTCTCAAAACAGGTAAGATAGAAACAACTATAACAAGAGCAAAAGAAACACAGAGTATGGCTGAAAAGATGATAACTCTTGGCAAGAAAAATACTCTTGCAGCCCGCCGTCAGGCACTCGCATTCATAAACGAAGAAGACGTAGTTAAAAAGCTTTTTGACGAAATCGCTCCGAAGTATGCGGAAAGAAACGGCGGTTACACAAGAATACATCAGCTCGGACCCCGCCGTGGGGACGCAGCCGAAATGGCAATCTTGTCGCTTGTAGACTAATTTTAAAAAGAGCCGATATTCGGCTCTTTTTTTCGTGTGTAAAATTATTTTAATGTATTTGCTTATGTTCTTGACCCGTTCCCCCAAAATATAAATAAGGTGAGGTGCAGACGTTGCTCCATTATGATTTACAAAAATTAATTGCCTAAAAAACGCACAGGTATTGACAACCGTAAAATTTTGTACTATAATATCACTAACGAACATTAGTTAGCGGAGGTGCTTATGAAACAGGAAGATACAAAACAAAAAATTCTTGATAAGGCGCTTGAATTGTTCTCGTCAAAGGGATACGATTCCGTAAGCGTGGGTGAAATTGCAAAAGCGGTGGGGATTAAAGCGCCCTCGCTGTATAATCATTATCCGAGCAAACAGGCGATTTTTGACGCTATTTTTGAAAACACTGCCCTGCAATACGAAAAATACACGGACGGAATTGATATTCACGTGCAGGATGCAAAAATGGACGTGGGCGTGTTTTCCGATATTGCGGAGGAATTTCTCATTCAAAAGGTACGGCAGATTTTCCTGTATTCCCTGCATAATGAAACAATCAGCCGTTTCCGCCGTATGATGACGATTGAGCAGTTCCGCACACCGCAGATTTCAAAGCTTTATTCGGAAAGATATGTTGACCGTATGGTCGAATACCATGCCGGGATTTTCAGAAAGCTTATCGAAAACGGCGAAATCAGAAACGAAAATCCCGAAACGCTTGCGGTAATGTACGTTTCGCCCGTTATTATACTGCTTGGCGTGTGTGACCGTCAGCCCGAACGGGAGGAGGAGTGCCTTAAAAAGCTTGATGAGCATATAAGGCTGTTTTATCGGACATTTAATACCTTGGTGCGGTGTGAGGAGGAACGGAGATTAATATGAAGTGGATTAACGTTTTCGGCTTGGTTTTTGTTGCGGTTATTATGATTCCCAATATCGTATTTGCAATTAAGTGCAAAGACGGTTTTTGCAATAAGTGGAGCAACAAATATATTGAAACCTTAGAACAAATCGGAAGATTCGGCTGTTTCGGATTTATGATATTCAATATTCCGGGAACTTGCTTCGGGTGGCAATCGGACAAAGCATTTGCCGCATATCTAATTGTAGATGCGGTACTGGCTGCCGCTTACTGCATGATTTGGATTGTGTGCTTTAAAAAAAGCAGTGTTTTCAGAGTGTTGGCACTTTCGATTATTCCTTCGGTTATGTTTCTGTTCAGCGGAATAATAATTCGGTCGGTACTTTTGATTGTTGCGGCGGTCATATTCGCACCGACTCATATTATGATTTCATATAAAAATGCGGTTTCTTAGATAAAATCGGTGTGACACGAAGCGTGTCGCATATGTGACGCACAAATTCTTTGTTTTTTCTGCGTTCTATGCTATCGTTGATTTGCCTGACGGCGAAATCAAACGAAAAGGAAGTAGAAAAAATGAAAAGAAGCGGAAAAAAATTATTGGCGTTGGGAATTGTGCTTGCGGCGGTTTTTGCCCTGTGGACGGTGCTGATACAAACGGCAGACGTGAAACCTGTCGGGCAAAACGGAACAAACGTAGGCTTTGCGTCGCTGAATAAATGGTTTTTTGAACTGACGGGCGTGCATATGGTACTCTATACAGTAACCGATTGGCTCGGACTTGTTCCGATATTTGTTTGTATGACGTTCGGAGCAGTGGGATTATTTCAGTTGATTAAGAGGAAGAGTCTTTTAAAAGTGGATTATGATATTATTCTGCTCGGGATTTATTATATCGTTGTAATATTCGGTTATCTGATATTTGAAATGATTCCCATAAACTACAGACCGATTGCCATTGACGGACGAATGGAGGCGTCATATCCGTCATCGACAACGCTCCTTGTTTTGAGCGTTATGCCGACGCTTGTTTTTCAAGTTAAGCGCAGAATAAAAAATGCGGCGGCAGTAAGGGTAATTGTTGCTCTGACGGCGGTGTTTTCAGTATTTATGGTAGTGGGAAGGCTTGTTTCGGGCGTTCATTGGTTCACCGATATTTTCGGCGGCGTATTGCTCAGCGCAGGTTTGTTTTACATTTATAAAGCAATAGTAGAACTGATTTCGGGGGATTGATATGGAATTTGGCGAAAAGCTCTGTGAGCTCAGAAAAAATAAAGGACTTACGCAGGAGGAACTTGCGCAAGCCTTGTATGTGTCAAGGACGGCAATTTCAAAATGGGAATCGGGGCGAGGGTATCCGAGCATCGATTCTCTGAAGGAAATATCGGGATTTTTTTCGGTATCGATTGACGATTTGCTGTCGGGCGAAAAAATTATTTCCATTGCGGAAAAAGAAAACAAATCCAATATGAAAAGCATATGTGATTTGCTTTTGGGGATTTGCGATATACTGTATTTTGCGCTTATCGTTCTGCCGCTTTATTCAAACCCGGCAGGTGAACACATATATGCGGTAAATCTGTTTGTGTACCTCGAAAGGATTTCATTCAATCATATGGTTTATTGGACAGTGTTTTCCGCTTTGCCGATAATCGGCGCCGCAAAAATATTATTATCATATTTTAAGATTGCAAAGGGGCAAAAGACACTGACGGTTGTTTCAATGCTGTTCGGTATTCTGACGGTATTGTTTTTGGCACTCACAAGAGAAGCCTATGCAATAAGCGTATCGTTCTTGCTGCTTGTAATGAAAGGAATTGTGCTTTTGACTGTAAAAGGAGGAAAATAAAAATGAAACTTTATTTCGGAAACACGGTAACGACAGTTACCACAATTATGATTTTGGCTTTGACGGCGTTTATCGCATTAACCGTACATAATCGTGCAGATATTCAGCATTGGGGAATCAGGATTGCATTTCTGCTTGTGTTCGGTCTGGTGATATGCTGTTTTGCAACGGCACGTGACGGACTTGATAAAACAATTCAGTATACTATTGACGGAAGCTGTGCACCGGGCATATTTAAGCTTGTAAGCGTGCCTACAATCGTCGGCTGTATCGGGGCATTGATTATAATCGTTTCCGCTGTTGCGGCTCCTATCGCCAAAACACAGGCAGTGCGCAGGATATGGTTTTTCATTATGTCCTCGGGTGTGTTTTTGAAAATAGCGGTTATGGAAATTTCAAGAATTTTGATGCGGATATAGAATGGGGGGAAAACGGTATGGAAATTCAAAAAATTGACGGGGATTTTTCTGTATGCAAGGTGGAGGATTATACGCTTGCAAATCTTAACGCACAATACTGCTTCGTAGGAAAAACAGATGAAGAAAATTCGCTTGTGTGCATGAGCGCCGATGTACCGTCAAATATAACCGAAAGGGAGGACGGCTGGAGGGCGTTTCGGATATGCGGTGTTCTGGATTTCTCGCTTGTTGGTATATTGGCGAAAATATCCGCACTTTTGGCTGAAAATGAAATCGGGATTTTTGCGGTTTCGACCTTTAATACGGATTATATACTTACCAAAAAAGAAAATTACAAAAAGGCATTGGAGGTGCTGGAGCATGGCGGATATAAAATCGTCTGACAGCAAATATCAACCGCTGTGGATATGGATAAAAGAAAACGGTGCAAAAAATATTACGCTGACATATGAGGAGATAGAAAAAATTGCAGGCGTACCGCTTGACCACTCCTTTCTGAGATATAAAAAGGAATTGACGGAATACGGTTACGAGGTCAAAAAAATCTCGATGAAATCACGCACCGTGGAGGTTTGCAAATATGATTAAGGAAGTAAACCCATACGATACAAAGCGTGCCGAAGCTTTTTCATTGTGGATTAAGGCGCCAAACCCGATGGTTACGGTGTTTAAGACGCTTGATGTGACAAAGCTTTTAAAATTCAGCCGCAAAAATAAGCTTAAATTCAATATGCTTATGTGCTACTGTATCGGGAAGGCGGCAAGCAGTACGGAGGAGTTTTTTCTGCTCCCCGTAGGCGATAAGCTTATGCAGTATGACAGCCTTGCGGTTAATACAATCGTGAAAAACAAAACGGGCGAAGTCAGCTCGTGCGATATAAAGTTTTGCGGGGATTTGGAACGGTTTAATAAAGATTATTTGTTTTTGACGGAAAAGGTCAAAAACACCTGCCGAAATAACGATATAACGGACAGTATGGTAATAGGAACGTCTGCCTTAAGCAGTTATGACATTGACGGCGTGGTGGGAATGTACAGCGGAGTTTACAATAATCCGTTTGTCTTTTGGGGCAGATATAACAAGAAGTTTTTTAAGACAACGCTTAAGATTTCTTTTCAGTTTCACCATACGCAAATGGACGGCGCTCATGCAGGCAGGTTTTTAGAGCTTCTGCAAACGAACATAAATGAATTGGGGAGTTAAAAATGAATTATAAGGTTATAAATAAAGAAAAATATTACCGGAAAGGTGTGTTTCGGCACTTTTCGGAGGATTGCAAATGCTCCACATCGATTACTTCACGTATTGATGTGACGGCACTTAAAGAGTATTCAAAAAATACGGGTACAAAATTTTACATAAACTTTTTATATCTGTTGGCAAAGGTTTTAAACTCACGTGATGACTACAGAATGGGATATTTATGGCAGACCAACACTCTCATCTGCTATGATAAAATCAATCCCACGCAGTATATATTTCACGATGATACAGAAACATGCACGCCCGTTTACACGGAATATTTTGAGGATTATAAAAAGTTTTATGAAAATTGTGCCAAGGACATTGAAAAAGCAAAGCAAACACGTGAATACGGACTTGATATGGCAAACCACCCGAATTGGTTTGATGCGTCGTATATTTCGTGGCTGAGTTATGACTCGTTAAATATTGAGCTTCCGGACGGACATCTCTTTTTTGCACCGATTATAAATTGGGGTAAATATCGGGAGGAAAACGGAAAGTTCGTTATGCCCGTGACGGTACGGCTTAATCATGCCATAGCCGACGGCTATCTGATCGCAAAAGTGTTTAAGCTTTTGGAAAAAGAAATTTCAGACTTTGTAAACGGTTGATAGTTAATACAAATGCGCTCCGGAGAATTTTGGGCTGTATAATAAATGTTG
>DJRJ01000108.1:0-4393 GCA_002438865.1 Clostridiales bacterium UBA6363
AAAAAACCATACGCCCCCGAAAGAGCGTATGGCGAAAATCAAACGTTATCATTTGTAAAAATCCATACGAATTTTATTATACATAGCCTATGATTGCTATTATTATACCGAGTATCGCTCCGGCGATAACCTCAATCGGCGTGTGTCCCAAAAGCTCCTTGAGCTTTTTTTCGGTGAGCGAATAGTCCTCCTTGCCCCAGGTTTCCACAAGCTTATTGAGAATTGCCGCCTGCTGACCGGCACTGCGCCTTACGCCTGCCGCATCGTACATTACCACGAACGCCATTACGGCGCATATCGCAAATGCGACCGAGTCGAAGCCCTCCGTAAACCCGACAGCCATAGTAAGCGAAACAACAAACGACGAGTGCGACGAAGGCATACCGCCCGAACCCGTAATCCGTGTGAAGTCAAGCTTTCTGTAGACGATAAGCGTCAGTATAACCTTTAATATCTGCGCCGCCGCCCAGCCTATAACAGCCGTCCACAGGACAGAATTTGTCCATAATTCTTTTAAATACATTACCCTTTTCCTTCCGTTAAAACGCTCTGTTTTCCATATATTTCGCAAGCCGTACGAGAAAATCCGCTCTGCCGCCGAATATTTTGAGAGCGTCTGTTGCCTTATCCGTATATTGATGTATCAGCTCACGTGATTTTTCCAAGCCGAAAAGCGTTACATACGTGTTCTTTTCGCTTTCCGCATCTGAGCCGACAGGCTTGCCGAGTTCGTCCGTGGTGCTTGTAACGTCAAGCACATCATCGCATATCTGAAACGCAATCCCCAGATTTTTTGCGTATTCGTCTGCGGCGGCAATCTCCTCCTCATTTGCGCCCGCCATGACCGCACCTATCGTGCAGGCACTGCGGATTATCGCTCCCGTTTTCAGAAGATGTATATATCTCAGCTCCTCCGCCGTAACGGTTTTATGCTCGCTTTCAATATCAACCAACTGTCCGCCTATCATACCCTCCGTGCCTGCGGATTTCGCAAGCAGTTTTGCCGCACGCACTGCACGTTCGGGATTTTTTCCGCTGTAGCTTAAAGCGGTTTCAAAAGCTTTGGTTAAAAGTGCGTCACCGGCAAGGATTGCGTTTGCCTCGCCGAATTTGATATGATTTGTCGGCATACCGCGGCGCAAATCGTCGTTATCCATTGCCGGGAGATCGTCATGAATGAGCGAATACGTATGTATCATCTCCATTGCACATGCAAACGGCAGAGCCTCGTCCGCATCGCCGCCGCACATAATGCAGGTTTCCGTCATAAGCACGGGTCTTAACCGCTTTCCGCCGGCAAATATGCTGTAGTTCATTGCGTCATAAATGATTTTCTGCGGATTGTCGTGCGGTGCAAGATACTTCTTCAGCGCACCGTCTATATATTCCGCTTTTGCTTTTAATTCGTTCTTCATTCTTCTTCTCCGTCAAACTCCGCCGTGTCGCCGTTTTCGTTCACCATAAGCACCGATATTTTCTTTTCCGCATCGGCAAGCATTTTCTGACAGCTCTTTGTAAGCCTTACGCCCTCCTCAAAAAGCTTGAGCGACTCCTCAAGGCTTACCTCCGAGCTTTCAAGCTTTGAAACGATTGTTTCAAGCTCTTTTACCGACTGTTCAAAATTCTTTTCCGCCATATCCGTTTTCCTCTCTATTTAACTATACATTCACGGCTTCCGTCCGTCATTTTAAGCGTAAATTCTCTGCCGCTTTCCATTTGTGCGGCGCTTCTGATTACCGTTCCGTCATTCTCAACGGGGATTGCATATCCACGTGAGAGAACCTTTAAGGGACTCATTGCGTCTATTTTTGCGGTAACATTCCCCAAAACACGCTTTTTACTCTCTATTTTAAGCTTAAATCCCTGTTCCATACGCTTTGTTATATGGTCGAGCCGCTGACTGTTTTCCTGTATGCGCTCGGACGGCGATTTTAATTTTATCGCCGCAAGGCGCAGTCTGTGCCGTTCCGTCTGCTTAAGCACGGCTTCGGAAAGGCGTGCTTTCTGATTTTGGAGCATATTGCTTATTTCCGCCGAGGACGGAACAGCCACCTCCGCCGCCGCCGACGGCGTGGGCGCACGCAAATCCGCAACAAAATCCGCAATCGTGAAGTCCGTTTCGTGTCCGACCGCCGATATTACGGGGATTTTTGACGCAAATATCGCACGGGCGGTTATTTCCTCGTTAAACGCCCACAAATCCTCGATAGAGCCGCCGCCGCGCCCGGCAATTATAGTGTCAACATTGTTTTCTTTATTAAAATATTCTATCGCACGCACAACGCTCTGCGCCGCACCTGCGCCCTGCACCTGTGCAGGGTAAACTATTATCCTTGTCATGGGGCATCGGCGTGTGATAACGTTTATTATATCACGCACCGCCGCACCCGTTGCCGCCGTTACAACGCCGACCGCCGACGGGAACTTAGGTATCGGCTTTTTGCGGCTCTCATCAAAAAGACCCTCCTCGGCAAGCTGTTTTTTAAGCTTTTCATAAGCCACGTAAAGCTCGCCCACGCCGTCGGGGATCATTTCCTCTATATACAGCTGATACGCTCCGCCCGCCTCGTAAACGCTTACACGTCCACGTGCCATTACCTTCATACCGTCGGAAGGAGTAAACGTCAGACCCTGCGCCGCCGAGCGGAACATTACGCCCTTAAGCACTCCGCCCTCGTCCTTTAAGGTCAGGTATATGTGTCCCGAATAATGATGCTTGAAGTTTGAAATTTCACCCTTTACCCACACATTATTCAATATTTTGTTGTTGTCAAGAATTTTCTTGACGTAATTATTTATCTGTGATACTGTTCCTATTCTTGGTTCCATATCCGCGCTCCGTAAATTCCTGTGCGAGAACAGCCGTTCCCGCTGCGTTGTCGGAGGAAAACTCCTTGCTGGCAAAGTATACTCTGCCGTTTATATTTTCACCAAGCGACTGCCTTATAATGCCGTTTGAGGCAACTCCGCCCGCAACAAGCACACGGCGTATGCCGCTTTCGTCCATTGCGTAATTTATTGTTTTAACCAGTGCGTCCGCAACCGATACAAGCACACCCTTTGCAAGAGAGTTTGCATCGCACTCCGCCGCCATACGTGACGCCTTTGTTTCAACGCCCGAAAAGTTCATATATGCGCCGTCCGTATTTACCCTAAGTTTTACCGCACTGTCCGCATTTTCAGCCGCACTCTCCATATGCTTTCCTGCCGGAAAGCTCATTCCGAGCGCCACGCCAACACGGTCTATATACTGACCTGCGCTTATATCCTTTGTTCCGCCGATTATTTCGTTTTCAAATCTGCCGTCCGTATATCTGCTTTTTAAAATTTCGGTTGTACCGCCCGAAAGATGAACGGATAAAAATTCACCCTCTAAAAGCTCGTCGGCATGTGCGGAATAAATACCTGCCATTATATGCCCGTCCTGGTGCGAAAATTCTATAAGCGGTACGCCGAGCGTATCGGCAATCACTTTTGCGAACCCGTAGCCTGCAAGGAACACGGGCATATACGACCCCTCAGCGTTTCTCGGCTTAACGCTCACGCCGACCGCACGCACGCGGCTCAAATCAAGCCCCTTTACAGTTTCGGCATACATAACGGGCAAAAGCTTCATATGCATAAACACGCCCTCGCTCTGGCGTATTCCTCTTTCGCCTTTTTTAACGTCAAGTATCTGTCTGCGGCTTACGCATATATCGCCCACCGCCGCCGAGGACGAGGTATAATTGCTTGTGTCTATTCCTATATAAATCATAATTCGGCAAAAACCGCTCCGAGAACGCCGTTTACAAACTTCGGCTCCTCCTCGTCACCGTATTTCTTTATAAGCTCCACAGCCTCGTTTATCGCAACCTTGGGCGGAACATCGTCAACGTATTTCATTTCGTACACCGCAATCTTCATAATTGCGGCGGACACCTTTGAAATTCTCGATATTGACCAGCCTTTTTTCAGGTGCGCCGAAATAAGGCCCTCCAGCTCCTCCTCATGTTCCTTAACGCCGTTTACAACGGTCGTTATATAACCGAGATTTGCGTTGCATTCGGGTTTTTCTTCAAGCAAATATCCCATAATTGCGTCCATCTCGTCACGGTGCTGATTCATCTGAAACACCTGGGTAAACGCTGCGCATCTTGCCTCGCTTCTTGTTTGTTTTTTCATACTCTGTCTGCCCTTCCGTAAAATTCCATACTGTCAGTATATCACAGTGCGCAAAAAAAAGCAATCACGCATTTTGAATTAATTGATTTTTTTGTTAATTTTATTCGCATAATGATTGTACATTGCCGTGAGGCCGGATCTTGCTCCTGCCGAAAGCGGGAATAATGCCCGCAATTTTTCGGTAGGGGACGATGCCCTCATCGTCCCTAAATGAACCTGAATGTGAAAC
>DJRJ01000108.1:4422-12471 GCA_002438865.1 Clostridiales bacterium UBA6363
TGTGGGCATCGACCCCTACAAATTTGCGAAAACCGCACGCCGTAGGGCAGGGGCTTGCTCCTGCCGGAAGAGAAAACGCTCGCAATTCTTTCGTTATGTCTGCAATTTACCGGTAGGGGACGATGCCCTCATCGTCCCTTAAATGAACCTGAATGTGAAACTTATGGGTCGATGTGGGCATCAACCCCTACAAATTTGCGAAAACCGCACTCCGTAGGGCAGGGGCTTGCTCCTGACGGAAGAGATAATGCCTGCAATTCTTTCGTTATGTCTGCAATTTACCGGTAGGGGACGATGCCTTTCATCGTCCCTAAATCATATAATGCACAGAACAGCATTTCGGGTTGATGTGGGCATCAACCCCTACTGATTGCGAAAATACACAACGAAACGGACGATGAATGCATCGTCCGTTTCTTACTGTTATTTAATATTTTTCATCACACGCATAATTGTCACAATTGCCTGTTCCTTTGTATAGCCCGATTTGGGGTCGAATTTGTTGCCGTCCACGCCCTGCATTACGCCGAGCTTTTTAACATCATACACGTTTTCCTTTGCCCAATCGGAGATTTCGCCGTCGTCGCTGTAGCTTGCGCCGTTTTGTTCAGGAAGATTTAGCTTAAGGTAAGATACCATTCTCGACAGTATCGCCGCCGCTTCTTCACGTGTTATATTATCGTTCGGGGCAAATTTGTTCTCGCCTTTGCCGTTTATAATTCCCATACCCGATAACATATATATTTCTTTCATACTGATGTCATCAAAATGCGTTCCGTTGTTTACGTTTTCCGCTTTTCCGCTTATGTCGAGCATATTGTATGCTATACGGCAGAAATCCGCACGGTCAATAAGCTTTGTGTAACCGCTTTGCATATCCTGCGGAAGTATCTTTTTGGAAACGGCGTTTTCTATATCAGACTCTGCCCATGATGAACAATCCGGCTTTGCGGTCGGCTGTGGTGTAGCCGTTGCGGACGGTGTGACTGTGGGTTTCGGACTTGCGGTAGGTTTCGCTGTTGGCTCGGGAGTTTCCGTCGGCTTTGCCGTCGGTTTCGGCGTTGCGGTTGCTTTCGGTGTGGGGGTGGGTCTGTTTTGATTATATTTTCTCATTATTTCATCGGCATTTATAACAAGCGGTTTAAATTCTTCAATTGTATAAACTTCACCGTTTACAACACCTGTTAAGCCGTCCCAAGCTGCTAACGGAATTATATATTCATTATCTTTTGTTTTGACACAAACGGCAGTTTCTATATATTGTCCGCCCGCAACATACTTTATATCCTCAATATCTGTTATACCTTTTTCGGTAAGCTTTTCTTTTATTTCAGACATTGTCAAAAAGTTTACATAGTCCTCATACGTTTGTGATGCCGATATATACCATTTATCTGCTGTTTTCCTTGCATATTCAAGGCGGCGTTCTCTTGCTTCTTCGGTTAAATCTGTTTGCTCATTAATTTCTTTTTCTTGCACCTCATAAGGTTTTCCCTTTTTTATAGATTCCAAACCTATAACCTTTCCGCCGTTTCTGGTTAAAATATAATAAAATTTATTATCACTTATAAAATCATAAACAGAATCATTCTCTTTTAATATATCGTGAATATGATTCATTTCTTCTATTTGGCGTCCTTTTTTTATAACAATTTTATCTTTGAGCCAATATCGCTCTATAATATCTTCTTTTGAGTATCCGAGGTCTATGGCTAATTTTTCGGTTGTATAAAATTCTCCGTCATCACCGATATACGATTCACTGCCGTGCATTTGCTCTATATCGCTGTCGCTAACATCTTTCATTATATCGCTTTTGTCATCTGCAATAACGGTTAATGTGCCGTTTATACACATTGCCGCCGTGATTAAGATTGCTGTAAACTTCTTTTTCATTGTCATTACCTCCTTGATTATAGTTTCGTTTTAATATTCGTATCGTCGTCTTGAAAGCAAACAAAAAAGCATAGAAACCGTATTTATTTCATACTCCCTCCTTTTTTCACCGAAAAACGGCGTTTGTCGATATATACGTCGCAACTGTAATGTCGAGTGACAAAAAAGGAAAACGTAAATACCGCATCTATACTCCACCGGTGATAACAAACTAAAACTATCTACTTTTCCACATATTTTTTAATTGATTACAAACACGAAGATGTTTGGTAACCTTTTACATAAACATTATATCATTATTTCAAAAAAATTCAATAGATTTTATACAAATAACAAATTTTTGGCACAAATAGCAAAAACCCAAAAGTGGAATATGGCAAAAATAGACAAAATTCGGGAGCAGACGGCAGAGCAGAGGTGCGGTTTACAATCATTGCAAATGTATATAAAAATTGCGGGCATTTTCTCTTACGGCAGGAGCAAGCCCCTGCCCTACAATATGCGATTTTTGCAATCGGTAGGGGTCGATGCCCACATCGACCCGAAAAAACTCCTGTGCGGTGTGAGCGCTTGCAAGGGGGGGAATGTGCGGTTGACATACAGAACAGCGAGTGGTGGTATTTTGTTTAAAGCAATACACAAAAGAAAATATCCGTCCGAAAAATTCGGACGGATATTTTCTTTTAATTAATCCGTTATATCCTCATCGGTTTCTGCGGCGGCGGACTTTTCCGCCTCCTTTTCAAAATTCACGCCCTCAATATGGATATTAACCTTTTCCACCGTCATACCCGTCATGGTTTCAACATTATTTTTAACGTTTTCCTGTATTTCCCACGCAAGCTCCGGAATTCTTACGCCGTAATCCACTATGATATAGAGGTCGATAAGCACGGTGTTTTCCGTTATTTCCGCCTTAACACCTTTTCCTACGCTCTTTTTTGCGCCGAATTTTTCGGCAATGCCCGTTGCGAACGAGCTGTACATACCATGCACGCCCTCTATCTCGGACGCCGCCATTCCGGCTATGGTTGAAACAACCTCGCTTGAAATTTTGATGTTTCCTATCTCCTCGTCGGACTCTGCCTCGCTTTTTGCGGAGCTTACTATTTCCTCCTCGGATATTTCTGCGTTCCTTACCATATCTTCATCCATTTTGTAATCCTCCTTACAATAAAAACACAAAAATCAAATGTTTATTTTATTATAGCAGAAAAATCACTTAACTTCAACTATTTTTATGTTTTTTGCAGACATTTTAAGATTATCCGCCGCAATTTCCGTAAGCTTTACGACATCGTCCTCCGAAAATCCCTCCTTGCGCACGGTAACGGTCGCCTTATCCTCATCTGCATACACGCATATTTCGTTATACCCCTTGGACTTTGCAACGCTTTCTATCTGATTTTCCTTTTCCACGTTCTGCGCCTGGAGAATTATCTTATCGCCCGCCTTTTTGCGGATTTCCTCGTCGAAGCTGTTGTTGCCGGCGGTTTCGTTTAAAATTTCAAGAGCTTTTGAGCGTGATTTTTCCTTATCGAGCCGTGCCTGCTCGAAATATCCGCTGTCGCCCGAAACCGTTTCGACATTCTCCGAGGTCTGCTCCGCATCGCCGTTTTCCTCAACCTCCTCCGTTGAATTTACATACTGCGCCTCGCCGAGCTTTTTGCCTGTTTCGACATAGCTCTCGCCGTCACGGACATTCACCGTATCCTGATACGACCAGTTCAGATACCCTGCCAGTCCTATAAGCACCACCAGTGACGCCGCAATTATTTCTTTCTTCTTTAATACCATCATATGTACTACCTCCTTACTCTTTACTTCGGCAGATGCAAACTCTGTATTCCGGAATGTCGAGGGCGGCAGTTACCGCCTCCGTAAGCTTGCGTTTGACCGCCGCACTTTCCGCCCCCTGTGCCGTTACGACCACACCCTTTACCTTAGGGTACGTTTCCTTGACCACCATAGGCTCCTCGCCGGACATAACCGCCTTTTTATCCTCACTTGAGCGTATTCCGTCCGAGGAGGCGGTTTTTACTTCATATGCTATATCCTTTTCGGCTGTGCCGTAGTACGTTATCATAACGCTTACCTCGCCAGCGCCCTCTATATCGGAGAGGATTTCGCACAGCCTATCCTCCTCGCTCGCCGCCGCAACGGTTTTTTCCGCTTTCGGCTTTGTTTTCACAAGCGACGGAAACAGCATAATTATAACCCCAATTATTATTATTATTAAAATAAGCCTGTTATTCTTGTTTTTGAAAAATTTGAGTATTTGTTCACCGTTCACTTACGATTGCCTCCTCTTTTACCCCGTACACCTCGCAAAGCCGCATAATCTGCGTACTTGTGAGCCGTCCGCCTTTTATTTTTATCTTTTCTATGCCCGTTATCTCGTTTTTGTCGTTTATTGCAACCGATGCGGCGGCGGTAACCTTTATGCCGAATTCATCATAAAGCCGTTTTGAAATGTCCTCGCCTATGCTTTTTGACATTTCCTCACGGATTATTTCCTCCTGCATTTCATAGCCGTAATCCGCACCCGTTTCGATATATTCAAAACCCTTGAACATATCCGCCTTTGAGAATTTCGCTATCGGCGCTATGATACAGCTTATAACCACCAATCCCGTTACAACGCCTATATATTTGCGCCATTTATCCGGCGACAGCATAGACGCAAACGACGACAGCACCGCCGCACCGATTATCGAAAGTATGTACTCCTTCATACCGTACCTCCCGTTGCCGCTATGATAATTCCTATGTTTATCATAAACAGCACCGCCGTCATAACCACCGCCGCAAACACGGACGTTATCGCCTCCGACATCTCCCAGAGCATTTTGCTTATACGGCTGTCGGTGAGCGGCTCGGCGAGCGCCGCAGTGATTTTGAGCATAAACTGCATTATTATTATTTTCACTATCGGCACTGCGCAAATAACGCACAGCGTTATTATGCCCGAAACGCCGACGGCGTTTTTCATAAGCTTTGTTCCGCTTACCACCGTTTCGAGCGTGTCGGACAAGAACGTTCCCACAACGGGAACCATACTTCCCACCGCAAATTTTACCGCCTTTGCGCCGACGGCGTCCAGCGCAGGTGCGCTGAAGCCGTAAACGGCGCTTATTCCGGTGAATATCGTTATTATCGCCGCCATAAGCCACTTTGACAGCGACCGCACCACCTTTGTGAAGTTTGAAATCTGCATTTTGCTGTTTATATTGCCTGCAACGGACAGCACCGCACCGAACGTCATAAGCGGAATAAGGCAGGTTTTTATAACAAGCGAAATTATGTAGACCGATGCGGAAAACACCGGCTGAAAGGAGCTTGCCGCCGTTATTTTTCCGCAGGCGATAAGCACCGTCATCAAAAGCGGCGAAAGCTTGTCCGTAAAAAGGGACATCGTTTCGACCGCCGCCGTACCGCACGAGAGCGCCGCATTGAAACAGCGCAGAGCCGCCGTACTCATCAGCGTAAAGCAGGCGAAAAACGCCGCCTCGCCGCTGCCCTTTTCGCCGAAAGAGCTTGTAAGCACGTTCACTATCCCCGACATAGCCGCCGCAGATAAAAGAATTACTATCTCGGACGCACTGCTCTTTATTTCCTTAACAAGCATATCGCCCACGGCGTTTAATATTTTTATTGGGTTTAAGCTCAAATCCCCCTCCGCCGTCTGCGTTACCGTTTGGTTAAATCCGTCATAGCCGTCAAGCTTTGGCACATCGTATGCGCTCACGCCGACAGGCAGAAACAGCACAAATATTATTACAAATAAAATCCTTTTCATATCAGGTTTACCGCATCTATGCAAGCGTGAAGAAAATCGGAAATTATGGGGAGCGTAAGTCCCATTATGCAGATTTTCCCCGCAAGCTCCGTTTTCATTGCTATTGCGTTTTCGCCGCCGTCACGCAATATTTCCGCTCCGAACTGCGTAATGTACGCAATCCCCACCACCTTAACGACCGCCGTAAAATACGCAACGTTTATCCCCGTTTCCCTGATCAATCCGTCCAGTCCGGCTATTATACCGCCGAGCATATCGGCGGCAAAGGCGAAAATCACCGTAACCGTCACCAGTCCCGAAAGCACCCCGAACGCACGGCTGTACTGCCTGACGGTAATCGTCAGAAGTCCGCCGGCAAGCGCCGTTAAAATAATCTTTACTATCATAAGCTGAAAATGTCCTTTATCTCCGTAAAAAATCCGCCTATTTCACGTGTTATTATGCACATAACGCCCACAAGTCCCGCTATGGTTAATAAAAGTGCAATATCGTCACGCCCCGCCTTTGACAAAAGCTGATTTATTACCGCAATGACTATGCCTATCCCGGCTATTTGGAAAATTAAATCTATGTTCATACTCTTACCCTCAAATAATTACCAGAACGATAAACAGTCCCGCAAGCAGACCGCCGTTACGGTACATTTTTCCCAGGCGTGCGTACTCATTCTCCGCCGCCGACTGCTGTGCGTTCACAAGCTCTCTTATGTACGCCGTATGCTTAAGCTGATTTTTTGAATCGGTCATTCCGAGCTTTGCGCAAAGCATAAGCACAAGCTCACGATCCGCCTCCGTAAGCGGCATGGGATTGTTCAGCACCGCATACGTCCACGCTTTTTTTATCCCGTATTTTTCTATACGCTCGGCGGCGTCCTTAAAAAGACCACGGGTGCGTGTGTTTTTATCAATATTCAAAAACGCACGCTTTAAATCGTTTGCGGAAAAGGATATTTCCGTTTCCAGCTGCAAAAGCGCCGCCGATATATTTTTAAGTGCGTTGCACCGTCCTTTAAGCTCGTTGCTTCGGCGCATACCCAAATATGTGCAAGCCGAAAATATCACAAGCGCACCGATAAGTTTAACAAGCATCAAAATCACCCTTTTTACACTGTATTTCCTCTACCGTACCCGCACCGCACCGTCTTGAAAGCACTATCAGCGTTTCAAAAAACGGCATTGCGCCCGAAAGAGCCGTGCGGTGCTCTATCTGCTTTATTCCGCTGCCGTGGACGGTGGTTACTATTTTTACTCCGCTGTTTATTATCCGCTCGATTGCGGCGGCGTCGCTTTCTCTGCCGATTTCGTCCGTTACGATTACGTCGGGCGCCATTGAGCGGAGCATCATAAGCATACCCTCCGCTTTCGGCGTTCCCGAAAGCACGTCCGTGCAGGGTCCCATATCAAACGCCGGTCTGCCCTCATGCATTGCGGCTATCTCGCACCGCTCGTCCACAACGGAAACGTTAAATCCGCCGTAAGATATATTCCGTGTCAAATCACGCAAAAGCGTGGTTTTGCCTGCGCCCGGCGGAGAGATTATAAGCGTATTTTTTACCGTTCCGTCCGCAATGACGCTTGACTTAACCTTGTCCGCCGCTCCCGTAACCTCACAGGCAAGGCGGTAATTGAGTCCCGATATATCCTTTAGAAAACTGATTTTACCGTCAGTTATAACGCCTCTGCCGCATATTCCGATACGGTTTCCGCCGCCTATGGTGATATATCCGTCACGGATTTCCTCCTCCGCCGAATACATAGACGATTTGACGGCAAGCTCCAGAGCCTCGTCTATATTCGCACGGGTGACTTTTACCGCTCCCGACGCATCGCTCACAAGCACGCCGTGACGGCTTAAATAGTAACGTCCGTCGGGATAGCAAAGCGTAAGAGCCTTGCCGAGCCGCATACGTATTTCATATGCGTCGGAAAGATTTATATTATACATATACCGCCGTATTTGCGGTGGCATATACGAAAGAATATCGTTCACCGACGTTACGGTTTCACAGTTTGCCACAAACATCACAAAACACTCCTTTGTACAATCACATTTATTTATTATTATCCTATTAAGCACGTCCGAAAAATATGACACAATAAAAATCCGAAACCAAACATCATAAATTATGCACAGACACCGCCCAAAATCAACGTCCCACGCCGTAGGGCAGGGGCTTGTCTCCTGCCGAAAATATGCCGCACAGAATAATGTTTCGGGTCGATGTGGGCATCGACCCCGATAGATTGTCAAGTCAAGTGCAACAAAAATCTTTGGTAAGGTGTATCGTAATTTAATATCTTTCTTGGTCGGTTATTGATTAATTTTTGCACTCTTTTAATTCCTTCCTCCGTAAC
>DJRJ01000123.1:0-14703 GCA_002438865.1 Clostridiales bacterium UBA6363
CATTTCCGCAATTTCCTCCTCGGAATATTCGCACATAAGGTCAATATATGCGTACTTTTCGCCCTCACAATATGCGGAAAGCGAAAATGCGCACGGTCCCGATATACCGTATTCGGTAAACAGTATCTCGCCCGTTTCGGAGCGTCCGCCCAAAGTAAGCTTACCCTCAACCTTTATACCTTTCAGCTTTTTCACCGTTTCGGGTTCGGTTTTAAGCTGAACGAGCGAGGGTTTTAACGGGGTTATACGGTGTCCGAGCTTTTTTAAAAGCTCATAACCGCTGCCGTTTGACCCAAGGCTCGGCGACGCTTTTCCGCCGCAGGCAATTATAACCCTGTCAGCATACGCCTTTTGCCCGTCATAGGATGATATTATAAATCCGTTTTTTGTAGGTGAAATATCGCTTGCTTCAAAATCTGTTCTTATAACCGCACCGTCCTCGGCAAGCTTCATTCTGAGGACGTCCAAAACGGCAGACGCCTGTCCGCAGTGCGGATAGACCTTACCCCTGTCCTCTGTTCTGCATACAAGTCCCATATCCGAGAATTTGCTTAACGTTTCCTCAACCCAAAACGAGTTTATAACATTACGCATAAAGCCTGTGTCCGTGCCATGATAATCCTTTTCGGACGCATTAATATTCGTCAGATTGCATCTGCCGTTTCCCGTTGCGAGAATTTTTCTGCCGACACGGTCGCACCTTTCATAAACGGTAACGCAGCTGCCATTCTCACGTGCGGCAATTGCCGCAAACATTCCCGACGCTCCTCCGCCGATTACCGCAATTTCCATATCAATCAGTTTCTCCCGTTTCCTGTCTGAGTTTTTTCTTTTCCTCGTATTCCGTCACAAAATCTATTATTATTGTACGTATAACCGCCGCAACCGGCACGGATATGAGCATTCCCAAAAATCCGAACAAGCTTCCGCCCACGGTTACAACCACGATGATTTCAAGCGGACGCATATCGAGTGATATTCCCATAATCTTCGGTGCAAGCAGATTTCCGTCAAGCTGCTGAAGTATCAGAAGCACAATCGTTGTCCAGACGGTTTTCCATATACCGCCCGTTATAAGGATTACTATTTCCGCAATTACTACCGATATTATTGAGCCGAAATACGGTATCATATCCATAGCGCCTATAAAAAGTCCGAGTATGACCGCATAGCGCACCTTCATAACCGAAAGCGTAACGGTACATACAAACGCCATAATGATACTGCACCACAGACGGCAGTATATATAGCTTGTGAACACTGCATTTATATGCTTGGCATTTTTCAAAATGTTTTCCGCTCTTTCGGACTTGAAAAATATTTTTACCGTCTTTTTTGACAATTCAATTATCCTGTCCTTGTCAAGGAGCATATACACCGAGGATATAACCGCAATAAAGGTTGATACTATTCCCGATGTCATATTGAAAAATCCCTGGATATATGTTCCGAACTTCTCAGTGTTGATTTTTGAAATGAATTTATCTATCGTATCCGAAATATCAAAATTTTCAAACACTTTAAGCTTACCGAACACTTCGCTGTTACGGAGCTTTGCAATAACCTTTCCGGCATATCCGGGCAAATTCATTGATAAGTCGATAATATTTTTTGACAATGCCGGAACAACCATTCCGATTATAAGCGCAATTAATGCAAACGTTATAAGATACACCGTAAGAATACTTATTCCGTATGCGTGTTTCTTTATATAATTAAGCTTTATTTTGCTTATAAGTCCCGTAAGCTTTTTTGTGGGAATATTTAAAAGATATGCTATCGCAAAGCCTATAAGAAACGGGCTTACCGCCTTAACGCACAAACCGATAACATTCCATATCACCTTTATATTGTCAAAGGTTTTGTAAACAGCTATTACCGCCACGCAGAAAACAAACGCAATAAGCCACTTATAATACTTCTGAAATATCTTCAAACTTCTTCCCCCCTATTATCTGTTATACAGCAAAAGGGCGGAAATTACTTTCCGCCCGTAATTTATCGGACAATTTATTGTGTTACTATTACAAGTGTTGCCTCAAATGCACCATTTGAAACAGTACCTCTTACATCTACAGCATCGCCCACTTTTACATTGCTCATCTTAAGCGTTTTACCTGCGCTTGTTATGAACGTTGTTTTTGTATCCTTGCAGAATACGGTTGTTTCGCCGGAGCCGTCCGTACCCTCAATTGTGATAAATCCGTATGATGCGTTCACAGCCTTTACCGTACCCGAAACCGAGCCTGTCGTGTTCTGAGTTGATTTTGCCGTGATTGCCTTTACGGCGTCGCTCTCGACATTAAGAGTAACCGAATCGCCGACACGGAAATCATAAAGCGTGCCCGCAGTACCGTTTATTGTTATCTTTATGTCGTTCGTTATCATATATTCCTTGTCTTTTCCGTCAATCGTAACTATCATAGACGGCTGTGTTGCAATTGTAAGCGATTTTATTGTTCCCGTAACAACCGAAGATTTAGCCGTTGCCGCAACCTTCTGTATTTCGCCGTAACGGAGAGTAAGCTTTACCGTATCGCCTATATATATGTTGCTGAAATCTGCCGAAGCGCCGTTTTTCGTAACGATTACGCTGTTGCTTACTTCGTATGTTTTTCCGTCATATGCCGAATCGGAATGGCTGATTGTAACCGTAAGCTTGGGGCTTATCGAAATATCCGTTACAACAGCGCCCGAAATAACAGTATCGCCCTTTGTTACCGCTACGCTCTCAACAACGCCGTTTACAACGGTCATTTCAACCGTATCGTCCTTTGCGAGGTTTCTTACGTTGCTTGTCTTGCCGTCATATACGAACGAAACGTCCTTTGCACAGGTATACACCGTTTCCTCCGATGCACCCGTGGGGATTACCCTAAGTGTTATTGCGCCGTTCTTGTTGCCGTAGCCGACATACTTACCGATGATTGTCTTGTCCGGTTCTCCCGAAAGAGCGTCCACATACACAAGCTTGCCGTCCGAATACGTTGCAATAACCGATACGTCCGTTATCATATTTGACGGTATTACTTTAACGCCGAGAGAATTCATAACGGTATTGTCGTCATATTCCTTTTCGGTTGTGTTTCCTTTATTATTCTTAAAGGTACAGGTCTTTGCGTCAGTATCAACCGATACAAGCTTTGCCTCTTCAAATGTATAATTTGTCTTATCAACGGCACGCTTTAACATTACCGCTATCTGGCTTCTGGATACAGATGTAAGCGGTGAGAATTTGTTATCCTCCATACCCGTCATAATCTCTTTATCCATAGCATATTTTACATATCCTACCGATGCGGCGGGTATTTTTGATGCGTCCGCATAGCTTAATGACGCATTCTTGTTGCTTTCAGCCTCTGCCGTACCGCCCATTGCCTTGGTGATTATCATTGCCGCTTCATATCGTTTCATCGGCTTTGTTTTTTCATCACCCTTTAAATATGTATTAAGGTCTGCCTTGTCCAAAGCGCCTCTGTATAAAAGATATACTATCTCGTCAGTTCCCCATGTAAGGCTGTAAGTATTTATCGTATCGTCATACAATTCATGCGCTATTGCAAGCACCGGCTCGTTTGTCTTGTCACTGCTTCCCATTGCTCTTGCAAACAATGACAGACATTCCTGACGGGTAACCTCATTGTCGGGACGGTATGTATTGTTGTCATATCCCGTTATAAGTCCCTTTGTGTACATTTCCTGTATCTGCGGTGCGCACCAGTCATACTTAGCGTCCGAAATATCCGTAAACGCATACTTAGCCGCCAAAGCCGGTACATATGAAAGCACCGTAATCGACGCACATGCCAGAATTGCCGACGTAACTTTTACAAACTTTTTCATAGTTTATTTCTCCTTTTCTTATTTAGAGGGGAGCGTTCCCCAAACCTGCACTGTGTTAAGCGATTTTTACAAATCTACAATTATATTATAGCATATACGCAAACTCTCCGCAAGCAATTTTGTTTTTTTACCAAAAATTTTAACAATCTTTTCACATTCGACACAATACTGCAATCTTTTTGAAACTTCCATAACTTACAGCTTGATTTTTCATTCGGCATGGTGTAAGATATAAAACGTGGTCGGCGGTTGACATAATTCGGTTGACATAATGCAGATATGTGCAGCCGGCAGAACAATATTCACAAGGACAAGGGGTAACCCCCAAGGAGGATTTATATGAACAATTCAATGAAGAAGCTTTTATGCTCCGTTATCGCTTCGGGCGCTTTCTTCACTTCCCTTCCGTCATTTGCGGCTATACCGTCGGACGTTGCGGGAACAAGATACGAAGAACCCGTGCAGATTCTCTCCGCTCTCAATATAATGAACGGTGACGAAAATGCTCAGTTCCGCCTTGACGATACCATCATTCGTTCCGAGGTTGCAAAAATGGCGGTTCACGCCA
This sequence comes from Clostridiales bacterium UBA6363, assembly GCA_002438865.1. GTDB lineage: Bacteria > Bacillota > Clostridia > UBA1381 > UBA1381 > UBA4716. The sequence goes on from DJRJ01000123.1 coordinate 4,412, forward strand.
TGGGGCTCGACGCCGCTGCCGAGGCTTCAAAGAGCCAGTCGGTATTCACGGACGTTGCAAACGATCACTGGGCGCTCGGATATATCAATGTTGCCACATCGCTCGGACTTATCGAGGGTGACGGCGACGGAACATTCAGACCGAACGATTCCATCACTTATGCCGAAGCAATGACAATTATGGTAAGAGCGACAGGCTACAATATATCGGCAATGAACAAGGGCGGTTTCCCGTCGGGTTATATGTCGGTAGGTACTTCAAACGGTATGTCCAAAAACGTTGTATGCGGACAGCTTGAACCTATTACAAGAGGAAATGTTGCATTCCTTACCTCAAATGCTCTTGAAGTTCCCATGATGGAGCAGAAAGGCTACGGCACATCGGTAACTTATGAAGTCACAGACAAAACTTTGCTCGGCGACAAGCTTAATGTCACAAAGGCAGACGGTCAGATAACAGCTGTTGAAAAGACGTCTATAAAAGGCTCGTCCTCTCTTAACAAGGGACAGGTAACAATAAACGACACAACCTATGATTCAAAGCTTAACCTTAACAATCTTCTCGGTTACAACGTAACCTACTACGTTAAGGACTCAAACAAAGCCGACAGCGAGCTTATACTTGCAATGCCGATAAAGAGCAAAAATGCGTCTTTATCAATTGATTCGGAAGCATTTTCAAAGCTCACAACAAAAAACGGCAATGACGCAATAGTTTACTACAACTCAACAAGCTCGTCAAGCACTTCAACGGCAGAACTCGCCAAAGAACCGATACTGATATACAACGGCAAGCACGAGGATTATGACAAGAAGTATCTTGACATCAAGAGCGGCAGCGGTCACATCAACCTGCTTGACGCAGACAAAGACGGCAAGTATGAGATCGTATTTGTTACAAAGTACGAAAACATCGTTGTTGAGGAAGTTACAGCCGCTAAAAAGGTCATAGACAAGTACGGCAGCGAGCCGCTTAAGCTTGATGACAGTGTTGACTACACGCTTACAAACGGTCAGAACGAAATGAAGCTTTCGGAACTCCGTGAGTTCGATGTACTGACGGTTGTAAAGAGCCTTGACAATCAGCTCTTTAACATCACAGTTACAAGAAACAGCGTTGACGGCACAATAACAGGCACAGACAAGGACGGCGTTTATATCGACAGCAAGCACTACAAAGTTGCTTCAAACTACACCGAGTCTTTGACAAACGGTCTTAAGGGTGTGTTCTACCTCGACGCCGAAGGAAGAATTGCCGCAGTTGACACAGCCGGCAGATTAAGCACAAACTACGCTTATCTTACAAAGGCGTATACGGACAAAAATTCCGATGTAAGCTCTTTCAAGGTATTCACACGTGAAGGCAAGGAAAGAACGATAGAAGCAAAGGACAAGATTAAGTTTAACGACAAAAACGGCGTTAAGGCGTCAGAAGTTGTAAAAACACTTACGGCAGAGGACGGCACAACATCACAGCAGCTTATCACACTTACCGTTAATTCGGATGATAAGATAACCGCATTGCGCACAGCCAAAGACAATTCCAGCACAGGTGCGGTTGACAAGGACAATTTCACAAAGAACTTTGTTCTTAAAAATGCGGAGTATTCAGCCGCAACATCAAAGCTCGGCAACGTAAGAATTGCGCAGAACACGCTTATATTTGAAATCGCCGAGGACAGCAAGGACTACTCGATAGCCGACAAGAGCATTTTCGAGGACAAGCAGTCATACGATGTAACGGTTTACGATATGGAGGAAAACTACACCGCAAAGGTTATAGTTCTCACAAGCTCATCGGTTAAGGCAACAGCCGAATCATCGCTTGCGGTTGTCAAGAACGTTATTTCGGCAGTGAACAGCAACGACGAGGATACGGAAATGCTCGAAGCATTCGTTGACGGCAAGGAAGTATCGGTCTATGCGGAAAATGACGGAATACTCGTAAAGGGTAAGGCAAAGCTTGAAGAAGGCGATCTTATCCAGTACAAGACAAACGCCAAAGGCGAAATCACAAGCGTAAGAGTATTGATGGATATTTCATCAAAGAACACAGAGGCTGCCGCAACCCCCGTTGAAAACCTCAAAACGGTATACGGAAAGGTTGTAAAGAAGTTCTCCGATTCGATAAACGTAACGGTAAACGGTGAAAGCGCCGTAAACTACGAACTCGGTGACGCAGTGGTTTATCAGATAGATACAACCGCTTCAAAGAACAAGGTTACAAAGGTTTCCGCCGCAGATATTCAGAATTACGATGCGGACGAGAACAACAGAATTTTCTTAAGACTTTACAAAGATGAAGTTAAGGAAGCCGTAATCATAAAATAAACAGCGTTCTCCTCTTTTCACAATACAAAAAGAACTCTGTCCTTTCGGACAGAGTTCTTTTTTATTCTTCGATATGAATTAATCCCTGCTCTATAATTCTCTTTACGTGCTCGTCATCAAGCGAATAGAAAGTGTTTTTGCCGTTTCTTCTCGATTTTACGAGTCTTGCCTGTTTCAGTATCCGCAGCTGATGGCTTATTGCGGACTGGCTCATTCCCAGTGCTTCGCATATATCAAACACGCACAGCTCCTTGTCAAACAGTGTCCATAACACCTTTATACGTGTACTGTCTCCGAATATTTTATAAAATTCCGACAATCGGGTAATAACATCATCATCAGGTATCTCGTTTTTCAGCCTTTCTACTATCTGAGGATTATATCTGCAAATTTCACACAGATTATTCTCCATAAAGTCACCGCCTAAACTATTATTTACGCTTATTATACTCTTTTTTATAGAATTTGTCAATGCGGCATTTTCGCAAATTTATCGGCAAACAAATACACTCCTGCACTCCAGCCCATCATGGCGGGCATCTTGCCGGAATCCTCCTGGTTTATGTTTATGTTTCCTTCAACGATATTGTATTTTTCCCAAAGCTTGCCTGTTTCATTGAACACCTTTTCCACAAGGGTGACATATTTTTCGGCAAGCCTTTTTGCCGTTTCGGTAAAACCGTAACGGTCAAATCCCGATATTGCTATATGCTGAAGACACGCCCAGCCGTTCGGATAGTCCCACTGGAAGTTGATTTTGTTATCAGATTTCTCGCAGGTTACAATGCCGTATTCCGTTTCAAGACGGCAAAGCGCCCTGTCCATAAGCTCCGCATAATCATTATCGGCAAGGCCGGCATAAAGCGGATACAGTGACGCCGCCGAGAATACATTGCTCAATTTTCCCGTAACAAAATTATAATCGAGCATTATGCCGTTTTCATCGCACATATACTTGTACATAAGCGCCTTTCTTTTATCCGCTCTTTCCTCCCAGATTTTTTCCTCACCGTTTTCAAGTGTTTCTGCAAAATGCGCCATATTGCTTTCAAACAAATACATCAGAGAATTGAGGTCGACAGGCGCATAGTTATAACCCTCTCCGTTCCATCTCGGGTTCATATCCCAGCCGCTCTCACAGCAGGTTATTGCCTGTCTTGCCATATCAAGCTCATTTCTTCCGTCATCACTGTGCGTTCTCTTACGGTACATATCGGCAAATATTTTTACCGTTTCATCATCGGCAAGAGTTCCGCTGTAATAGTTAAGACCTACGGGCGAAAGCCTTTTTGTCATCCAGAAATCGTATTCTTTTTTTAGTGTTTCATATGCGCCCTTAAGCCATATTATATCATTGTAATACTCATACACATCTCTCACCATCTGCGATAAAAAACGGTGGCTGTGAGTTTTTTAAGAAAAACGTTCTGTTTCCGTTCGGCATATAGCCGTATTTGTTTACGAGATACAGCATATCATCGGTATTGCATTTTGCCAAAAGCGCTTTTTCTGACGTAAGCAGACCGACATTTGTAAAATATGTATCCCAGTAATACAGTTCGTTAAAATATCCGACAGCCGGAACGGTGTACGGATACGGAAGCCCGATAAGCGTGCCGTCATCCTCCCTGTTTTCTTTTATGCACTCGTCCCAGTGTTCGGATATGTATTTTTCAATTCTGTTTTCCATAATAATTTCCTCTTTTCCAAGCAGTAACAACATTATATCACGCAAATGTTTTATATGTCAATGCAAAAAAAGAAATCCCGCCGGGGATTTCTTTTTCACTATTTAAGTTCCGCTATTGCCTCTACTTCAAGCAATACGCCCTTGGGAAGTTTTGCAACCTCCACGCATGAACGTGCCGGGAACGGCTCCGTAAAATAGTTTGCATATATTTCGTTTATCTTTGCAAAATCGTCCATATTCTGAATAAACACCGATGTTTTTACAACATTATCAATACTTGTGCCGGCTGCCTCAAGCAGATTTTTCACGTTCGTGAACGCCTGATTTGCCTGTGCCTCAACGCCCTCGGGGATTTCACCCGTTGACGGATTTACCGGAATCTGACCCGATGCAAAAACCATATTCCCCGTTACAATTGCCTGCGAATACGGACCTATTGCCGCCGGTGCATTGTTTGTTTTAATTTCTTTCATTTGTAAAACCTCCGTTTATTGTATTTATGATAATCTTATCAGATAACATACTATACTGAATATAATGAACAAGCCGAGCATCATTGCATATATGATTTTTCCCGAGGATTTTGTCACCCATTCGGTTTTCAGCCCCTCATAGGTCAGTACCGCCCACATCGACGCACCGCACAGCATTAAAATCATAAGCGTTGTTGACGAGAACACACTGCACACCGCACCGACAAGTCCGACTATTGCAAGTGGTATTCCCGTAAGCGCAAACCTCTGCGAAAAATCCCAATAGCGTGTATCAAGCCTGAATATCAGACGGTTTATTCCGTAGAACACTCCGCTGTATATGAAGAACATCAGAACACCGCTCAAAGCGCCGGACAAAGCAACCAGCAAAAATTCAAGCACATTTCTGTAACCCGTACCGTTAAACGATATAAGCGACGCCAGTATCGCAAACGGACCTCTGCGCACGTTTGTAAGTATAAAATACATACTTATCCATATAAGAGTGCCCTGAACAGCCGTCAGCACCATTGTCAGAAGCTTGCTGATATACGGCGGATTGATTACCGTTTCTATCGGCGATTTGCAGAATTGCTTTACAACCGCAAACAGGTTTTTGGATACATTCTCACCCGAACGGTTGACCGAGCGTTTCATTTTATGCCTGTTCCACGCCTGTTTTGCTTTGCCCTCTTTTTTGGTATAGCCTGTCTGATACGTGTTCTGACTGTAATTGGGGTCATACGAATTATTTTCACGCCCACCGCTCTCAGCGGCGGCCGCATTGTTCTTTGCGTTTCTGTGTGCCACGCTCTGCGGACAATCGCACACTTCGCCCTTTTCCAACTCTTTACCGCAATAAATACAGCTTCTCATATATATCTCCGTTTCCGCCGCCCCCTCGGCGGCTTTTAAACTATATCTATAATATAGACCCTTATTTATGAAAAGTCAACACATCAACTGTAAACATTCTGTAAACTCTATTTGTAAAGCCTTGACTCAAACTCACGCATAGCGCTTTCGCTTACCTGTTTGGTGCGCTTATACAGCTTTATTTTTAACCCGTTTATATCCGTTTCGTATTCGGGGAGTTCCTCGTATGCCGCTGCAAAATCGGCATACGCCTCAAAGCTTCTTACCGCCTCGGCAACGACTGTCTGATTTTCCTTTGCCAAATGAGTCTGCGCCGGGAACACTGCAAGGATATAGTTCACGTTGTAAAATGCGCTCATATCTCTGTCCCTCGAATCCACCTGCGGCAAAGATACTATATAATTTTCACGGCTGCACTTCTCCCCGAGCGATGCCTGAACATTCTTTAAAATATCCTCGTTTATTACAAACGACGATGCCAGAACGCCAAGCGTTTCCCCCTCGCCCACTACGCCGTCAAGCTTATTTTTCAAATCAAGTATCTGACGTGTATCGGTACGTGTTTTAGGCAGCATCGAAAAATCGGGGATTACGGCATAATGCCTGATTTCCGATATGCTCTGCGGCTGTTTTCTCGGGATACAAGGGTTTATCGTCTGCGCCAGTGCAAGTATTATTGCCGCCGCAAGCATATACCCCGTTGAAATATGCTTTATAAGTATAATGCAAAGCATTATTACGGACGGCACGTATAACAGCAAATGCTGCTGACCGTGAGTTTGCGTAAGCACGAACATCACAAAGCACACGCACATCTGTATCCACATAAATACGGTGCGTTTTTCGCCCCTTTTCACCATTGCCGCAATACTTCCGCCCAAAAGCGCAAGCAGGAAAATTATGCCGAAATATCTCGTTAAAAGCTTAAAATCAATACTCAGTGCAAATTTATATCCGGAATACATCGTTCCGTAATCCTGCATAAGCTTTCCGAACAGAAACCCACGGAAACACAAAAGCAAAAACAACCCTGCCGACGCCCCCGTAACAAGTACGGGGATTTTTTTTCGCCCGAACAAAAGGCAGTCCGCCGCCATTGCGGTGATGAATGACACCGAAAAAAATGCATACCATCTGCGCCACACCATTGCAAGCACAAGCAGTATTCCTATCGCTATGCTGTACGGTATTGCAAGCTTTTCCCTTTTCGGATAATACAGCGAATAGCACAAAAGGCATATAAACAATCCGCCTATATCGACAAAACCGTTAAGCGTCAGAAACAGCATTACAGGGCATAAAAGCACTGTCAATACCGTTGTTACGGCAGGAGCTTTTCCAAGCTTTTTTGCAAGAAAATATATCATCACATATGACGGAATAAGATACGTATTCACAAGCCCCAGTATATATACCAGTCTTGATTCGCCGAATATTTTTACATAAAATGCACTTATCACGCCTGCCGCATAGTTATAATCCTGCGTGGCAACGGAATGATAAACATCACGCCAGAATTGCATCGAAATATCCCGTTTGGCAAGATTTCTCGCAATATCCCAATATGTTGCATCGTCCCAGAAGTATATATTTTTACCGCATTTTATATACAGCACCGCAATAAGATTTACCGCAAAAACGGATAACACAAGCAAAATCACGTTTACGGCAGTTTTTCTTTTTTCCATATCTTCCTCCTACTCAAACAGCGACATTATCTCATCATTCGACAGGTTTCCGAACGTTTCCGTGTTTACTTTCACTATATCATCCGCAAGCGAACGCTTCGATTCCTGCAATTTTAGGATTTTCTCCTCTATAGTCCCCTTTGCGGCAAGCTTTATCACCTGTACGGCCTTTTTCTGACCTATACGGTACGCACGGTCGCTCGCCTGATCCGTCACTGCCGGATTCCACCACGGGTCGTAATGGATAACCATATCCGCACCGACAAGATTAAGTCCCGTACCGCCGGCTTTAAGCGAAATCAGAAACACCTCACGTTCACCGCCGTTAAACCTGTCTGCCATTTCCGCACGTTCATACGACGGCGTCTGACCGTCAAGATAAAAGCAGTCGATTTTTAATGCTTTCATCTGCTCACGTATTATTGAAAGCATTGACGTAAACTGCGAAAATATAAGTATCCTGTGCCCCGAACCGACTCCGCTCTCGACAAGTTCCATAAGCATATCCAGTTTTCCGCTCCCCTTGCGGTATGCCTCGTCGAACAGCGATGGGTGGCAGCATATCTGCCTTAACCGCATAAGCAGCGACAAAATACGCATTTTTCCCTTTCCGCCTTCGCCGAGCAGTGCGGCGGTTTCGTTTTTTGCAAGAGCAAGATATGCCGAATACATCTTTTTCTGCTCCGCCGTAAGCTCCGCATACATTGTGTTTTCTATCTTTTCGGGCAGTTCGCTCAAAACGTTCGCTTTCATACGCCGCAGAATAAACGGGCGTATTTTCGCTTTCAAATCAGCCGCCGCAAAGCCGTCGGCGTCACGCATTATCGGATATTCGTACCTGTTTCTGAATTCGTTTAATCCGTACAGATACCCGTGCATAACAAAATCAAACACCGACCACAGCTCGCTTAAGGAATTTTCTATAGGCGTACCCGTTACGGCAAATTTATGAAGCGCCTTTATCTTTTTCACGCTTTTTGCGTTTATTGTTGACGGATTTTTAATATGCTGTGCCTCGTCTATAAAGCAATATTGAAAAGTTATATCTTCGTACAGCGCAGAATCACGCCTTAATATCGGATACGACGTTATGACAAACTCATAATCGTTTACCGATTTTATACGTTCCGTGCGTTCCGCCTTACTGCCGTCTATAATTATCGCTTTTGCATCGGGTACAAAGCGTTCTATTTCGTTGAGCCAGTTATACACAAGCGCACTCGGCGTTATGATAAGCGTAGGCCCGTCCGGCTTTTCGCCATGCACAAAAGTCAGTACCTGCAACGTTTTTCCCAAACCCATATCGTCCGCCAGTATCCCGCCGAAATTAAGCTCCGAAAGCTGTTTTAACCATTTCACGCCGTCATACTGATACGGACGTATAACTTTTTTCAGATTTTCGGGGATTTTCGGCTCGATGCTTTTTACCTTTTCTATATAATCAATAAAGCTTTCTTTATGTTCTATGCTGTCAAGCGCCGACAGATACAGCGCCTGATATTTCGGTAAGAATTTCTTTCTGTTCTGCAAATCGCCCTCGCCGAAATCAAGACGTTCGAGAAGTGAAAACACCTCCGTTTTCTCGTTCCTGTCAAGGCTTACAAATCTGCCGTCCTTAAGTCTGTAAAACGGGCGTTTTAATTTAACGGCTTTCAGTATTCCCGAAATCTGCTCGTAAGTAAGACTGCTCTCAAAATCCGCCTCAAGCAAATCAACTCCGCTGTTATACCGCACCGATGCGGATATGTCCGCATCATTTGCCGCCAATGCCTTGAATTTGTCGGAGGCAATCACCTCCGCACGTGCTTCAAGGTACGGCACGTCATCGGTCAGAAATTCGTATATGTCCGCATTGTCATACAGCGTATATGTTCCGTCCGCAAGCGAAAAATGCGAGAACACGTCAAGTATTTCCGATTCCTCCGAATATTTTCTTACTATTATCTTTCTGCTTTCAACCTTTTCATCGGGAATACGCATCGTTATACTGCCGTAGCTTACGGTAACAACGGCGCTTATCCCTTTTCCGTCAACGTCAAGATACACCTTAAACACCGGAGTTTCGTTCACTATGGTTTCGTCAAGTCCACGTGTGATAACGCCGTGCTTTCCTCTGAGCGCAGGCAGTACCTCCGCCGCAAATTCGATTGTGTTGTCACCCTTAAAGCTTATCTGTGTTCTGTTATCCCTTGCAAGCGCACGGTAAACGGGCATAAAATAACTGCGCCATTCCGCACTTGTACGGTAAATAACGTCCTCATATAAAAACCAACTGCCGTCCTGCGTGAGCGCACATCCGTATTCGCTTACGGACATATTTATCTCTCCGTCTGCGGCGTCAATATCTATTATAATATCGGGATTGTCGTTTTCGATATGCATATCCGTAACCGCCATACCGTCAAATACAAGCGTAAAATCCGCATCGCAAAGGAGCGGAAATATACGTGCGGCGCACTTTTCCCCGAACGGTGTGCGGTATATGGCTTTTGTATAAAGCGGATTTTGTATTGAGCGTGCCTCATACGACTCCGCAAGAATATCGAGTATCTCTTTCTGTTCACGGTAAAAATACGTTTCCGACGGCTTGTACATTGTACTCCTGTTAATCAAAAATTCTCTGCCGTTTAAATATGCATCGAGAAAATTCTCTATCCCCTGCATTTCGCCGCTGCCCGTTTCAAGCGCCATAGAATACGACATTCCGCCCTGCGGCAGCCTGCCCGCATACAAAATGAATTTTATATATATCGGCTGTTTTTCCGTATGCATCTGCGAATACTCGGCGCACAGCAAACCCGCAATCGCATCGTTGCGGTCAAAAAACGTGTCGCTTTCCTCAAGCTCCGCCTGACGCTGTTTCAGCGCCGCAACTATATGCTTGCACATTGCGCCCATAGTTTCGTAATACGGACAGGTACACATATAATCGCCTATCCCGTTTTCGTCAAACTTCACCTGTACATTATATATGTCTTCGCCGTCAACAACGGCATTTATTAAATTGTCGCTTCTCTTTCTTAAATGTACACGTCCCTCTCGGTGATATTCAAGCCCACGCTTGTATATCGTGGCGGAACACGCTCTCTTTATTAGTTCATCGGTAATTTTCATATATACCCCGCCGGAATTATTAATATTTTTTTGTATCAGTACATTATACCACGTTTTCCACGGTTTTACAAGTATTTTTTATGTTATATTTGAGTATTTACTGTAGGTTTACAATAGATGT
>DJRJ01000123.1:14724-14911 GCA_002438865.1 Clostridiales bacterium UBA6363
TTGTCTATTTTTGCTGTAGAAAATTAATTAATAGTATGGTAAAATATTATAAATGATTGGAGAGGTTGATTTTATGGGTAGATTTGACGGATTGCTTTTATGCACCGATCTTGACGATACGCTCCTTACCGCCGATAAGCGCATATCTCACGGCAACAGGAGAGCACTAGAACATTTTAAAGCTGAG
>DJRJ01000006.1 GCA_002438865.1 Clostridiales bacterium UBA6363
TACTGATTGATACCGGTTTTTCGCACTGCGGCGGCGACTACATAATAGATCGTCCGAGGTGTCCTTATTGCGCCTTTGAATATATACTGAGCGGTAAATCGTATTATGATATTGACGGCACGGTTGAAACCGCCGTAAGCCGTGACCTTATCTTGCTCCCAAAGGGCGACCGTCATTTTATATATTCAACCGACGCCGACCCTTGCGAAAAGGTTTGGTTTGTATGCGACGGAGAGCTTGTTGCAAACGTGCTTGCATCGTATCAGCTTACCGAAATGCAGATAATTCAAACACCGCATGCCGAGAAGATTTTTAATGATATTTACACACTTTCACTCGACAGGAGTCTCACAAAAAGCGAGGTATTCAGGCAGTGTTCCGGTCTGTTTTTAAAGCTTGTCCAGCAGGCGGCAACTGCAAAGCATAATATAGAATTACAGCTTTGTGACATTTCCGACAGAATAAAGTTTGCAATAGACGACAGCGCTGCGTTTGACATCAATCTCGACACAATTGTTGACAACTGCTTCTGCACCAAGCAATACGCCATTCATATATTTAAAGAAAAGTTTGGCATAACGCCGTACAAATACATTTTGAGAAAACGAGTAAACGCCTCAAAGTATCTGCTTTTGAAAACAAATTCTTCAATACGTGAGATCGCTCAGGTACTCGGATTTGAAAACAGCCATTACTTTTCTTCTTTCTTTAAGAAAGAAACGGGAATAACCCCGTCTGAATTTCGCAAAAAAAATCATAAAACGGAGGGACTAAGATGAAAATAATATGTAATACAAAGGAGAAAACAAAACCCGTAAGACCGCTGTGGAGCTTCGGCATCAATACCTGCCATGCACCGTTATGGCTGCGTGAGGATTTACCGTCACATGCTCTTAAGGGACAGCGTGAGTGCGGATTTAAGTACGTCCGCTTTCACAACATAATATCGCCCAATACAGGCGTATACAGTGAGGACAGCAACGGAAATTTAGTGCTTGACTTCACGAAAATAGACAAGATATTCGACAAGGTGCTTGAATGCGGACTTTTGCCGTTTCTCGAAATAGGTTACTGCCCCGTTGAGCTTTCAACCGATAAGAGAATACACGTTAATTATTATCATGCGGAGCTTTCCGCACCGTCATCATACCCGAAGTGGAATGAGCTTATTTACAAAATGACAATGCACTTTATCGAAAGATACGGTTTGGAATGTATACGGCAGTGGTATTTCGAAGTTTGGAACGAGCCTGACCTCAATATCGGTCTTGAGGATTACCTTGAGCTGTACAAGAACACCGTCTTATCGGTAAGAAAAGCCGATAATTCGCTCATCGTGGGCGGACCTGCGACGAGCAAGTGCCTGTGGATAGACAAATTTATCGATTACGTTGAAAAAAACAATGTGCCGTGCGATTTCATCTCAACCCACGCATACCCGAGCGACCTCGCCTTTCTCGACAGCGATTACGGCGATGTTACTCTGCAGAACTCAAACGTTATGTATGAGCTGTACAACCATACAAAACAACTGATTGACAATTCTTCCTTAAAAGGCGTACCGCTTATTATGGGCGAATGGAATTCCAGTGCCGGTCCTATGGCGTTTAACCACGACGAAAAGAACAATGCGGCATTTATCGTGAAAATGTTTGACGACCTCGGCGATATAATAGACGGCTCACTCTACTGGAATTTGTCCGACATATACCAGGAGCAGGGCTTTCATTACATACCGTTCCACGGCGGATACGGAATGATTAACATAAACGATATTCCCAAAAGCAGTTACAATGCGTTTTTACTTCTCGGCAAGCTTGAGGGTAATTACGTACCGAGCACCTTTGCCGGCAAAAAGGACGGCTGCGGCGTGCTGAGTACATATGACGAACAAAAAAAGATATTCAGAGCACTTGTATACTATTATACGGAGCCCGATACCGAAAATCAGGGCAATGCGGATATAACCGTTGAAATTCCGCAAGCGTTAAGCGAAACCCTTTTCTGCGACACCACATCGATATGCGACGACGGCGGAAGTGTATACGAATGGTGGATAAAATGCGGCAGTCCCGAATTTATAAACAGAAAAACACTTGCATTCCTTGAAGAAAAATCGGAAATGATTAAAAGCACGCAAATTGTAAAAGCCGTAAATAACAAATTTGAAATAAATATAACTCTCGCCCCCGGCGATGTTACTCTTATCGAAGTCCCGATAAGATAAAAAAGGAGCTGAGCCTGTCGACAATATAAAGAAGACAAACCTTAGACGGTTTGTCTACAATCTGAAAGGAGCTGTAAAATTTACAGCTCCTTTTTTTCAGTCAAGATCCTCATCAGCCTCAAGTGCTTCCCTTTGCATAGCTATATCCAGATCAACATGCTTGCCTACAATTACCTTTGTCAGTATCATACACACAAACAAAATCACAAGGGATATTATATTGCTGAGTACCGTAGGTAAATTAAACAATTCAAATCCACGCAATGCTCCGTACACCGCACAGAACACTTCATTGTCCGCAAACGCCGTAAGTATGGGAACACCGGCAGCGTACACCGCATATGCAGTCAGATTTGCAAGATAAAAAGCCTTTTTATCATTCCCCGTGGAAATAATATACGATCTCCAGTAATATATATTACCCAAAACGCATATAACAAACGAACCCATACACATAAACCGCCATGCTATGGGGCTGTCACTGCTGACTCTGTACAGCGTCAGCCAAAGACTGATTGCCGACGGTGCGGCGCTTACCAAAAACATTTCGATTGTTCTGATTAAAAATCCCATTACGGTACTCTCCTAATTCGTATTATTTATCGAGTTTTACAAGATGCATTATATTGGTTGAAAAATCCTCTGTTCTGCCGTACTTAGGCACAATACCTCTGTACATAAGGTCATCGCCGCCGTATATCAGACCGCTTTCCTTATCAATATAATCCGCATCGGGGTCAAGACCTTTAAGGAAAATCCGCATCTCCTGGACATGATCGTCGCTTAAAACGGACATAATCCGACACGTCATAACAAACGCTTCGCTTTTGTCCTTTGCCGCAACCTCCCATGAGCAGTAATCGCTTTCATACGGGCTTACAAGCCTGTACATATCCCCGTTTTGGATAAACCCGCGTATTTCCTTATCGCGTGCAATCTGCTCCTTAACGGTTTCGATTTCATCGTCTGCCATTTTTGTTATGTCAAGTTCGTATCCGAAAACTCCGGCATATGCAACATCTGCACGTGTTTTAAGCGGAGTTATACGCCCATTCTGGAGATTCGGAGATGCAGTCACGTGCGCTGAAATTGACGATACGGGATAACCCATCGATGTTGAATACTGTATTTTAAGTCTTGCAATCGCATCGGAGTTATCGCTTGTCCAAATCTGCGGCATATATGCCAAAACGCCTGCGTCAAATCTTCCTCCGCCGCTGCAGCAGCCTTCAAACAGCACGTCGGGGAACCTTTCCGTTATGGCAGACATTATTTTATAGTAGCCGAGAACATATTTGTGGTTATATCCGTAACAGGGCATTTCCGTCATCTGACGGTTCATATCCCATTTTACATAGGAAATATCCGCTTTTTCAAGCACATCGCTTACTGCGTTTATAACATAATCGCAAACCTCATCACGGCTTAAATCAAGTATATACTGATTTCTTATCTGCACGGGAATTCTGCCGTTTACACTTATTGCCCAGTCAGGGTGTGCACGGTACAGCTCTGAATTGGGACTCACCATTTCCGGCTCAAACCAAAGTCCGAACTTAATGCCGAGTTCCGTCACCTTTTTCGCCAGTCCCTCAATGCCCGAAGGAAGCTTGCGCATATCGGTGTACCAGTCGCCGAGCGAGGATTTGTCATCGTCACGCTTGCCGAACCAGCCGTCGTCAAGAACGAACAGTTCTATGCCCGTTTCCTTTGCTTTCTTTGCTATATTGAGTATTTTTTCTTCGTTAAAATCAAAATATGTAGCTTCCCAGTTGTTTATAAGTATCGGACGCTCCTTTTTTGTCCATTTACTGCGGCAGAGGTTGTTACGGTACAAGTCCGAAAGCTCACGTGAAATTCCGCCTATTCCGCAGTCCGAAAAGCACATAATGCTCTGCGGTGTGTCAAACGTTTCACCGCCGCCAAGTTCCCACTCAAATCCGAACGGGTTTATGCCCTGCATAATGCGTATGTGTCCGTAATGGTCGCAATTTACTGCCGTTGAATGATTTCCGCTGTATACAAGCGACACCGAATACACGTTTCCGTTATTTTCATCGGCATTTTTGTCGGCTATCATTACAAACGGATTCATCTCATGACTGCTCATACCACGTGTACTGCCGAGTTCGATATTCATACCCGTTGTTACGGCGTTTCTCGTATATGAACGTTCTCTGCCCCATGTTCCTGGGAAATATATAACGTCACGCTCACCGCCGTTAAGCGCAAAACACGAACTGTATGCCGATTTAAGAATAAGCTTTTTATCGGAGGTATTCACAAACTTTACGCTTCTTGCAATAACATTGTACTCTTCAAAAACTGTATAGATAAGAATCACGTTAAGTCCCGTATATTTATCCTCTAACGTTATTTCAAGAGTCTGCGCCGAATTATTGCCGTCAAAAAGCATTGGCATACCCTCTGCTTGGTAAGCGCCGTCATATACTTTGTATTCCTTATATAACAGCTCGGATATGCTGTTTCCGTCGCTGTTTTCCGCCTCATATGCCGGAATGTGCAAATCGGAATATCCGTATGACGGGTATTCCTCCGAATACTCATCGGCATGGAAAAAGCTGTAGCCTATCTTGTTTTCAACGCTCCATATGTCCGCATCGAGCCGAAAATCCGTTTTATAGTTTTCGTTTACACGGATTTTCTTCCCGAAATACGAATGTATCAGTCTGCCGCTTTCCGTTACCGCCGCAGTGTAGCTTATATTTTTAGCTGAAATGTGAAATATATTTCCCTTTTTCTCTATCATTTGATTTCTCCGTTTCGTAAAATTTATTATACCTCAAAGTCCTTCGGACGCTTATCCGAAATGCCGAATTCATACAGCAGTGCCTCGGCAATACGCTCCGATGCGCCGCCGTCGCCGTAAGGATTGGCGGAATGTGCCATTTTGTGATATTCGTTCGGGTTTTCGATCAATTCCTCTGCAAGGCGTATTATCTCGTCACGGTCAACACCGGCTATCTTTACCGTACCTGCCGCAACCGCCTCGGGGCGCTCCGTTTCTTTTCTTAATACCAACACCGGCTTTGCAAGCGCAGGAGCCTCCTCCTGGATACCGCCCGAATCGGTCATTACCATAAAGCTTCTCGCCATTGCGTTATGAAGTTCAAGAACATCGAGCGGATCTATAAGGTGTACTCTCTCCGTTTCGCCCAATATGCCGAATACCGTTTCACGAACGGCAGGATTAAGATGAACGGGGTATACTATTTCAATATCCTCATATTTTTCCACTATATGCTTTAGTGCATGGCATATATCCTCAAGCGGCTTTCCGAGGTTTTCACGTCTGTGCGCCGTAACGATTATTACACGGCGGTTATTGAAATCAAGCGAATTTAAAACCTCGTCCTTGAATTTATAATCTTCTTTTACCGTAGTCTTTAAAGCGTCAATTACAGTGTTTCCCGTTATATATATAGTCTTTTCGTCTATGTTTTCTTTTAAGAGATTTGCTTTATTCTGCTTTGTCGGCGAAAAGTTCATATCGGCAATTCTGCCCGTAAGCTGACGGTTCATTTCCTCGGGGAACGGCGAATATTTATCATATGTCCGAAGTCCCGCCTCCACGTGACCGACCTTAACCTGATTATAAAATCCCGCAAGCGCCGCAACAAAGCTTGTTGACGTATCTCCGTGAACAAGAATTATATCCGGCTTTTCCTCTTTTATAACGCCGTCGAGTCCCTCAAGCACTCTTGTGGTAATTCCGACAAGCGTCTGGCGTGTTTTCATTATATCCAGATCGTAATCGGGTTTTACCTTGAAAATTTCAAGAACCTGATCAAGCATTTGTCTGTGCTGTGCCGTAACGCATACCTTTGAAATAATATGCTCATTCTTGCCGAGTTCTATGGCAAGCGGCGCCATTTTTATTGCCTCCGGTCTTGTACCGAAAACCGTCAATACCTTTATTTTATCCATCAAAATACTGCTCCTTTATATAAAAATTAATCTTCCTTATCCTTGGGTTTATCACCGTTTTGCTGATGTGTATAGCTATTTGCGCCCAAAAGCGAGCCTATAAGCAGGAATATCAGCACGCAGATAACAAGCAGCAGTGCACGCAGGAAACCGCTTTCCGCAAGCAATACCGCAGTTATTCCGAGAACACCGCTTATCGCATAGAGTATAAACACCGTCTGCTTTTGCGAAAATCCCATATCTATAAGGCGGTGGTGCAGATGTCCCCTATCCGCCACCATAGGACTTTTTCCCGACAGCATTCGTCTTAACATTGCGAACAATGCGTCAAACAGCGGCAAGCCGAGTATCAAAAGCGGTACTGCAAACGAAATCACCGCATAGGACTTGAACACACCTTGAATGGATAGCGTTGCAAGCATAAATCCCAAAAATGTCGAGCCTGTATCGCCCATAAATATTTTTGCCGGGTTAAAATTAAACGGCAAAAATCCAAAGCACGCACCCATAAGCGCAATACCGAGTATGGCTATCGAGATTTCGCCCGAGCGCACCGAAATGAACACCAATGAAATTGACATTATTGCGCTTACGCCGGCGGCAAGTCCGTCCAGTCCGTCAATAAAGTTTACGGCGTTTGTGATAAACACTATCCAGATTACCGTAAGCGTTATAGAAAGCCAGTTTGGCAATACCCAGTACGGATTATCCGAGAAAATGTTCGGGTTTGTGAACACGCTTATTTTTATGCCGCCCACAAATATTACAATCAGTGCCGCCGCTATCTGAATTACAAACTTCAATATAGCGGGCAAATCCTTGCAATCGTCGATAACCCCCATTACCACTATTACCGCCACGCCCAAAAGCGTTCCGAAAAGCTCACGCTTTTCGCAGTACGGAATTGCAAAGCACACCGTTGCCACCAAAAATCCGAAAACTATTGCCAATCCGCCTATTCGGGGCGTTGGTTTCTTATGCATTCTGCGTCCGTCACGAGGTACGTCTATAGCGCCTATTTTAAATGCCAGCCGCCTTACGAGCGGCGTCGTTGCAAAAGTAAACCCGAATGATATTATCAATGCGAATATCAGACTGAGAACCATATCTGTTTTCATATTAATCTCCGTTCCGCCGCACAAGCGGCATTGTTTATATGATTTGTCTTTTGAGCGTTTAAAGCTTCTCGCAAAGAACCTTGCCGAGGCGCTCCACTCCTGCCTTTATTCTCTCCGGCGTTTCGGAGGAATAATTAAGTCTGAACTTGTTTGACGGGAGCTTCATATTCGTTTCAAAATTCGATCCCGGCACAATCGCAACCTTTTCTTCAAGGCACGCATTCATAACGGGCGTTATATCTTCTATTCCGGGACAGGTACACCACAGGAATATTCCGCCGTCCGGCACTGTCCATGCTACCTTGCCTTTCGGAAAGCATTTTTCCATCGTGTCAAGCATCAGACGGCATTTTTCGCCGTACAGCTTTCTGTTCTTTTCTATATAATCGTCAATATTGTATTTTTCCATAAACTTAACGCACATAAGCTGAGTAAGAACAGGCGTATGTACATCGTTTGCCTGTTTCAAAATCTCAATTCTGCCGCACAGCTCCGCACCGGCAACAATATATCCCAAACGCATACCGGGTGAGAGTATTTTTGAAAAAGAGCCTGAATATATAACTCTGCCCTCTGTATCGAGTGATTTAACCGTCGGAACGTCCTCGCCCGCAAAGCGCAGATCGCCGTACGGATTATCCTCCAATATAAGCACGTCGTATTTTGACGCAAGCTCAAGCATTTTCTTTCTCTTTTCAAGCGACATTGTAACGCCTGTCGGGTTCTGGAATGTGGGGATTGTGTATATCATCTTCACATTCTCGTTATTCTTCAAAGCTTCTTCAAGCTTTTCCATATTCATTCCGTCAGACTCAATCTCAACGCCCACAAGCTCGCACTCGTATGTTCTGAATGCGTTTAAACTGCCGACAAAGCTCGGGCTTTCAACTATTACCTTATCGCCTTTGTTAAGCACTGCTTTTGCGGTAAGGTCTATTCCCTGATTTGCGCCCGTCATTATAAGTATTTCGTCCGTATCATGATACGAATTTACTTTTAACGCTCTCGATTTTGCACATTCTTTCATTTTCGGGTGACCGTCCGTTGTGCCATACTGCAAGGCAAGAGTCGGGTTTTCGTCCAAAACCTCTTTTGCTATTTCGGCAAGCTCTTTTCCCGGGAAAAGCTCCGATGCCGGGTTTCCTCCGGCGAGTGAAATTATTGTCGGGTCTGCCATTCTTTTAAACATTTCTCTAATTGCCGAACCTTTCATTTCCTTGACTCTGTCGGCAAAAAATCTTGTGTATTCCATTTTTACGACCTCCGTATTACTTATCTATCTTCTTCCACGAATCCTTAAGCGCAACCGTTCTGTTGAATACGGGCATTTCGTCCGTGCTGTCCTTATCTTTGCAGAAATATCCCGTTCTTAAGAACTGGAACTTATCGCCCACTGCCGCATTTTTGAGATTGCTTTCAAGCTTTGCGTGCTTTACAACAATCATCGAGTCGGGATTTAAGTTATCAGTAAAATCGTTTACGCCCGTTTCATCGGACGGGTTTTCAACAGTAAATAATCTGTCATAAAGGCGTATTTCGGCATCAAGTGCATGAGCGGCGCTTACGAAATGAATTGTTCCCTTTACCTTTCTTCCGTCCGGGGTCTGTCCGCCTTTTGACTCTGGATCATATGTGCAGTGTACCGCAACAACATTTCCGTCGCTGTCCTTATCACAGCCCGTGCAGGTTACGTAATACGCACTCTTTAAACGCACCTCTCTGCCCGGTACAAGCCTGTGATACTTTGACGGAGCTTCTTCACGGAAGTCCTCGGCTTCAATATAAAGCTCCTTTGAAAACTCGACTTCTCTCGTTCCCATTGACGGATCTTCGGGGTTTACTTCAACCTCTATCTTCTCGACCAAATCCTCGGGGTAATTATCGATTATAAGCTTAATCGGGTTTAATACCGCCATTGCTCTCGGTGCTTTTTTGTTGAGATCATCTCTTATACAAGCTTCGAGCATTGCGAAATCTATTACGCTGTTCGCCTTTGAAACGCCTATTCTTTCGCAGAAATCCCTTATTGCCTCAGGCGTGTATCCACGTCTTCTCATTCCGCATATCGTGGACATTCTCGGGTCGTCCCAACCCGAAACTATGCCCTCCTTGACAAGCTTAAGACAGCGTCTTTTGCTTGTGAGAGTATAGTTTAAGTTCATTCTTGCAAACTCAATCTGTCTTGACGGCTTATCGTATCCCACTTCTCTCAAAACCCAGTCATAGAGCGGTCTGTGATCCTCAAATTCGAGCGAGCACAGGGAATGTGTAACGCCCTCAACCGTGTCTGATATGGGGTGTGCAAAATCGTACATCGGGTAAACAATCCACTTGTCGCCCGTTCTGTGATGATGCGCTCTTAAAATTCTGTATATAACGGGGTCACGCATATTAAGATTGGGCGATGCCATATCTATCTTTGCTCTTAAAACCTTTGCGCCGTCGGGGAATTCGCCGTCCGTCATACGCTTGAACAAATCAAGATTTTCCTCGATTGAACGTTCTCTGTACGGACTGTTCTTTCCGGGTTCGGTAAGAGTTCCTCTGTACTCTCTTATCTCGTCTGCGGACAGGTCGCACACATACGCCTTGCCTTTTTCGATAAGCTTTACAGCCGCCTTATATATATCGTCAAAATAATCCGACGCATACAAAACCTTGTCCCACTGAAATCCGAGCCACTGTATATCCTCCATTATTGCGTCAACATACTCGGTATCTTCTTTTGTGGGATTTGTGTCGTCAAGGCGGAGATTGCACGTTCCCTTGTACTGCTTTGCCATTCCGAAATCTATGCATATAGCCTTTGCATGTCCCACATGCAAGTATCCGTTCGGCTCGGGCGGAAAACGTGTCTGCACGTGATCGTAATGCCCCTCTCCCAAATCCTTGTCAATTGCTTCCTGTATAAAATTTCTGCTTACAAACTCTTCCATTATGTTTACCCTTTCAAAATTTTTATTGCTTCGTCAAAGCGCTTTTCCACCTCGTCCGCACCGAGAGTATGAAGTATCTCGCATAAATCGGGGGTGTTTCTTCTGCCCGTTGCCGCCACACGTATAACTCCGGCAACATCTCCCACGTGTCCCTTATACATATCGGGATTTTTCTTATACTCCTTGGGAGCTTTTGCAAAGCCAAGTTTTTCCGCCATATCACGCACTGTCGGGAACCAATCCTCCGACGGTGCCGCCGGATCGTACAGCTTTTTGTATTCTTCTATAATTTCAATTGCGTCCGCATTTGAAACGTTCTCCGCAAAGTCACGCTGTCGATCCCATATATCGTTATAAAAATATGCAATATAATCCTCTATATCCGACCACTTTGCAATATCCTTACGTGGTTTTGCGTTTCCACGCTCTATACCGAATATCGTTTTTGCGTATTCCTCATCGGCTGTGAGAATATCGTATAATTTCTTATTATAGTCCTTTGCCCACTCTACAGCCTCGTTATACACCGTTTCCTTATCAAGCGTGCTGATGTAGTTCTTGCTTATATCATTAAGCTTTACAAGGTCAAACAACGCTCCCGCCTTGCTCATTTTTGAAAGGCTGAATTTAAACTCGTCAAGCGGAGCGGCTGCATTTGCTCTGCGCCAGTCCTCAAAGTTTGAATTGGCGATAGTCATAAGGTACTCAAGCACAGCCTCTTTCGGGAAACCCGTTTCCTTATAATACGTAACCGCCGCTTCAGGGTCCTTGCGCTTTGAAAGCTTTCTCTTTCCGCCCGTTTCGGCGTCCTCTTTCATAATCGGCGAAATGTGCGCATAGCGAGGTGCTTTAAAGCCAAGCACTCTGAACAGCTGAAGATGTATCGGCGCCGATGAAATCCATTCATCGCCCCTCGTAACGTCTGTTGTGTGCATAAGGTGATCGTCTACTGCGTGTGCAAAATGGTATGTAGGCGTTCCGTCCTTTTTCAAAAGCACAACGTCAAGAATATTTTCGGGCATTTCTATAGTTCCCTTTACGGCGTCCTTAAACGACACCTTGCCGTCAGGCTTGCCGGGGGATTTGAGTCTTACAACATATTCTCTGCCCTCATCTATAAGCTTTTTCGCTTCTTCCGGGGTAATATCCCTGTACTTTGCATACTCTCCGTAAATTCCGGGCAGTACCTTTTCATGTTCCTGCTTTTCACGTACAGCGGAAATTTCCTCCTCCGTCATAAAGCACGGATAAGCCATTCCCTGCTCAACAAGCGCTTTTACATATGCCTGATATATCGGTGTGCGCTTACTTTGTATATAAGGAGCATATGCGCCCTTTGAGTTTACCTCGTCAATCATTCCCTCGTCGGGATATATTCCGAAATCGTTAAGACCCTCTACCATGCCCGTAACGCCGTTTTCTACCTCACGCTTTTTATCCGTATCTTCAATTCTTAAATAGAAAACGCCGTCTGTAGCCTTTGCCGCACGCTGTGATACAAAAGCCGCAAACAAACTGCCTATATGCAAAAATCCCGTAGGACTCGGCGCAAAACGTGTTACCTTTGCGCCCTCCGGCAAATCCCTGTTCGGGTATTCCTTTTCGTAATCGTCCGGTGTTTTTGTTATATCCGGAAACAGCAATTGTGCCATTTCATTCATAAAATCCATTCCTTTCGGTGCAAACGCACAAATCTAATTATAATAATTCATTCTTATTATACCTTGTTTTTACTACAATATCAAGCTTTTAACGACTTTTTTTACATTTAGTTCCTTAAAATTGTGTTACAGCAGCAAAAAAAATCTGCAGAAAACTGCAGATTTTTTACTAAAAAGCGTTTCTTATAAAGACGACTGCGTATCGTTGGGATCGCCGTTTATGGCGAGATCGTACTCAACCGACCAGTCAAGTCCTCTGTATTCTTTTGCACGATCGTCCTTTTCGATGAAATCCATAAGCAGATCGAGCATATCTTTTGACCATGTGTTCTTGTCTATCTGCGCCGTGGTAAATTTGTTCTGTGCTATCATTTCAAAGCCGAACAAATCCTTTACCTGCGTTTTTGCCGCTCCGCCGACAACCTCCTCAACAAGGTGGCTCGGTATAAACAGCACTCCGCCGCCTGCACCGAAAACAACGTCACCCGGCAGGCAGACCGCATTTCCGATACGTGTGACGGTGTTATAACCCGTCATTACAAAATCACGGATAGGCGTGGGGTCTATTCCTCTGTAATATACCTGTGTGTTTTCAACCTTGTTCATCTGCTCGGTATCACGTATACCGCCCCAAATGACTGCACCGCCCGTTTCGTTCTTTGTCTTGTTTTTAAGCGCCGTTGTAAGATTTCCGCCGAGGAATGTGCCTTTATATATTTTATCGTACATATCGATTACGGGAACATCCCCCTCGACAAGGTTATCTATTATCCACTGATTATATGTACCCGTTCTTCCCTCACTGCGTCCGATTTCTTTTACCACCTCGTCAAAATCGGGGCGATACGGGCAATACGTTGCCGTTACGGCACGTCCGATAAGCTTTCTGCCGTCATTATGGAGTGTATGCAGTCTGCCCTCGAACTGGCTCTCATATCCTTTTACGAATATCGGCTTCCACACTTCTTCAAGCGTGAGCTTCTGCAATGCCTTTAAATATTTGTCGTCCACCTTGGGACGTCCGTCCGCAAATCTTTCGCCTTTCCACTGCGGTGTGAGCTTGATTATTTCTTCTCTGTCATTAAAATGCATATATATCACCTTTCCTATCTATCCCATACGGTATGTGCGTTTTAAAGATGCATACCGCCGTCCACTATTATTTCCGAACCTGTTATATATCTGCCCTCATCACTGCATAACAGCAGTACCGCCGCAGAAACATCTTCGGGAGTGCCGACATATCCTGCCGGTATGCTTGCAATTACCTTTTTGTTAAATTCCTCATCGCTTAGAGCCTCGGCATTTCTCGGCGTATTTATCGCTCCCGGCGCAACATTGTTCACCGTTACTCCGAACGGAGCAAGATACGGCGCAATGTTTTCCGCAAGCTTTTTCTGCGCCGCCTTTGTAACTCCGTACACGGAAAGCTCGGGGTGATTGTTGTACTGATTTACACTGCCGATTGTAACAATTCTTCCCCACTTTTGCGCCTGCATATACGGCGCATATTTTTTTATCATATAATATGTGCTTTTCAGATTGCAGTCAAGCTGCATATCAAATTCATCATCGGTATAGCCGTCCCATTTGCGCTTATACTGCACCGACGCATTGAGAACAAGAATATCAACTCCGCCCGTTTTTTCATAAAGAGCGTTTATTTCGTCCTTATCTGCAAGATTTGCCCTCACGGGGATTGAGTTCGGTATCTTTTCGCTTGCCGCCTTGCATTTTTCGTCACTTGAAGCACCGTTAATGTAAACGACAGCACCCTGCTTTGCCAGAAGCTTTGCCGCCTCAAAGCCTATTCCCTGCGTGGAGCCTGTCACAAGCGCTCTTTTTCCCGTTAAATCAAACATTTGTCCTTTACCTCATATTCTTTGTCAAAATCCATTATAAACCTATTTTGCACATCAAATTTTTTCGGGTCCTCGGTATTACTCTCAAACATTCCGTAATGATTCGGTACCGCCGTTGTCGGTTTTATCTCGTTTGCAAGCTTTATGGCGTCGTTTACGTCCATATTGCCCAGCTTTCCGTTTATGCATACAAAAAGTATATCGCATTTTACGTTTTTAAGCTTTTTATGGTAATACGTATCTCCCGTAAAGTACATAACCGTTCCGCCGTATTCAACTGTCACGCCCACCGCAGGTACGGTATGATCCGCAAATACCGCCCCTATTGTAAAATCGCCGATTTTGTACTCCGTACCCTCGTCAAACGGCATATATTTCGTTACGCCCAGTTCCGATAGCGTTTCTTTGCAGTCGGTCGGCGCATAAAATGTAAGCGATTTGTTCATATGCGGTATTGCGTCAATGTCTACGTGGTCAATATGATTGTGCGTGCATATAACCGCATCGGCAATCAGATTTTCGGGGGCAATAGGTGCTTCGACCATTCTCGGTCTTGACGCCACCCGATTTACAACGTCCGACAGATACGGGTCAATGCATATTACGGTCTTTCCGTCCGATAAAATGTATCCGCTCTGCCCTATCCAGCGTATTTTTAAATTACTCATAATTAACCTCCGTTA
>DJRJ01000003.1:0-2178 GCA_002438865.1 Clostridiales bacterium UBA6363
GCGATGCTGATTTTAACGTTGTGCGCCCGTCAATATACTGGACGGACACACGCTGTACCGATGAGGTGCGGTATCTGACGGAAAATTGTGCTGAGCTTATAAAGAAAAAATCTTATCATTCGGCAGGCACTATCTGGACTTTGCCGCAGATTATGTGGGTGAAGAACAACGAGAGTGAGAATTTTTCACGCATTAAAAGGATAATGTTCGCAAAGGATTACGTGCGGCATATGCTTACGGGTGATTTTGTTACCGATATTATAGAGGCGGAGGGCAGTATGCTTTTCGATATGGAAAGCGGTAATTGGAGCGATGAACTGTGCAAAATCTGCGGTATTGAGCGTTCAATGCTCCCCGAAATAAAAAGACCGGGCGATATGGCAGGCACTGTTACGGCACGTGCCGCCGCCGATACGGGACTTTGCGAGGGTATCTCCGTTATTTGCGGAACAACCGACACCGTAATGGAGGTGCTCGCATCGGGAGCGGTCGAAAAAGGGAATATGACGCTTAAGCTTGCAACGGCAGGCAGAATATGCGTTATTACCGACAAGCCGTACCCCGATATTAATCTTGTAAATTATTCGCATACGGTGAGCGGTTTGTGGTATCCGGGTACGGCTACCAAATCATGTGCCGCATCTATGCGCTGGTTCCGTGATACGTTCGGCGGTGATTACAAGGATTTTGATGAGGCGGCGGAAAAGATTGACGTTGGCTCGGACGGGTTGATTTTCCACCCGTACTTAAACGGAGAGCTTACTCCGTACCAGGACCCGTCTTTGTGCGGAAGTTTTACGGGAATAAGAGGCGGACATACAAAGGCGCATTTTGCACGTGCCGTAATGGAGGGCGTGGCAATGTCCATGCTCGATTGTATGACAACGCTCGACTCGCTCGGGATTTCGCATGACAGTGCCGCACGCATAATAGGCGGCGGCTCGAAAAGTCCGCTATGGCGGAGGATAACGGCGGATTGCCTGGGAATAGAACTTTCCGTCGGCGATAATACGGATTCTTCGTTCGGAAGTGCAATGCTTGCAGGTATTGCGGCAGGCTTTTGGGAAAATGAAAAGGACGCTCTTGCGCATTGCTCAAAAGTCGTTTCAACAACGGTTCCGAACAGTGAAAATACAAAGAAGTATGCGGAAATTTTCAAAAAATACAAGCGTATTCATGATGCTTTAGAGGACGTGTACAGATGAAAACAGTTGTATGTGCAAAGGTGTGCGGCGGCGAGATAAATGAGTTTGACAAGTACGCCGTTGAGTGCGCACTGCGGCTTTGCGATGACGTTACGGTGATAAGTATGGGTCCCGACTCGGCAAAAGCTCCGCTTGAGGAGCTTACACGGCTGGGGGTAAAGGTGATACTTTTATGCGACAAAGCCTTTGCCGGCTCGGACACGCTCGCAACGGCGTATATTCTTTCGCTTGCATTAAAACGCCTTGAATACGATCTTATAATCTGCGGACGGCAGACAACGGACGGCGACACCGCACAGGTGGGACCGTGCCTTGCCGCCACTATGGGTATGGGTGTTATAACGAACGTAATGGAGATATTGAGTGCGGACGGCGCAATCTCGTGCCGTACACGCACGGGTGAGGAAAGCTTGCCGCTGCCGTCACTGATTACGGTGGAGCGGATAAATACTCTGCGTTTTCCCAAAATGCGCTCAAAGGTATCGGAGATTACGGTATGGGACAGCGCTATGCTCGGAGCAGACATATCACGGTGCGGATTTAACGGCTCGCCCACAAAGGTGCTTGAGGTGTTTGAAAACAAATCAGGCAGACGAAACTGTAAATTTATAAGGCGTGACGAGCTTTTACCGCTTATAGAACGCCTTAAAAACGAAAGCCGTGAGGAAACGGCTGAAGCCGTATCGCCGGTAAAATTCAAAAATGTGTGGATAATAGGCGATAAGGTGCAGAAAGCGGCGCTTAAAATATCGGAAACGGTAACGCTTATAACGGAAACCGATCCAAAGCTTATAGCGCAAAGAGCGCAGATTGAAAAACCGCAGGTAATTCTGTGGAATGCGGACCTTTGGGGCAGAAAAAACGCCCCGATAACGGCGGCGCTTTTGCAGACGGGACTTTGCGCCGACTGTGTAAAGCTTGAAACGGACGGCGAAACTCTGTATATGTACCGCCCGGCGAAAAGCGGAAACGT
>DJRJ01000003.1:2259-11947 GCA_002438865.1 Clostridiales bacterium UBA6363
TCATCGGACATAATCGTTTCGGGCGGCAGAGGGGTTAAGGACAGTATGGAAAGCCTTAAAGCTTTTGCCGAAAAAATCGGTGCGCAGATGTGTGCGTCGAGAGGACTTGTGGATATGGGCGCCGCTCCGTATGAAATGCAGGTCGGGCTTACGGGTAAAACCGTATCGCCGAAAATTTACATAGCGGCAGGGATTTCGGGTGCGGTGCATCACACCTGCGCAATCGAAAATGCGCAGACAATCATAGCGGTAAATCCCGATAAAGACGCAAGAATTTTTGAGTATGCCGATTACGGCATTACAGATAAATTTTAGTGCCGTATTGACGGCAAAAGGGAGGTATGGTATAATTATGATGGACTTCAGTTTAAAAATAGGACTCATACCCATACGGCGTGATCTTGCGGACGCAAAGACACGCAAGGGTATTTTTGAGCCGGCAAAGGCAGAGGACAACAAAAATCACATTGTAAAGTACATAAAAGACACCTTCACGGACGATAAAACTTCTTTCACCGACCTTGAATGGCTTAACGAGGAAGGTCTGCTTGTAAGTGAATTTGAATGTGACAGGGTTGCGGAATATCTGCGCAACGAGAAAGTTGACGCAATTTTCCTTATAAACTGCAACTTCGGAAACGAGGAGGCGGCAGGGCAGATTGCAAAAAAGATGAAGCTTCCCACGCTCCTGTGGGGACCGCAGGATATGGTTTTCGAGGCTGACGGCGTAAGATACACCGACTGCCAGTGCGGATTATTCGCAATAAGCAAGCAATTGCAGCGCTATCATGTGCCGTTTACGTATATAAATAACTGCCCCGTTGAGGACAGCAGATTTACGGACGGATTAAAGAGCTTTTTGTCCGTTGCGTCAATGGTTAAAAACTTCAACGGTATGCGCATCACACAGGTTGGTACGAGGTTAAATCCGTTCAAGAGCGTAATGTACAATGAGCTTGAACTTACGGAAAAATTCGGCTTTAATATGCAGACCGTTAATATGGCGGTTGCGGAAAAGCGTTTGTATGAAATCCTTGAAAGCAACAGACCGCTGCTTGCGGAGGAAATCAAGGAGGTAAAAGAAAAGTATATTACCGACCTTGACGATGAAACGCTTATGCGTATGCTTGCCTTTGTTCATTATTATAAGGAAGTATTTGAAAAGACAAACGCCGATGTTTTGTCAACGGAGTGCTGGACGTCGATGCCGGTTGCATTTAAGGCAAACCCGTGCCTTGCGATGAGTATTCTTTACGATATGGGATACATCGTGGCGTGCGAGTCCGATATTCACGGCGCGGTCACAAGCGCACTGCTCACGGCGGCGTCAAGAGGCGAAAAGGCAACTATGTTCGGCGAGTTTACGTGCCGTCACCCGGAGAATAAAAACGCAGAGCTTCTGTGGCATTGCGGACCGTTCCCGTATTCGATGAAGCATAAGGACGTAAAGGCAAGCCTTTTCAATACAAAGCCGAGCTTCAGAGCGAAGGACGGCGGCTACACAATAGCAAGATTTCAGGCGTCGGGCGGCAAATACAGTCTTTTGGGCGGAAAGTTCAACACAACGGACGGTCCGCACACCTTCGGTACATATGTATGGGCGGAATTTAACGACCTTGACAAGCTTGAAAGAAAGCTGATAAACGGACCGTACATTCATCATATGACCGAAATATACGGCGACTACACAAAGGAGCTTGAGGAATTTTGCAAATATATTCCGGGACTGGAGTTTGACAGCCTTGAGGGCTGATGTGAAATGAGGTAAGAGTATGAATTTTCGTACATTGGCTAAATATCTTGATTCGTTTGATAAAGTATACGGTATACCGGGCTGTGACTGCACGGTGTACCGCAATCATGTGAACGTGTTCCGTCAGAAGCACGGCTACAGTGATGAGGACGCAGGCAAAAAGACTTCGTACAAGGATTTGTATTTTATGCATTCGGCAACAAAGCTTATAAACTGCGCCGCAATTATACAGCTTGAGGAAAAAGGACTTTTGAGCCTTGATGATAAGGTGATAAAATATATTCCTGATTTTTCGGAGGATATCAGCATAAAAAATATGCTTCACGAGTATTCGCAGACGCTCGACCGTGAACTGCATCTGTATAATCATCACAACCTCAGCAAGCTTGTAAAGGCTGTGACGGGCAGAAGTCTTGACGATTATCTTCTCGAGAGCGTGTTTATGCCGCTTAAGATGAAAAATTCGTCGTTCACATTGAATTACAGCAATATTAAGCGTATTTCGGTTCAGTACACAATGAACCGCAAAACGGGCGAGACAACCGAAAGCAAAAAAACGCTTGAGGAGAGCTTTGCCAAAAACGAAGGCTGTCTTATAACAACGGTAGACGACTATGCGCTGTTTGCGGAAACTCTCTGCAACAACGGTATGTCCAAAAACGGTTACAGACTGCTTTCGGAGCAGAACGTGAAAAGACTGATAAACGATATTGTCTACAACGAAACAACTATAGAAAATTCGTTTGTCTGTATAGGTTATAACGGCAGTCTTGTGCTTATAGACCTTGATAAAAAGATTACGATTATATATGCACAGCACGTTAAAAATTTCGGGTCGCTCCAAATGGAGATATATCCGAAAATACGTGAAATTACGTACAAATGCCTGGGTGCGGATATGTGGTCGGGCGGATTTAACGTATTTCCGTAAAAAAGGAGATTGGATAGGTAATGGGGTATTTATTTCTGGCTCTTTCGCTGATTGCAGGATCAACGAAGGGCTACTGCGGAAAGCAGACAAGCGGATATGTAAACGAGTATAAGGACGCAATGCTTGCAAACACCATACGAATGGGGTTCTGCATAATAATAGGCTTTATAATGATTGCGGCACAGGGGAATATCGGACTTTTGAAAATAAGTCCGCTCATGCTTCTGCTGACGGCAATGTCGGGCATAACGACATCGGTGTTCGTTGTGTGCTGGCTCATATCCGTAAAAAAAGGCGCATATATGATGCTCGACGTATTTTTAATGCTCGGCGTTATGGTTCCGCTTTTGGGAAGCAGTATGATGTTCGGCGAAACGATAAAGCTTACGCAGTGGATCGGACTTGCGGTACTGCTTGCGGCGGTAATCATTATGTGTTCCTACAATAATTCCATAAAGGAAAAAATAAGCGTGTCATCGTTTGTACTGCTTGTTATATGCGGCGTTGCAAACGGACTGACGGACTTCTCGCAAAAGCTTTTCGTAAAGCTTTGCACCGATTCGACAAGTGCGGTGTTTAACTTTTATACATACGTATTTTCCGCCGCCGTCCTGGTAGGCTGTTACTTCGCGTTTAAGGGAAAAAGCGGCGAGGGTGCGGCAAAGGCGAATTTCAAGCCGATATTTGTGTATATATTGATAATGTCGGTATGCCTTTTCGCAAATTCGTATTTCAAAACGATTGCGGCGCATTATTTAAGCTCCGCACAGCTTTATCCGCTTGCACAAGGCTCGTCGCTGATATTGTCGTCGATAATGTCGGCAACGCTCTTCCACGAAAAGCTGACGCTTAAATGTATAATCGGTATTGTGCTGTCATTTGCGGCACTTATAATAATAAATGTGTTGTAAATTCCGCCTATTTTGCCGATTGAAAATTTGAATTGACAAACAATGCGAAATGTGATACTATTATACAGTAACAATGAGGTTTCTTAACGGGGAACCTCTATTTATTTATGAAGGGAATGGTTAGATGAAAATTCAGATGAAAACGCCGCTCGTTGAGATGGACGGAGACGAAATGACAAGAGTTATATGGCAGATGATAAAGGATATACTCCTCACGCCGTATATTGATTTAAAGACGGAATATTACGATCTCGGACTTGAACACAGAAACGAAACCGACGACAAGGTTACTTTCGACAGCGCCGAGGCTACAAAAAAATACGGTGTAGCCGTAAAATGCGCAACAATAACCCCTAATGCGGCAAGAATGACCGAATACAACTTAAAGGAAATGTGGAAGTCGCCGAACGGCACTATCCGTGCAATTCTTGACGGAACGGTGTTCAGAACACCTATTCTCGTAAAGGGCATAACGCCGTATATCCCCACATGGACAAAGCCGATAACGATTGCCCGTCATGCATACGGCGACGTATACAAGAACGTTGAAATGCGTGTTAAAGCAGGCTCCAAGGCGGAACTGGTATGCACCGACAAGGACGGAAACGTAAGCCGTGAAACCATTCACGAATTTAAGGGCGACGGCATAATTCAGGGACTTCATAACCGTGATGACAGTATAGAAAGCTTTGCAAGAGCTTGCTTTAACTATGCTCTCGATATGAAAAAAGATATTTGGTTTGCGACAAAGGACACTATCTCAAAGAAGTACGATCACCGCTTTAAGGATATTTTCCAAGAGGTGTTTGACAAGGATTACAAGGAAAAGTTTGACGCTGCAGGGATAGAGTATTTCTATACGCTGATAGATGACGCCGTAGCAAGAGTTATCCGTTCAAACGGCGGATACATATGGGCGTGCAAAAACTATGACGGCGATGTTATGAGCGATATGGTCGCAACGGCATACGGTTCGCTCGCAATGATGACTTCGGTGCTTGTTTCGCCTGACGGAATATATGAATATGAGGCGGCGCACGGAACGGTTCAGCGCCACTACTATAAACATTTAAAGGGCGAGGAAACCTCGACAAACTCCGTTGCAACGCTGTTTGCATGGACGGGCGCATTAAGAAAAAGAGGCGAGCTGGATAAACTTGACGATCTTGTTAAATTTGCGGACAACCTTGAAAAAGCAACAATTCAGACCATAGAGGAGGGCGTTATGACAGGCGATTTGTATTTGCTGTCGACACTTCCCGAAAAGAAAAAGGTAAACACGCAGGATTTTCTTTATGCGGTAAACGAAAGATTGCAGAAATTAATGTAAAACATTAAAAGCGGCGGTGAAAAATCACCGCCGCTTGCTTTTGTGATAACATCTGATTATCCTATTGACATATACAAAAATATATAGTATAATTATAGCAATAAAATGATATAATATTGATATAAGGAGTTGGTTTTATGAACATCAGACCGTCAGCCGCAATCAGAAACAATTATAATGATATTTCAAATTACTGCAAAACAACGGGAGAACCCGTATATCTTACCAAAAACGGTGAAGGCGATTTAGTGGTTATGGATATTGAAACTTTTTCAAGACGTGAAAAGATGCTTAAATTAAGAGAAGAACTCATTGCCGCAGAGGAAGAAAGGCTTATGGGTAAAAAAGGTTACTCGATTGATGAACTTAACAAAATGCTGGATGATGCCATATCAGAGGTGAGCTATGACGGGGAAGAAGTATAATGTTACGGTTTCGGACAAGGCGGCGTCAATGCTCGTAAATCATATCAGATTTTTGGCAAAGGTTTCTCCGGGAGCGGCAAAAAGGCTGCATAGGGAGATTATCACTGAAATAAAAGCATTGGAGTTTATGCCCGAGAGTTATCCACGGCTTAACTGTGATGAAATTCCTGCAAACAAATACAGAAAAAAGCTTGCGGCAAAAAGATATTTATTAATTTATCAAATTAAATACAATACAGTTTATATTGATTATGTTCTGGATTGCAGACAGGACTATAAATGGCTGTTGTAAATAATAAAGATAGCGGCGGTGAAAAATCACCGCCGCTTGCTTTTGTGCATCTATATAATCAGCACAGTACCGGCTGTAATTGTCTGTTCTCTATCGCCGCCTCGCACGCCTCATTCAGCTTGCTGAAATCGGCAACAAGCGAGTTCGGCTTCTTTTCGCAGTCGTCCTGCGAAAACGGCAGAAAATAGACGCCTTTATAATTCATAAGATTGCCTATGTTCTTTGCGGCACAGCCGAGTCCGTCATTTGTGGACACGGCTATAAGTATGGGTCTTTGGTTTCTCAAATGCGCTTTTGCCGCCATTGTTACCGACGTGTCGGCTATTCCGCTCGATATTTTTGCAAGCGTGTTGCCTGTGCAGGGAAGAATAACAAGCAGGTCGAGAAGTCCTTTCGGTCCTATCGGCTCCGCTCCTTTGACAGTATTTATTATTTCGTTTCCCGTTATTTTTATAAGCTTCTCACGAAAATCCTCCGCTTTTCCGAAGCGTGTGTCGGTCGTGTATGACATCTCGCTCATTATAGGCACAATATTTGCACCTGTTTCCGACAGCTTCTCCAATGCACTTATTGCCTTGCTGAAGGTACAGAATGAACCGCACATTGCAAAACCTATCGTTTTATTTGCCAAATCCATTTTCTACACCCCCAATTCATTTAATATATTAAGTATGGTATCCTTTATTATTATTCCCGATGTGACAGGCGCCACCTTTCCCGGCAGCGACAGCGCCCATATGACCTTTACGCCGAGCTTGTTCGCCGCCTCAAAGTCCACCCCGCCGGATACAATATTCCGATAAGCCATCGAATATTATCGTATTTGCTTTAATAAAGTGATTATAAGGAGGGGTATTATGGCGGAAGTGAAAACGATATTTACGGTGAAAGGAAAAAGCCTTAATGAAATACTGATGCAAATCCTCATCAGCAAAGCAAGGTGATTATATGGCAGAAAATTTAACCGCATTGTATTTAAGATTATCACGTGATGACGGTACTGTGGCGGACTCGGAGAGTATTGTCAATCAGAAATTGTTTTTGCTTGAATATGCAAAGGCTCATTCTCTGAACGTCATTGGGGTATTTTCCGATGAACATGTTATAATAGGGACAAGTGGAGAAAACCTTGTTAAATCAAGGGTTTCGGCACTTGTCCCTTTTTCGTTTTTGTTAAGGGACAAGCCAAAATCATTTAAAAGTCTAAAAATAATCAGTGAGAGGATATGATAATGATGTCAAAAACTATAGTAATTTGCAATAAGAAAGGTGGTGTCGGAAAGACGGCTACGGCGGTTAATTTATCGGCAGCTTTAACGAGAGTCGGCAAGAAGGTTTTAGTGCTTGACCTTGACTCACAGCATAATGCAACACAGATACTTATGCCAAAAGGTGTAACACTTACAAAAACAATCAGCGACCTTATGGAAAATTCTATGGACGCAGATGTATCCGAGTGCATATGTAAATCCGATGAAGGTATTGACTTCATCGGCAGCAGTAACAGGCTTACCAATACGGAAATTGCAATGGCGGGAATGTCATTTCGGGAAACTATTCTGAAAAGACTTTTGGTTGATATACAGAATAATTATGACTACATAATTATAGACTGCCCTCCGAGCGTGGGGCTGATGACACTTAATGCACTTTCAGCAGCGGACGGGGTTATAATACCGATAAAATCAAATGACTTTTCATCGCTCGACGGATTTGCCGAACTGATAAAATATATTAAGCTGACAAAATCACAAATAAATCCGAATTTGAGCGTAGCCGGAATCTTACTGACATATTATTCACCCGTCACAAATATTGCAAAGGTTGTATGTGAACAGGTTGAGAGTATTAAAGCAGTACCAATATTAAAAACAAAAATCCGACTATCAACCACAGTTGCCGAAACTCCGGCAGTACGAAAAACATTGTTTCAGTACAAGCCGAATAATAAGGCTACGGTTGATTACGAAAATCTTGCAAAGGAGGTAATGGAACTGTATGAGTTTAAAGAAACTGCAAATGGATGCAGATAATCCGATTTTTGAGGAAATGACATCTGATGAACAGTCGGAAATAGCGTCAATATTTGATGCGCCACAGACAGATGATAAGCAAAATCAGCAATCAATCACAGAAATTCCGCTTGATAATATCAGACCGTCACAGCACAACAGGTTTGAACCGTACATGGGCGAAAAGAAACAGGCTATGATAGACAGCATTATAGAAAACGGTATCATTACACCGCTTACGCTGAGAAAAACGGAAACATCGGATATATATGAAATCATATCGGGCGAAAATCGTTGGCGATGTGCGAGAGAGGCAGGACTTAAAAGTGTTCCTGCCGAGATCAGAGAGTGCAGCGAGGAAGATGCAATCATGCTTCTGACGGAAGCTAATCTCATAAATCGTGATGTGTCTTTCAGAGAGCGAGTTATTGCATATCGACAGCAATATGATGTTATGAAAAAGAAATCGGGTGAGAGAAATGATTTGCAAGCTAACGGAGAAAAGGTTGACAGTCTGGATATTCTTGCAAAGAAATACGGCGGTTCACGAACACAGATGTATCGGTATATCAGAACTGCGGAATTATCTGACGCTTTAATTACGGCAACAGGCTCAAACAGGATAGCGCTTGACGCTGCCGTAAAATTGACAGCACTTGATGAAAATGCACAGGCGGTTGTTGCAAACTATCTTGAACAAACGCATTGCAAAATTAAAGGAAACAGTGCAGATGAAATTGTTAAAGCGTTTAATACCAACAGCTTAAATTTTGGCTCGCTTGACGATATATTTGAAAGTGCGGATAAAAAATATAGGCCGATAACATCCATTAAAATAGCAAAGTTTTCAAAGTATTTCAGCGGTGTGAGAGATTCAGAGTTTATAGAACAAACCATTGAAAAAGCATTGGAGATGTATTTTGAACATATGGAGGAGAACACAGCCGATGAAGATGATGAATACACTCAATGCGGAGAAATTGAGTAAGGAGGAGCATTGTTATGAAAGCATTGGATATTAAGTATAAAGATGTGGACGGAGCTAAATACCCCGAACTGCAAATATCTAAGAACCCCGAAGCTGATAGAATACCGCTCGGAAAATACGGACAAATATGCTTAAACTTCATTAAAGAGGAATATCCTGACAGGTATGCCGAGCTTAGAATGAGCGGAGATTTAATGCCGCTTATGCACGAGGTAAATGAAGAAGCTTACAGACAGGTAAAAGACCTTACGGAAAAGCTGATGAAAAAAGAACAATTCGATAAATCGGACACGATGGCAAGGACGAGAATATATAATATCTGTCAGGCAGAAGCGGAAAGCATAGTATTAAACGAGTTTGTATATCAGCCGAGATAAAAATATAAATGATGATAAAACAAAGACAGGAGGACTGAGTAATATGAAGAAAAATATAGTTATAGCAGTTATCTTTGCAATGGTTATGGGAATGAGTACGGCAAATGCAGCCGAAATTCCGACGGAATCACTTCCGTTTTATGTGAATGATGAAAGTTTGATAATCGCTGAAAGCCATATATCCGATATTTTAGATGAGGTAAAAAACGGACTCGGATATGCCGATGCGGTAAACAAGGCAAACAGCAGAATTTTATATGCCGTGCTGAATAATGAAACAAATGGCTATGGCTACGGTGTGCTTGCCGATATTACAAGAAATGCGGTATTCCAGTATCGTGAGATGTATCTGCGCCCGGAATTTTATCAAAATGCAGAGGAATGGTTGAAACCGCTGCTCACCGATATTATTGCAGAATATGCAAACGGGACAACGGATAAAAATACGGCAATCAAAAAAGCCTATGAGAAAATATATCAAACAGCAGATCGGTCATTTGATTATGACGCACAAATGGAGCTTGATACTTGTTACAGAGATATTCCGTCTGTTTGCGGAAGCTACTTCACTGTTGCAAGAAAGCTGATATTAAATGCAAAATAGATTGCAGACAAATCTTCGATGCCGCCCTTCGGGGCGGTTTTTTGCTGTATAGGAAATTGCGTTTT
>DJRJ01000136.1:0-5813 GCA_002438865.1 Clostridiales bacterium UBA6363
AATGATAACCTATCCCCTACAAATGCGTTTGCGAAAACCGCACGCCGTAGGGCAGGGGCTTGCTCCTGCCGAACCGCACACCGCACGGGACGATGTTTCGGGTTAATGAGGGCATCGACCCCTACAAATGCGCTTGCGAAAACCGCACATCACAGGGCAGGGGCTTGCTCCTGCCGAAAAGCTGTGTCAATTTGACACGGCTTTTTTTGTTCCCACTTTTCATATCTGTTACAAATATTATTTTTTTGTAAAAAGTGCTGTTTTTTTGGGGTAAAATATAGTATAATAAAACTATGTACTTATGCTGAAAAGGACGTGAGATAAAAATGGGACTGAATAAGGTAAATCTTACAATAAATTCGAGAATGTATACTCTGGTATCCGAGGAAAGCCCCGAATATATGGCAAAGCTCAGCGAGCATATAAACGATAAAATCAAGACCGTACTTGCCGGCGGAAAAAACATAATGGGCGAACGCCCGATAGTTCTCGCCGCACTCAATATATGCGACGAATATTACAGATTAGCCGAGCCTAAAGAGGGATCGAAAAATTACGACGCCGAAAAGGCGCATTTGCATGATCAGAACAAAAAGCTTAAGGGTGAGGTTGCAAACCTCAAGCGTGAGCTTGACGAGGCAAAATCCGCACAGGTGACCATGGCGGAAACAGAGGCTATCGCAAACAGTCTGGCGATGCAAAAGGATCTTGATGACGCAAACACGCAGATAAAATTCCTTGAAGGTCAGATAAAAAGAATGGAAGAAAAAGTGGAGCAGGTGAAAAAGCAATATCGTATACGTGAAAAAGAATTGTTCGATATGCTTGACATAAAGACCGATGAGTAATATAGAGCTTTTGGCGCCCGGCGGCGGCGAAGCGGCGCTTAGGGCGGCGGTGCAGTCGGGAGCGGACGCCGTGTATATAGGCGGTCCGAAATTCAGCGCACGCAGAAGTGCGGATAATTTTTCCGTTGAGGACATAAAAAAACAGGCGGATTACTGCCATCTTTACGGAGTTGATCTGCATACGGCGGTCAATATCCTGATAAAGGAAAACGAGCTTTCGGAGCTTAAAAGCTATGTTTACGATTTGTGCGACGCAGGTGCGGACGCACTGATAATACAGGACATCGGAGCGGCGGAGCTTATTCACAGGCTCGTTCCCGAAATGCCCCTGCACGCAAGCACGCAGATGACCGTCACAAGCCTTGAGGGCGTGCGGTATCTTGAAGAAAAAGGCTTTTCGAGAGTGGTGCTTGCACGTGAGCTTTCGGGAAAGGAAATCGAACATATATGCAAAAACGCAAAGGCGGAGATTGAAGTTTTTGTCCATGGCGCAATATGTATGTGCTATTCGGGACAGTGCCTTATGTCGAGCATTTTAGGCGGCAGGAGCGGAAACAGAGGTTGTTGTGCTCAACCGTGCCGTCTGCCGTATTCGATTTGCCGAAACGGCAAACGCCTTGCCGAGGGATATATGTTAAGTCCGAAGGATATGGCGCTTGTAAACGAACTTTCAGACCTTGAAAAAATGGGCGTTGCGTCCTTGAAAATTGAGGGACGGCTCAAGCGTGCGGAGTACGTGAGCGCCGTTACGGGAGTGTACAGAAAATATCTCGATAACCCCTCAAATGTTACAAATGCCGATATGCGGGAACTGCTTGACGCATTTTCACGCTCCGGCTTTACGGACGGATATTTTACCGGCAGACTCGGCAAAGATATGATGAGCCATAAAACTCCCGGCAATATGTCGGAAAATAAATTCACCGCACAGGCAAAAAGCCGTGCGGCACAGGGTGCAAATATAAGAAAAATTCCCGTTGATATATCGGCGTATATTTCCTGCGGAAGTCCCGTCATAATAAATATGTCGGACAATGACGGCAATTATGCCGCCGCACAGGGCACAATATCTGCCGAAAAGGCGATAAACAGACCGCTCGGTGAGGAGCGGATAAAGGAACAGCTTTTGAAACTGGGTCAGACCCCGTTTGAGGTACAAAACATCGGCATATATGCCGATGACGGCGTAACCGTTCCCATAAAGGAACTTAACGCCGTGCGCCGTGAAGCGTGCGAGAAATTGGAAGAATTGCGCAAAAAAAGACCTCTGCGCACAAAGACAGAGGCACAGCCCGTACGGCGTGAACGCCGTGCGGTCGGCGAAGTCCGCCTTACGGCGGAGGTAGCAAATACCGAACAGGCAAAAGCCGTGATAAAAAGCGGAATAGAAACCGTTTTTGCACCCAACGAAATTGCGGACGAAGTCCGCAGAATGGGCGCAAGGCACGTTGTGGCGTGTATGTCGGATATTTTTGACGGCGCAAAGCCGAATGCATCGGACGTATGCGTGCAGTCGGCGGCGGCAGTGAGGTTTTATAAAGATTACGGCGTGTACGGCGGTATGCGGCTCAATGTGTTCAATTCGCAGACGGCGGAAAATTACAAAGATCTTAAAAGCGTACTTATTTCACCCGAACTTAATCTTCATGAAATATCGGCGCTTTTAAAAAATACCGATGTTTATGCGGAGATAATAGGCTACGGCAGACTTCCGCTTATGATAATGAAAAATTGTCCCCTAAAAGCGGCGGGGCATTGTGCGTCGGGCAAATCGGGATACGTTCTGCACGACAGAAAAAACGAGGAATTTCCCGTAATGTGTACAAAGGACTGCCGTGCCGTACTGCTTAATTCAAAGCCGGTTTACACGGCGGATAAAGCAGATGATTTACTGCGCACGGGCATAAATTCGATACGCCTTGTGTTCACAACGGAGAGCGCAAAGCAGTGCGCCGAAATAATAAGCGAATACAAATCGGCGCTTGACGGACAAGCCGTTGCACAGCCACGTCAGAACACAATTACCCGAGGACATTTTTATCGTGGGGTACTTTGATGCAAAAGGTTTAACGTCAGACTTCGACATCGTCGGTCTGCCGTCAAGCGACCTGCTTGTTTATCTTTTGCGTACATTATACTATGAAACGGAGAACAATATGTACAGATTTATACTTGCGTCGCAATCGCCGAGAAGAAAAGAGCTTTTGGAAAATATAGGCGCCGAATTTGAGGTAATCGTATCCGATGCGGACGAAAGCTCCGTTTCGGGCGACGGAATAACGCCGGGACTGTATGTCCGTGAGCTTGCGCTCATAAAAGCGGCGGCAACAGCAAAAAAGGTTTTAAAAGACAAAAAAGCCGTTATCATTGCCGCAGATACAATCGTAACGCTTGACGGAAAAATCCTCGGCAAGCCGAAGGACGATAACTCGGCAAGGGAAATGCTCTCCTCGCTTTCGGGCAGGAAGCACGAGGTTTACACGGGATATTGCGTTATGCGTGTAAAAGACGGCTATACCGTCTGCAAAAGCGTAAAAACAGACGTGTATTTTAAAGAGCTTACACAAGAAAAAATAAACGCATATATAGCCACGGGCGAGCCGTCCGACAAAGCCGGGGCATACGGCATACAGGGAATAGGCGGTTTGCTTGTAGAAAAAATAGACGGCGATTACGCAAACGTGGTGGGACTTCCCGTATCGGCTCTGGCGGATACGCTGGAGAGTGAATTTGATATTAATATTTTATAAGCAATCGGTTTTGAAAGGAGCAGAAAATGGGAATATTTGCAAAGGACATAGCGATTGATTTGGGAACTGCAAATACCCTTGTATACGTAAAAGGCAGCGGTATAACAGTCCGCGAACCTTCGGTGGTGGCACTCGATAAATATACGGGCAAGGTGCTTGCGGTGGGAAACGCCGCAAACGAAATGATAGGCAGAACGCCTGAAAACATAGTGGCGGTGCGCCCGATAAAGGACGGCGTTATAGCCGATTTTGACATAACGCAGGCAATGATTTGCGCCTTTATAAAAGAGGCGAGAAAAAGCATTATGAAACCGAGAATAATCGTGTGCGTGCCGAGCGGTATAACCGAGGTGGAGCGCCGTGCGGTTGAGGACGCAGTAATACGTGCCGGTGCGAGAGAGGTTGCGCTCATAGACGAGCCTATGGCGGCGGCGGTCGGCGCAGGACTTCCCGTTGACGCACCAAAGGGCAGTATGGTTGTGGACATCGGCGGCGGAACAACGGAGGTTGCCGTTATTTCGCTCGGCGGAATAGTGGCATCAAAATCAATAAGAATAGCCGGCAACGCTATGGATATAGCAATCATCAACTATCTTAAAAAGGAACATTCGGTAAACATAGGCGAAAAAACGGCAGAGGAAATAAAAATCACAATCGGCTCCGCATATGAGGACGACAGCGAAAACGTTTTTGAAGTAAAAGGCAGAGATATTTCCACCGGACTTCCGAAAACGGTGCAGATAAAGGAACACGAGGTAAGAACGGCAATAAGCGAAAACATAGACGAAATGATAGAGGCAATAAAGCTTGTGCTTGAAAACACGCCCCCCGAGCTTGCGGCGGACATAATGGAAAACGGCATAATGCTCACGGGCGGCGGCGCATTGATTAAGGGACTGGACAGGCTCATAACCGAAGTCACGAAAGTACCGGCGCACATTGCCGAGTATCCGCTGGACTGCGTTGCGGTCGGAACGGGAAGGTCTATCGAAAAGATAAAGCAAATGCTTGCACAGGCAAAAAAATAAGGACGGATAAAATATGTCATCATTAAAAAAACGCACCCTTACAGCCGCCGCCGTAACGGCGGCAGGCTTGGTGATTTTAGGTGCAATCTCGCATTTTACGGGTTCAAATCCGTTGTCCTCGGCGGTTAAAACGGTGTTTACGCCGTTTCGGAGCGGAGTGGCGTATATATGCCGAAAAGCGGAAAGTGCAGTGAATTTTATATGGGAAATGGATACGTATAAGGACAAAAACGCACAATTGCAAAGCCGTATAACCGAGCTTGAACAAAAAAGCAAAGACGCCGCACAGTACCGTGAAGAAAACGAATACTTAAAAGGACTTCTGGAGCTAAAAGACAGCGTAAAGGATTATACCTCGCTTGCGGCGGCGGTGATAGGCTGTTCCGAGGACGGAACGTACTCCGAGATAGAAATAAACAAGGGTACTTTAAACGGCGTGTCGGTCGGCAACTGCGTTGTTGCAAACGGCGGTGCGGTCGGAACGGTCACGGCGGCAGGTCCTAACTGGGCGACGGTATCGACAATTTTAAACGCAAATTCCGCAACGGGCATACGTGTGACACGTACCGACGGAATAGGCATAGTTGAGGGCGACACCGCTCTCTCACGTGACGGATTATGCAAGATGTCGTTTCTCGATAAAAACTCAAACGTGACGGTGGGCGATTTATTGCAGACGTCAGGCTCGGGCGGAGTGTATCCGTCGGGATTTACCGTCGGCAAGGTGCGTGAAATACGCTCCGACAATTCGGGTGCGCTCGAATATGCGGCAATTGAGCCGTCCGTGAACTTCTCGGAATTATATGCGGTACTGGTAATAAACGGACTGGCATAGTAAATGCGCTTCGCATCTCACCTCCTTTCGGGACTCGGAGTATACACATACGCCGTCGTCCCTCAAGAAGGCAATCTGCTTGCGCATTTATACATTGCAGTCAGCAACAGAATGGAGAATTATATGAAAAACTTGAAAACGGCGGTGTGGATAATTCTGCTCGTTTTAATTCAGTCGGCGGCGGATATGTGCATAAAAGTACCGTGTGTAACGATACCGCTCATTATTCCGTTTGCGGCGGCGGTGTCGTTTTTGGAAGACGGTTTCGGTTACGCCGCACTTATCGGCATAATCTGCGGAATATTGCAGGGAACATTTTTCGGCTCGTCATTTACCGTATCCGTGGCGGTTA
>DJRJ01000136.1:5861-21950 GCA_002438865.1 Clostridiales bacterium UBA6363
CAAGCGATTTTATAAAGCTTCCCGTATGGACTTTTCTGGCGGTGTTTACACAGGGCGCAATATCGTACCCTGCGGCGGAGACAATCCCGTATATTGCCGTCAATTCGGCGGTGGGTGCGGCTGTTTCGGTGCTTTTGTACGTTCTTCTTAAAAAGACGGTATACAAAAGCAATTACAAAACTTTTACTTTATAAGGGGTGTTTGAATGTCAGGCGGTAAAATAAGATTTTTTATTTTAAAAGCAACTGCGGTGCTGATGTGTGCGGCAATTCTTTTTAAGCTGTTTGACTTGCAGATAATAAAAGGAAACGGCTACAGGGAAATAGCCGATAACAGACTGAGCGCCAATATCGTTGTAAAAGCGCCGAGGGGCGAAATATTCGACCGCTACGGAACTGCGCTTGTTACAAACAAGGTCGGCTACAGAATAATGATACAGCGGCAGAATATGGACGATAATGAGCTTAACGCAGTGTTTGAAAGAATAACCGATTTGCTGAAGTCGTCGGGTTGTGAGTATTACGACACTTTCCCGATAAACAACGGCGAATATACCTTTAAGGCAACGGAAACCTCGGACGTGCAGACGGTACAAAAGCAATGGTTTGAAAAAAGTCCGTACAAGAAATATATTGCCGAAAATATGAGCGCAAAAGCGGTTTTTGATAAGCTAAAGGAAATATATAAAATTTCTCCGTCATATAATGATGAGCAGGCAAGGCGCATTGTCGGAATACGGTACGAGGCGGATTTGCAGGGATTTTCCAACGCAAACGCTTTCACAATAGCCGATGATGTTGATGTGGAGATAGTAACACGAATAAAGGAAAAACCCGATTATTACAGCGGAATAAGCGTTGTCAACAGCTATGTGCGCCGTTACAATAAGCCGGGACTTGCAACGCATATTCTCGGACGTGTCGGCAAGATAAGCGCCGAGGAATATAAGGAAAAGTCAGATAAGTACGGCATAAATGACGATATAGGCAAGCAGGGAATAGAGCAGTGGGCGGAGGACTATCTGCGCGGGACGGACGGCATTGCAGGCTCCGTAAAAACGCTTACGGGAAAGGAGGTCACCGTTGACAGCGGCGCCGCTCCCAAAGCAGGCGATTACGTGGTGCTTACCATAGACAGCGGCTTGCAGGAAACGGTTGAAAAGAGCCTTGAAAAGAACATTAAATCGATAAAGCAGAACGGCAGTGCGAAAAAAGGCGCAGACTGCAACGCCGGTGCGGTGTCGGTAATAGATATAAAAACGGGCGATACGCTTGCGCTTGCATCATATCCGTCATACGATATGTCGAAGTTCAATGAGGATTATTCCGCTCTTGTGAGCGACGAGGCAAAGCCTATGTGGAACAGAGCGATAAGCGGTACGTACAGCCCCGGTTCAACGTTCAAGCCGCTTACGGCAATAGCGGCTATGCAGTCGGGAAAGCTCAGTCCTTCGG
This sequence comes from Clostridiales bacterium UBA6363, assembly GCA_002438865.1. GTDB lineage: Bacteria > Bacillota > Clostridia > UBA1381 > UBA1381 > UBA4716. Next base: position 7,316 of record DJRJ01000136.1, read on the forward strand.
AGGTAATAGAGGATAAGGGCGTGTACAAATATTACGAGGACTATCAGCCGTCCTGCTGGATATGGTCGGAGTATAAAACCACGCACGGAAAACTTAACGTTTCGGGCGCAATAGAAAATTCCTGCAACTATTTCTTTTACGAAGTGGGACGGAGAACGGGCATAGATACTTTGGGCGAGTATGCGGCAAAGTTCGGTCTGGGCGAAATGACGGGAATAGAATTAAAAGAGGAAACAACGGGGCATATGTCAAGTCCCGAGTATAAAAAAGAGGCGGTTTCAACCGTCACGTCAAGCGACTGGTACGGCGGTGATACATTGCAGACGGCAATAGGTCAGTCCTACAGCCTGTTTACGCCGCTGCAGCTTGCAAATTATACCGCCGCAATCGCAAACGGCGGAACACGCTACAAGGTGAACATTATAAAAAGTATACGTTCGTCCGCAGACGGCAGTGTCGTTTGGGAGTCAAAGCCGAAAGCGGTTGAAAATATAGATATGAAACCCGAGGTTATAAACGCCGTAAAAGAGGGTATGAAACGAGTTGTGGACGAGGGAAGTGCCTCGAATATATTTCAGAATTACCCCGTTTCGATAGGCGGAAAAACGGGTACAGCACAGGTGGGAAACGGCTCGAACAATGCGCTGTTTGTTGCCTATGCACCGTTTGACGATCCGCAGATTGCGGTTTCGGTCGTGCTTGAACACGGCGTATCGGGTGCGAATGCGGCATACGTGGCAAGAGATATTTTTGACGAATATTTCGGCTTGAACAAATCACAGTGAGGAGGGTAAGCATTGGAGGAGCTTGTAAAGCTTAAGGGCGTTGGCGACGGCGTTAAGATAAATTTAAGCGGCGACGCCGAATTTTCCGAAATAATAGAGCATTTGCGGAAGAAAATAGACGAGTTCAGGCGCTTTTTCGGGAGCGGACACTGTAACATATATTTTACCGGCAGAAAGCTTGAAAAAAGCGATATGTTGCGGCTTGAGTCGGTGGTTTCGTCAATGCTCCCCGAAAGCAGTATACATTACGGCGAACGGCGCACAGCCGAAAAAGCCGAAGAACCGGCAGAGGAGGACGAAACAAAGTCCGAGCTTGAGGAAATACGCGAAGTGGTGACAACGAATTTCAAGGCGAACCGTGCAAGGCTCTATGAGGGCGTTGTAAAAAACGGCAGAACGGTGGAGTCGGACGGGCATCTCATATTGATGGGCGATGTCGAAAAAGGCGCAAAGCTTGTGGCATCGGGCAATATAATCGTGTTCGGCTCGCTTAAGGGCAGTGCCGAGGCAGGCTGTATGGGTAATCGCGAAGCATACGTTGCGGCGGTGGATTTCAACCCCGAAACGGTGGATATTGCAGGCGTTGTTATGCGTGAATATGAGTACGTATCGGGCATAAAAAAAGCCGTGATAGAAAATGAAAAAATTTCAGTTTATGAATATTTAATTAATGTATAGACAAAATGGAAAATATGTGATATAATTAGCTTGTTGTACAATGGATTATTGTATAAAATACATAATTATTGCGGAGTAAAGAGAAATGGGAAAAGTAATCATGTCAGCCTCCGGCAAGGGAGGAACGGGTAAAACCACCTTTGCCGCAAATCTCGGAGCGGCGCTTGCGCTGAAGGGGAAGCTTACGGTGCTGGTTGATATGGATATGGGACTCAGAAATCTCGATGTTGCGCTCGGATTGGAAAGCAGTATTGTTTATGACGTGTCCGATGTGCTTGACGGGAGCTGTTCGCTTGACGAGGCGCTTATAAAGGACAGCAGGTACGAAAATCTGTATTTCATTCCGTCACCGCAGACAAAGGACGCCTCCTCCGTATCGGAGGACGAAATGAAAAAGCTGTGGAAACGGCTTTCGGAAAGGTTTGATTACTGCATAGCGGACGCACCTGCCGGACTTGACGGCGGCTTTAAGCTTGCTTTGAGCGGAGCGGACGAGGCGGTTATCGTAACAGTTCCCGAAACGGCGGCATTGCGTGATGCGGACAGGGCAATTTCCGTAATAGAGGACAGCGGCGTTGAGGAAATAAAGCTTGTTCTCAATAAAGTGCGCCCCGATATGATCGAGCGTGGAATTATGATGAACATTGACGATTGTATGGACATTCTGCAAATACCTATGCTCGGAATTGTCTGCGATGACGAACAGCTTACCGTTTCATCGCTAAAAGGCGAAATGGCAGTTTCAAATCCCGATTCAACGGCAGGCAGAGCATTTTTGAACATAGCGGAACGTATTCTCGGCAATGATGTACCCATTATGAATATGGAAATCAAGAAAAAGGGTTTTTGGGAAAGACTCAGATTTCTTTTAGGTAAGTAAAAAAATAAGATGACAGTGGAGAGGAAGGGTTTTCAGTGAATATTGCATTAATCGCACACGACAAGAAAAAAGAACTGATGGTACAGTTTTGCATCGCCTATAAAGGCATTTTGGAAAAACATGTATTGTACGCTACGGGGACAACAGGAAAACTGATAATTGAAAACACGGGACTTAACGTGTACCGCTTTCTGTCGGGACCTCAGGGCGGAGATCAGCAGATAGGCGCAAGAATTGCGTATAATGAAATAGATTTGGTGCTGTTTTTCAGAGATCCGCTGAGCTCGGAAAGCTATGAGCCTGATGTATTTTCATTACTGCGCCTTTGCGATATGCATAATATTCCGATAGCTACAAATGCGGCAACCGCCGAAGTGCTTATACACGGACTTGAACGAGGCGATCTCGACTGGCGTGATATTGTAAATCCGAAGGATTGATAAAAGAGGTGTAAAAATATTACACCTCTTTTTTGTGCGCTTGAATTTGCTTTTTTATCCGCAGAGTTTTTTCAAAAACTCTTGACACACCGCAATGTATTTTATATAATAATATAATAGGATTATTATGTTAAATTACCGAAAGGAAAAAGTCATAGTGTGTGAACAACGCTGTGATTTATGCCGTCTGTGACGGCGGAACGGAGGATTATTATGGAAAGTATGGGGTTAAACGAGATACGTGAAAAATTTTTGAGCTTTTTTGAAAGCAAAGGCTGTCTCAGATTGGGAAGTTTTCCGCTTATCCCGAAAAATGACGCAAGTCTTTTGCTTATAAACTCGGGAATGGCGCCGATGAAAAAGTGGTTTACGGGAGCGGAGGAGCCGCCCCGCCACAGAGTTACAACGTGCCAGAAGTGCATACGTACTCCCGATATAGAGCGTGTGGGAAAAACGGCACGCCACGGAACATTTTTTGAAATGCTCGGAAATTTCTCGTTCGGCGATTACTTCAAAAGAGAAGCGACCGCATGGGCGTGGGAGTTTTTAACAAAGGTAATGGCTATCCCCGAGGACAAGCTTTGGGTGTCGGTTTATGAAAACGACGACGAGGCAAGGGATATATGGATAAATGAAGTCGGCGTAAAGCCGGAGCGCATAGTAAAGCTCGGCAAAGAGGACAACTTCTGGGAACACGGCACAGGTCCGTGCGGCCCCTGCTCGGAAATATATTTTGACCGCGGCGAGGAATACGGCTGCGGCAGTCCCGACTGCGGCGTAGGCTGTGACTGCGACAGATTTATGGAGGTTTGGAACCTCGTATTCACGCAGTTTGATAAGGACGAAAACGATAACTACAATCCGCTTCCCAAGCCGAATATCGATACCGGTATGGGGCTTGAAAGACTTGCGGTTGTTATGCAGGGCGTGGGCAATCTTTTCGAGGTTGACACAGTGCAGAACGTAATGCGCCATATAAGCGAAATCGCAGGCGTTAAGTACAAAGAGGACGAAAAAACGGACGTTTCTCTGCGTGTTATAACCGACCACATCAGAAGTACGGTTATGATGATTTCGGACGGCGTTATCCCATCAAACGAGGGCAGAGGCTATGTTTTAAGACGTCTTTTAAGACGTGCCGCACGTCATGGCAAGCTTTTGAATATTGACCGCCAGTTCCTGTATGAGGTTGCCGATACGGTAATAGATACTTCAAAATCGGCGTACCCCGAGCTTGAGGAAAAGCGTGAATATATAAAGAAGATTGTTAAAAAGGAAGAAGAACGTTTTGACGCTACCATAGACAACGGTATTGCGGTTGTAAACGGATATATCGAAAACGCAAAGAAAACGGGCGCAAAGGAGCTTACGGGCGAGGAAGCATTTAAGCTTCACGATACTTACGGATTCCCGCTCGATTTGACGGTTGAAATGGCTCAGGAGCAGGGCTTGGGCGTTGATATAGACGGCTTTAACAAGGCTATGGACGAGCAGAAAGCGACCGCAAAAGCGTCAAGAAAAGACGGCTCAAGCTGGGACGCAGAGGAAAGCTACAGCTTTGAAAACGTAAAAGAGCCGACAAGGTTTACGGGCTATACATCTCTTGAAAACGAAAGCACGGTTGCCGGAATAGTTGCCGAGGGCGAGGTTTCGGGCGAGATCACCGAGGGTGAAAAGGGTATAATTGTAACATACGAAACACCGTTCTATGCGGAAATGGGCGGACAGTCGGGCGATATAGGAAAAATATTTAACGGCAAAGCCGAAGCACAGGTAACATACACCAGAAAAACAGGCGACGGAATATATCTGCACGAGGTGCTTATGAAGAAAGGCACAATCGAGCCGGGCGATAAGGTAACGCTTAAGGTTTGCAGAAAGAACAGACTTGCCGTAAGCAGAAACCACAGCGCAACGCACTTGCTGCATAAGGCATTGAAAGAGGTGCTCGGCGCACACGTTGCACAGGCAGGCTCGCTCGTTACGGCAGACAGACTGCGTTTTGACTTCTCGCATTTTGAGGCAATGACCACCGAACAGCTTATCGAAACGGAACGCAAGGTAAACAATGCAATTCTGGAATGTATGGATATAACCGTCCGCGAACTGCCGATAGACGAGGCTAAAAAGCTCGGCGCCGAGGCACAGTTCGGCGAAAAGTACGGCGATGTTGTAAGAGTTGTTTCAATGGGCGATTACAGCATAGAATTCTGCGGCGGAACGCATCTTAAAAACACGTCCGAGTGCGGTTTGTTCAAGCTTGTATCGGAGGGTGGTGTTGCGTCGGGCGTAAGACGTATCGAGGCTGTTACGGGTCAGGGTGTGCTTGACTATATTGCAGACAGAGATGCGCTTATCGCAAATACGGCGGCGGCATTAAAGACAAATCAGATACACGAAATAGACAAAAAAGCGGCGGCTCTTGCAGAGGAGTACAAAGACTCGCAGAAAACCGCAGCGGAGCTTGCGGAAAAGCTTGCGGCAATAAAGACGCAGAATATGATGGACAGCGTTAAAAAGATAGGAAACGTAAGTCTTTTGACGGTTCGCACGGACGGTATGACCGCAAACGATATGAAAACGCTTGCCGACCAGGCAAAGGCGCAGATGGAGAACGGCGTAGTCGTTCTTGCGGCGGATACGGATAACAAGGTAACGTTTGTCGCAATGGCGGTCAAAGAGGCTGTTGCAAACGGCGTTCACTGCGGAAACATCATACGTGAGCTTACGGCAATGTGCGGCGGCAAAGGCGGCGGCAAGCCGGATATGGCACAGGGCGGCGGCAAGGACGCAGCCAATATCGACAGTGCGCTGGCAAAGGCAGAGGAAATAGTTTCGGAAATGGTTAAATAAGGAGACGCAATGTACAGATTTTTACGTTTTCCCGACGGCAAGCCGAAAACCGTTACCCTAAGCTATGACGACGGCTCGAAGTTTGATATACAGCTGAGGGAAATAATAGACAAATACAAGATAAAATGCACATTCAACATATCGAGCCGTATGCTCGGCGATGAATTTCACCTTACGGCGGACAAGGTAAAGACGGAGCTTTTTGAAAAAGGCCACGAAATAGCCGTACACGGAGCGCATCATATGGCTCCGGGACAGAGCCGTCCGATAGAGGGCATACAGGACGTTCTGGAATGCCGCAAAGACCTTGAAAAGCTGTTGGGCTGTATTGTGCGGGGTATGGCGTACCCGAACTGCGGAATAACGAGAATGGAAAACGGCGACTCATACGGGAATATCAGAACGTATCTGAAAAATCTCGATATTGTGTATGCACGTACTCTCGGCGGGGACAACGATTTGTTCCGTCTGCCGACGGATTGGTATGCATGGATGCCGACGGCACATCATAATAATCCGCATATTTTCGAGTATATAAAGAAATTTACGGAGTTTGACCCGTCAAAGATTTACTGGGGCGACAGGGGCGCAAGGCTGTTCTATCTTTGGGGACACAGCTTTGAGTTCGGAAACGACAACAGCTGGGACAGACTCGAAAAAATCTGCGAGGGTCTCGGCGGAAAAGCCGATACCTGGTATGCGACCAATATGGAAATATACAATTACGTAAACGCATATCTCTCGCTTGTGTACAGTGCGGACGGAAAAACGGTTTACAATCCGTCACTTCTGACGGTTTGGTTTGAAACGGACAGCGGAGTTTATTCCGTAAAGTCCGGGGAAACAATAACGCTTTAAGGAGGATTAATATGGAGGACTGCTTATTTTGTAAAATAATTAACGGTGAAATCCCGTCAAAAAAGGTCTATGAGGACGATATGATGCTCGCTTTTTACGATATTGACCCCCAAGCACCGGAGCATATTGTAATTGTGCCGAAAACGCACATAAAAAGCGCAAACGAAATTGACGAAACAAATGTAAAATACGTAACGCATATATGGGAGAAAATTCCGCAGCTTGCAAAGGAACACGGCTTTGCCGAAAACGGCTACCGTGTGGTAAACAACTGCGGAGCAGACGGCGGACAGAGCGTACCGCATCTGCATTTTCACCTTATGGGCGGCAGAGCGTTCGGCTGGCCGGCAGGTTAATAGCAAAAACAGCGCCGCCTTACGGGCGGTGCTGTTTTGGTTTATAGAGAGGAGAGTTTAATATGAGAAAGATAGCTTTATTTATATCGGTATTTGCCGCAATTCTTATGTGCGGTACGGCGTATGCGGCAAACGGCGATATTGCAGGAGAAATATACACAACCGATATTCTTACGCAGATAGACGGAAAGGATATTCCCTCATACGCAATAAACGGCGAAACGCTTATTGCGCTTGAGGACCTTGAGGCGTACGGCTTTAACGTTAAGTATGACGATTCCATACGCACCGTTTTTGTAAATCAGACGGGAACATGCCCCGAGGATTTCAATCCGAGCGTACCGAGGGGAAAGGTCGGCGGTATTGCCGGATATTATTACGAAAGCGATATAAAAGCTTACGTAAACGGCAGTTATGTGAGCGCATATTCATTAAACGGAAAAATGGCAGCAAAGGTTGAGGAATTGGGAGATGCGGGCGAAAATTCGCCGTACGGCGTTTCGCAGTATCTTATGACGTATAACTGGGATAACGATAAGCGCCTTTTGTCATTGTATACCGAAAAGGATAAGCTCCCGTCGGTTGAAAAAATCAAGGACGATTACAAAAACAGCGACAGCTTCGGCTGGTTTTTCTCAAGGGAAATTCCGACGGAGAGCGGCTGTGTGCTTGTGGGCGGAACCGGCGGTACAACGCACGGCACATATATGAATTATAAATTCCTGCGTTACAGCGATAAGCTGTATATGGGAATTAATGAGGTTTTGCGTGCCTACGGATTTTATGATTACTGGGGACACGCAGAGGCGGACAATATCCGTGCGGACGGGGATAACCTTGTGTTTGACGGCGTAAAATTCGACGGCAGAAACGGCACATACAGCCTTAATCTGCTTACATTTGAAATGTCCGTTGTCGGCGAGGAAAAGTTTGACCCGAATTTGCGTTCCGTTCCGGTGGAGCCTTCCTCACCGGAGGGAAAGAGCATAAAAACCTCGGGTGTAAACGTTGAAATAGATAAAAAGCCCGTTCAGGCGTATTCGGGACAAAATCTGTACCGTGACGGCGACAGCATAACGTTTATCGACGCCGACGTTCTTTTGCATTTCGGGTTCACAAAATCAGAAAATGACGGTATTGTGATATACAATAAAACAGGTAAAACGGACGCGGCGTGGAACGATGCGGTGCGTCCGTCGGGCGAGGATTTCGGAACGGTTGTGTTTGACGATAAGCCGGTGTATATAAACGGCAGAAATGTGGGTTCATATATTGTCGGCGGAAAAAGGCTTATAAATGCCGATCATCTTTGGGTCGCATCGGTCTATCAGTCATCGGCGGAGTATGTTCTGCACGGCAAATACGGTCTGAGCGATTACCTTATCAGCGGAAAATATGATTCGGAAACAAACACGCTGTCGCTTGATACCTCGGGATATACGGACGTGTATTTCGATACGTTAAAGGAAGCCGTTAAAGTAAGAAACTTTAATCTGCCGAGCATCTATACACCCGATGATGTGAAGGTAACGGTGATAGCGGATACGGATAATCTGTTTATCGTATCACATTCGTTTAAAGAAGAATTCGGTGCGGATTGCTATATGGTTGTTACGGAGGACGGAAAATACGGCAAAGCGTATCATATAAACGACTTTTTCGCCCTGTACGGGGTGAGTCAGGCGGACAGCTTCAGCTATGCGGATAATCATATAACCGCAAAAACGGGAAACGGCTCGGAATACAGCCTTGACCTTGGCACTTTTATTGTAACGGGAGTTTAAGCTTTATATGAAAAATTACGAAAATACAATAAGAGCTTGCTTTATCGGCTATATTGTACAGGGAATAGTAAATAATTTTGTGCCGCTGCTGTTTATCACGTTTCAGTCGCAGTACGGCATACCGCTGTCGGAGATAACAATGCTTATCACGATAAATTTTATGCTCCAGCTTGGGGTTGACCTGGCGTCGGCATTCTTTATCGATAAAATCGGCTACAGAGCGTCAACACTTTTGGCGCACGGCTTTGCGGCGGCAGGACTGATTATGCTTGCAATACTTCCCGAGGTAATAAATCCGTTTTGGGGACTTGTTATTTCGGTGCTGTTTTATGCAGTCGGCGGCGGACTTTTGGAGGTCGTTATAAGTCCTATGGTGGAGGCGTGTCCGAGCAAGCATAAGGCGAGAACAATGAGTATGCTGCACTCGTTCTACTGCTGGGGAACGGTGGGCGTAATAGCGGTATCCACGCTGTTTTTCGCCGTTTTCGGAATACACAACTGGAGAATACTTGCCGTTTTGTGGGCGATAATCCCCATAGCGAACGGTATATTCTTTACAAAAGTGCCTATAGCGGCACTTTCCGCAGATGAGGACGAGGGATTGTCGATAAAACAGCTTTTCGGCAAAAAAATCTTTTGGGTGTTTCTGCTTATAATGTGCTGTTCCGGCGCAAGCGAGCAGGCGGTAAGCCAGTGGGCATCGGCTTTTGCCGAAAAAGCGCTCGGGATTTCAAAATCGGTCGGCGATATTGCCGGCCCAACGCTGTTTTCGGTGCTTATGGGCGTTTCAAGATTGATATACGGAAAATTCGGCGAGAAAATCAGCCTTGACAAAATGATGATTTCAAGCTCGCTGTTATGCGTTGCGGCATATCTTGTTATTTCGCTTTCCGCCTCGCCCGTTATGGGACTTATAGGCATTGCCGTGTCGGGATTTGCCGTCGGCATACTGTGGCCCGGCGCATACAGCAAGGCGGCTGTGTCGATAAAGGGCGGCGGTACGTCTATGTTTGCCCTGCTCGCATTGGCAGGCGATCTCGGCTGCAGCGGCGGTCCGACTTTCGCCGGCAGAATTGCGGCGGCGGCAGGCGATAATCTTAAAACGGGCATACTTGCGGCGGTGGTTTTTCCCGCCGTGCTTACTGTGGTGCTTGTTCTGATGCGCAAACGCAAAACGACGGCGCCATCACGTTGAATAAAGGTATATTTGCAATTTTCGGTAGGGGACGATGCCCTTCATCGTCCTGAGTGCACATTGCATAGAATAACATTTAGGGGCGATGAGGGCATCGCCCCCTACAAATTGCGGAAACCGTATGCCATAAGAAATGGCGTTTCGGGTTTGGTATCAACCCCAATAGGTTGCAAAACCGCGCACCGTAGGGCAGGGGCTTGCTCCTGCCGAAATGTGCATCGTACGGGATTTTATTTCGGGTCGATGAGGGCATCGACCCCTACAGTTTGCAAAAACCGTATGCCGTAGGGGGCTTGTGCCTGCCGAATACAAAAAATGCTTCTCGGAATAATCCGAAGGAGCATTTTTTGCGGATTTTTTCTCACTCTATTTTAAATTAAACCTATTCTCGCTTTTGCTATAAACACTGTAAACTGTTCGTCATGAAATTTTCACATATAAATTAAAAAATTCTAAAGATTTTTTAGCATAGACTGTAACTTGACAGCTCTCTCTTTGGCATATTGATAATCTGAAATTACTTGTTCTAAGCTTTGTTTTGAGTTAATTGGCATATGATAAGATTTTAAGCAAAAATAAACTATGCTTATTCAAATGTTATGTATTTTATTTATGATTTTAGGCAGCAACATTCATATAACAACATATCGGTCAATGCAAAAAACGTCTGTATTTACCTCAAAAGGCAAAAAATAAATCGCCGAAAATTCAAATAAAACTTGCCTTATTTCAATAACTTTGATATGCTGATAAGAGGACATATTGCAGGATTTTTTCCTAATGTGTCAAAAAAACAAAAATACAAAATGTGAAATCCGATGTATAATGCAATTGTACAGAGGAGATGCGGACACGAAAGGAGCCGCCCAAGCTATGAATAAAAGACAAACCGATATTCTGAAAATTCTGTATCAAGACCGCAATTATATAACTTTCGGAGAAATAGCCGAAAGAATGAACGTGTCGGTAAAAACGGTACGCAACGACATTGCGGCGATAAAGGAGGCGCTCACGGCGGCAGACGCCGGAACGATAGAAACCAAACCTCACGCCGGGGTAAGACTTATCTCATCGGCGGAACGTTTGGAAAATCTCAAAAGCGAAGATGAGGACGAGGACAAGGACATTTTCTTCTTTATCATACGCCACCTGTTCCGTAAAAACGACCTGACAGCGCAAAGACTTGCACAGCAGTATTATCTGGGAAGAGCACAGCTGGACAAGATACTTGAAAAAACAGCGCAGTGGTTCAACGAAAACCATATCGTATTTGAACGGCGCAGGGGCAAGGGAATATCAATACGCTACAGCGAATTTAATTACAGAACGGCGCTTGTCAATTTCTGTACCGAATATGCGGATATGTATGCGGAGCTTATAACGGAGCGTGACGCACCGTATTCGGTCGCTGCAAGCAGGGATTACACGGCAATATGCTCCGCACTGGAGGGCTTTGACGCCGCACCTGCCGCAAAGGCGGTAGCCGAACTTGAACACAGGTTCGGAATCAAATTCGAGTATGCGTCGGGTGTAAGGCTTCTGATGATGGTATCTCTCGGTATGTTAAGATCACGCAGCGGAAACAGGGTAGAAGTACCGAAAGTACGCAAATGCGCCGTTGACGGCGAATCGGATCTTAAAATGGCGAAGGCTCTTGCCGAAAGCCTCGGTACGGAAGTACCGCCGGAGGAGTTTGAATATCTGAAATACGCTGTGGCAATATCGGAAATACGTGAGTTTGAGTCCGATGAGTCAAGGCAGAGTATGGAGGTAATGAATACCGAGCTTTGCAGAATGACAATAAAGATTGTAAACCTGATAAGCGATATTGCAGAGGTGGATTTAAGAGGCGACAAATTCTTTGTACGGCAGATGTTTTTACAGCTAAAGGTCACAATAGCACGGCTTAAATACGGAATAGTGTTTAAAAACCAACTTCTCGGCAGGATAAAGACAAATTATCCGAATATGATGGCGGCGGCGTGGCTTTTGGGAAACGTATTTGAAAAGGAGCTTAAGCTTGAAATAAACGAACACGAGGTAGGATACATTGCGCTCCATATAGGCGGCGCTATCGAAAGACAGCTTGCGGGCGTGAGCGCATGCATAGTATGCGATTACGGTGTGGGAATATCTCAGATAATCAAAGAGAAGATAGCAAGAGCAATTCCCGACTTGAGAATAACAGAAATTTTCTCAAGCCGTGATATGCGGAAGATAAAGAGCGAGCAGTGCGATTTCATTATCGCCGCAACGCCGCTCGGCAGCTACCGGTTAAACCGTGATATTGTGGAAATAAAGCACTTGCCGGACGAAAACGACATAAAAATGCTTGAAAACCACATACGGTCGGTTCGGCTGAAACGCAGAGGCGGAATAAAAAATATTACACCTAACAAAAGCCTCTTTAACCGGGAGCTTATCTTTCCCAAATGCACGGCGAAAAACAAAACCGAGCTTTTGCAGATGCTTTGCTCCAAGCTTGAAATCACGGGATATGTCACCGGGAAATTTGAAAAGAGCGTGTTTGAAAGAGAAGAAAGCACCTCGACCGATATAGGAAAAGGCTTTGCCGTTCCGCACGGACTGAGCAGATACGTAAATCATTCCGCAGCGGCGTTTGCAACGCTCGAAACCCCGATTGAATGGAACGATGGCGGCGAATTAACCGATGTGGTATTTCTTCTGGCATTTGACCTCGATGAGGACGAAAAAGTAAAAGAGGAGATAATTGGGTTTTACAAGTCGGTTGTTTCCTTTATGGAGGACGAGGACGAGTGCAAAAAACTCAGAGAACTTACGGATAAAGATGAAATCATAAAGATATTTGAAAAATGGTAAAGGAGGAATTTCTATGGTACAGGTAAGCTACACAATCAAAAACGAAGAAGGACTGCACGCACGTCCGGCATCGGATTTCTGCAAAACCGCAAATAACTTTGAAAGCAAAATAACCGTCATAAAGGACGGCGAGGAGTTCGAGGCAAAGAGCATATTAATGGTGCTTTGCGTAGGTGCGGTACAAGGAGATACGATTGAAATAAGAGCAGAGGGCGAGGACGAGCAGGAGGCTGTAAAAGCCCTGATAGAAACACTTGAACGGGATTAAAAAGCGAGGTTACGGTTATGAAAGTCTTTAAAGGAATTGCCGGAGCGCCCGGAATTGCATCGGGAAAGCTTCTGTATTTTGAAAAGAACACCTCATCGGAAAAAGAGGTCGGCATAGACGAGGCGATAGAAAAATCTCTCCAAAAAGTAAGAACGCTCAAAGAAAAGGCGCTTGCGGACTTGGGCGAGGATAAAGCAAAGATATTTGCGGCATATGAAATGCTCCTTGAGGATACTATGCTTACAGACCCGATACGTGAGGCAATAAAGGGCGGAACGCCTGCCGAAAAAGCGGTGACTGACACAACCGAGATGATGGCAGGGGTGCTCGAATCGAAAAAGAGCGAGTATATGCGCCAGCGTGCCGATGATATACGCTATATCGGAGGAATTTTAAAAGACGCACTCAAGGGTGCGGACAATGAATTTTCTTTCCCCGAGGGCGATGATAAATTCATACTTGCGGCATACGAGCTTACGCCCGTAGACACTATGATGTTCGACCACAGCCGTCTTGCCGGACTTGTAACGGAAAAAGGCGGAGCGACTTCGCACACCGTGATACTTGCAAAATCAATAGGTATTCCGGCAGTGGTCGGAGTGAGCGGGCTTGAAGAGGTCAAAACGGCAAAAACGGCGTATCTTGACGGATACGGCGGAACGCTTGCGGCAGACCCCGAGGGCGAGGAGCTGAAAAAGTATGAAAAGCTTCTTTATGATGAGGAACAGCTCAAAGAACAGCTTGAAAAAATAAAGAAAACAGACGCACATACAAAAGACGGAGAACGTATTGCGGTTGCGGTGAATATAGGAAAGCCGTCAGACTTAAAGGACGCAGGCGAAGAAAAATTCGACGGTGTGGGCTTGTTTCGTTCGGAGTTTCTGTATTCCTCGGCGGACAAAAAGCCGTCGAAGGACGAGCAGATAACAGCCTATAAAAAGGCGATAGATGCGGTTTATCCAAATCCCGTAACAATCCGTACGCTTGACGCCGGCGGCGACAAGCAGATAGATTATCTCGGAATGAAAGTCGAGGAAAACCCGTTTCTGGGTAACAGGGGAATAAGGCTTTGCCTTAACAATCCCGAAATCTTTTCCGAACAGCTGGAGGCAATTCTTATTGCCGCCGCAGGAAAGAGCGTAAAGATTATGCTCCCGATGATAACCTGCACGGAGGAGATAAAGAAAACGAGAGCGCTTATATCGCAGATAGAAAAGCGCCTGGACAGCGAGGGCACGGATTATTGCAGAAAGGTGTCGCTCGGAATAATGATAGAAACGCCGGCAAGCGCCATTACGGCAGAGGCGTTCGCCAAACAATGTGACTTTTTCAGCATCGGAACAAACGATCTTGTGCAGTATATAACGGCTGCCGACCGTGGAAACGCCGACGTTGAGAATGTATATAATCCCTGTCACCCGGCAGTGCTTAAGATGCTTTACAACGTCATAAGCGCCGGAGCAAAAGCGGGGATAGAGGTAAGCGTATGCGGAGATATGGCGGCAAATCCGATGTTTACGGAACTGCTCCTGGGAATGGGACTTAAAAAATTCAGCGTTCCGCTCCCGATGGTAAGCCGCATAAAGCATAAGATAGGGTCGGCAGACCTGAAAGAGGCAAAAGCGCTTGCCGAAAAAATTTTGGAAACAGAAGATGAAAAAGAAATAATTAATATATTATAGGTGATTGTAAAACAG
>DJRJ01000130.1:0-259 GCA_002438865.1 Clostridiales bacterium UBA6363
CTGAAAAGCGGTGCGGCATTGGGAGCGGTGATATGCGCCGCCACGGTAATGCTTATAGCGGCGTGCTGCATTGCTTTGAAATTTGAGATAAGCGCAGGAGATTATGAGTGCGAAAAATGTCATTATAAATTTGTTCCCACATACAAAGAGGCGTTAATCTCAATGCATATGGGTACTACCAGATACTTAAAATGCCCGAACTGCAATAAAAAGCAGTGGGCGAAAAAAAGGTTATAAATACTAACGGCGGTATTGAACC
>DJRJ01000130.1:299-3464 GCA_002438865.1 Clostridiales bacterium UBA6363
GTATTGAACCGCCGTTTTTTACTTCTTCAATTGTCCCAATTTAGCCGCTTTAAGATAAGCATTAATGAAACCGTTCAAATCTCCGTCCATAACCGCCTGAATGTTTCCCATTTCATAGCCTGTACGCAAATCCTTAACCATTGTGTAAGGCTGGAATACGTATGAGCGTATCTGGTTTCCCCAGCCGTTTTCCGTCTGCACGCCCTGAATATCCGCAATCTTTTCTTTCTGCTGCTGTTCCGCAAGCTCTATAAGCTTTGCTTTGAGCATTTTCATAGCATAGTCACGGTTCTGGAACTGCGAACGCTGAGTCTGACAGGAGGTTACAACGCCTGTCGGAATATGCGTAAGACGTACCGCCGACGATGTTTTGTTAATATGCTGACCGCCTGCGCCGCTCGAACGGAACACGTCCATTTTAATATCTTCGGGGCGAATATCTATCTCAATGCTGTCGTCAAGTTCGGGCATAACCTCGATTGACGCAAATGACGTCATTCGCTTGCCTGCCGAGTTAAACGGCGATATGCGCACAAGTCTGTGTACGCCCTTTTCCGATTTGAGATACCCGTATGCGTTCGGACCGTCAATTTCGATTGTACAGCTTTTTATTCCCGCTTCGTCGCCGGGGAGCGAATCAAGCACCTCCGTGCGGTAGCCGTTTTTCTGTGCCCACATCTGGTACATTCTTATAAGCATTTCGCACCAGTCCTGCGCCTCCGTACCGCCTGCGCCGGCATGGAAAGTCATAATGGCGTTTGAATTGTCGTATGTTCCGCTTAAAAGCGTTTCAAGCGTAAGCTTTTCGATTTTTTCTTCAAGCTGTGCAACCGTCGCTTTTACATCGGACGCCATACTTGCGTCGTTTTCCTCCTCCGCAAGTTCAATCATCATAAGTGTGTCCTCACGTAAATTTTTCAGCTCCTCATATGCCGAAATTTTATCCTTAAGCTGTTTCGTCCGCTTTATCACTTTCTGCGAGTTTTCCATATCGTCCCAGAAAGACGGTTCGGCAGCCTGTTTTTCGAGTTCTTCCGCCTCTTTCATCGCATTGGCGATGTCAAAGTGAATCCCTCAGTTCTGTAATGTTTTCCTCCATATTCTGGAGTGCAAGTCTGTATTCATCGTACTCTAACATTATTTCACTTCCTTTATACTTTGTAGCTGTACTATTATACCACTTTTTGCACAAATAATCAACCGAAAATTTTCTTTTGCAGAAATTCGGCTATAGCCTTCGCCATATATTTGAACCCGAGATCGTTGGGGTGGGTGCAGTCCGAAGTGTAATCCGTTCTGTTTTCTGTCGGAATAATGTCGTGTCCGCACAGGAAATACACGTTTTTGTCACCGTTTTTAACGGCATTTTCATATGTGGCGTATGCAATGTCACGGCGCTCTTTGTTTTCGCCATCAAGTGCGGTGCTTCTGAAAAATACTCTCGACATAATGAGAACGGGTACATTCGGATTGTTTTTCCTTATCGCTTTGAAGAACGGCTCGTGGCGTTCGCGCAGTTCTTCAACTGCACTGTTATAATCGTATTCCATAACGACGGCGGAAAGGTCAAGCTTTCCTATTTCCTCCGCAATTACCGTCTCTCCGCGAGCATTGCCGGAAAAACCGAGGTTTATTGTCGGCATATCCAGCCTGCGCCCGATAATTGCGGGGTATGCCATACCGGGGCGTGACGCACAGCCGCCGTTTGTGATTGACGAGCCGTAGAAAAGCACATTCTTTTTGAGCGTCCGCTCGCTCGGCGGTGTAATTTCGGCGTTTTCCTCAAAGCCGATTAAAAGCGTGTCAACGCACGAATACAACGGCAGATAAATTATACAGTCGGACATTCCGCCGTCGAGGTTTACTGTCATATCCACCTCGTTTTCGCCCGGCTCGGGGCGTACATTCTGCACCATTTCATATACGCCGTCCTTTTTTGCGTAGATGTCAAAACCGGCGTCTGCCGCAAGCGGCATACCGCTTGAATACCGCAAAAGCTCATACGTTGCTTTTATCGCAATGCTCGGCGAGCTTGTGCAAAAGCGTATTGCTCCGCCGGTCGAGTTTTTCGCCAGCTCCTGCAATGAGTCCGAGAGTGACGGCAGAATACGTTTAGGCAGTCGGTAAAGGTTATCGTTTTCCGAAAACCACGGAAAACCCTCGATTTGAAATTCTCTGTAATCCTTGTATGTGTATTTCTTGTTGTTTTTTACCTGTATAAAGTTTTTATCCACTTCTTTGTGCTGCATAGTTATTTTTCTCCTTTCAGTCGGGGCGATGAGGGCATCGCCCCCTACGTTGTGTGACAATTGGGCGATGAGGGCATCGCCATATACAAATTGCACCGCACCGTCCGAAATCAACGCCATTCGCCGTAGGGCAGGGGCTTGCTCCTGCCGAAATGCATATTGCATAGGTTTTGTTTCGGGTCGATGAGGGCATCGCCCCATACCGGCACTTGTGTGCATTGCGTTTCGGGTCGGTGCGGTATTGTCGCTTTAACCGTTTTCTACTATTATAATTTAAAAGGAATAAAAAGTCAATATATGGACGGATTTGCCGTCCATATTGGAATAAAATACAAAAAATACGGCAAATTTTTGAAAAAATCTTAAAAGATGATTTAAAATCGCATAAAATGATATATAATCGCATTGAAAAAAACCTGAAAGTATGGTATTTTAGTATAAAAGGCATATATAATTATTTCATTGACTATACAAAGTGTACATACATAAATTGGGTGCAAAATAAAAGTACACAAAAAATAAAATTAAATTAACGCCATTTATGCGAAAATGCGTTTACACCCAATCACGACAATTGTTATAATTATATAATTAAATTTTCTTAAGGAGGAAGAAGAAATGAAAAAAACAATTAAACTTACGGCACTTGCGCTGTGCGCAGCAATGGGAATGGGAATGTTAGCCGGCTGCGGAAAGCAAGAGGCGAGCGGAGATGTAACCAAGGTTACATACTGGAACGGCGACTCACACGCAGAAGCGGTTGTACGTGAACTGATTGACAACTACAATCAGAACCAGGGCAAGAAAGACGGTATCGAAATCGAATACACGCTCCAGGGCGGTGATAGTCTTACACAGACTCTTGAGCTTGCATTGCAGAGCGGAACGGCACCCGATATATTTGCCGGCGGAAGCA
>DJRJ01000113.1:0-1419 GCA_002438865.1 Clostridiales bacterium UBA6363
TATTTTGAAATGCTCCCCGACGGGCAGATTACGGTAAGTCCTGCTCTTATGCAGGGAATGAGTATGCTCCGTGCATTGCAGGGTAATTACGAGGACTCGGACAAATGGTACAACACTCTCAAAGCTTTTGCCGATTTGGGCGAAAAGTCGGACGATGCTGTAAAAGAGGCAAAAAGCCGTCTTATTTATCTTGATATTGCGCTTCCGCAGCGTGGAGTAAACAATATTGCGCAAGTCATATCGACAGCGGCAAATCTGATTATGAACAAAGAAATAAAAAGCTATTCCTTTTCGGTTACAAGCGCTCTGCCGAGCATTATGAACGGCGGAAAGGATTTTTCAAAATGGAGCAAAACGGACGACATTTTATATGCAACAATGAAAAAGCCCGTGGAATTGCTTTTGGGAAAGGACGGCGTCGGACTTGCCGACTGTGCCATAGCCGAAAGCAAGTTTGAAAAAGGCAAAGACAGCTCCGGGCAAATTCTGGAGCTGGTTTCAAAGCTTAACGAAATACAGAACAAAGGCACTCCCGACATAGAGTTTGCCGTTGTGGGACTGCTTGCACGGAGTCAGATTTTTTCGGGCAATGCAAAAGCAGCGGGAAACACAATCTCCGCTTTGCGTGACAGATTTGCGGAGCAAAACCTCACACGATTTTTGCCGAATATTGACGCTCTGCTCTGCCGAACGGCGCTCAGAACGGACGATATGGCATACGCCGAGGACTGGTACCGTGACAAAGCTCCGAAAAATGCCGTAACCGTAAGGATTATGAAGCGTTATCAATATCTCACGCAAGCCATGACCGAGCTTGCGTTCGGTGATAACAGCGCCGCACTTCTGACGCTTTCGCCGCTTGAAACATTTTTTGAAACGTGCGGCAGACACATAGATATGATACACTTAAAGACGCTTTCGGCGATTGCAAAATACCGTATGAACGATAATTCGTGGAGGCCGGATATGGAAATCGCCGTAAATATTTCAGCCGAATACGGCTTTATCCGCCCGATAAGCGGATACGGAATATCCGTCTTGCCGATACTTGAAGAATGTGTACTCGCAAAGCACAAAAAATTCACCGAAAAGCTTATAAAGGAAACAAGAGGGCAAGCGGTGTGCTATCCGAATTTTCTGCTCCCTGTTTCCTATAGGTATGCGGAACGGCTGAGCGATGCGGAAATGCAGGTGCTTAAGCTTTTATGTGCCGACAAAAGCAATGCGGAAATTTGCGATATACTGAATATACGGCTTGCCACGGTTAAAAGCCATATCAGCCATATTCTTCAAAAGCTCGGTGCCAAGCGGCGCACCGAGGCAAAAACAATTGCGCAAAATCTGAAAATCGTTTAACTGAAAATCCCCGTTATGTATTCCATAACGGGGATTTCAGACTGCAGACAAACCGTTTGAGGT
>DJRJ01000113.1:1435-4671 GCA_002438865.1 Clostridiales bacterium UBA6363
TTGGGAGTTTGAGGTGCTAACCTCAAGTTTAAATCATTTCTGACGACAGGTGCGTCAGAAATGGCTTAAAATCAGAAGTTTCAGATTTTGACGTTTCAAAATCCAATCAACGGAACTTCTGATTTTTCCATACAGTAGTTTTGAAAAAGTGATATATCCTTTTTTCGCCTGTCGGCAATACTTTGCCGACAGGCTCTTGCGGTTTTAGAAAAACAATTATTTCCATTCTTCTTCCGCTATTGCCGCAATAAGCTTTATGCAAGCGTTTATGTCGCACACCTTCGCCATCTCGGAGGGAGTATGCACATACCTCACAGGGAGCGATATTCCGCCCGTTTTAACGCCTGCACGTGTAAGGTGTATTGCTCCGGCGTCCGTTCCGCCCACGTTCATTATTTCAAGCTGATACGGTATACCGTGCTTTTTTGCCGTTTCTATCATATGCGTGCGCACATCGGCGTCGCAAAGTATGGTTTTATCCATAATTTTCACCGCCGCACCCTTGCCGAGGCTTACCTCCATAACGGGCGCATCGGGTGTGTCGCCCGTATCGGTAACGTCCACCGCAACGGCATAATCAGGCTCTATCGAAAACGCCGCCGTTCTTGCTCCTCGAAGCCCGACCTCCTCCTGTGAGGTGAACACAAAGTATAAATCGTTTTTGCTCTCCTTTACTTCAAGCATTGCCTTTATAAGCATATAACAGCCGGTACGGTTGTCAAGCGCTTTTGAAATCACCGTTTCTCCGTCGCAGTACCATTCGCCGGTAAATACCGCCGTATCGCCCGTCTGTATCTTTTTTGTGCTGTTTCCTATGTCAATATACAGGCTGTCGTATGACGGCTTTTTATTATACGCCTCCTCCTCACAGCCGATAACGCCTATCGTTCCGTCCGCAAAGCGCACACGTCTGCCGACAAGCTGTTTTACATACAGTCCGCCCAGGTTTCTGAAACGTATAAACCCGTTTTCGTCCGTATGCGTGACAATGATGCCTATTTCGTCCGTATGTGCGGCAAACATTATCTTTTTACCGTTTCCTTTTTTGTGTGCAATCAGATTACCCATTGAGTCTGTGTATATTTCATCGCACAAATCAGCCGCTTCTCTTTTTATAATCTCACGTACTGCGCCCTCGTTTCCCGATGCGCCGTCCGCCTGTGTAAGTTTATTCAATAATTCCATTTGCCGCCCCTCCGATTTCACGTATAAAACTTTTTACCGTTTCCGTAACCGCATAAATATCGTTTTTATCCATCATACACGCCGGTGTGTGCGAATACCTGCACGGTATATCAACTTCGCCCACCGCAACCGCAGAATACGTCTGCAACGCACCGCTCACCGACGTCCCCTCGATATTGCGGTACGCCTGATTTTTTATGCCGAACTTTTCTGCCGTCTGCCTGATAAATTCCGTAAGCTTTGCGTTTTTAAGCGCATTTTTATCTCCCGTATTTATGATAGCTCCGCCGCCCAGGTATGCGCATATGTTTTTTTCCTTTACGCCGTACATATCGGCTGTTTCGGCAGTTCCCACCGCAAGCGCAATATCGGGGCGTATTCTGTGCGCCGCAATTCTTGCGCCTCGTGCGTTCACCTCACGCTGTGTGCTGAATACAAAATACGTATCGTATTCGCACGGCGTATTCATTGCCTCTATCAAACACACACTCCCCATTCGGTCGAGAGCTTTTCCGCAAACTCTGTTTTCCGTTTCGATAAACGGGGAGTCAAATGCGACATAAGTTCCCAAACTGACCTTTTCCAATGCTTTCGCCTTTGATT
This sequence comes from Clostridiales bacterium UBA6363, assembly GCA_002438865.1. Taxonomy (GTDB): domain Bacteria; phylum Bacillota; class Clostridia; order UBA1381; family UBA1381; genus UBA4716. The sequence goes on from DJRJ01000113.1 coordinate 3,224, forward strand.
TTGCTCCTATATCAATAAACAAATCCGACACATCTACGGTGCTTTCACGCTCACTGCGCTTTTGCAGATGAATTGCCTTCATACCTATAATGCCCTTTACACCGCCAACGGTCACCTTTTTCGAGATAATGTTTCTGTCATCAAATTTTCCGACAGGCTCAACCTTAAGATAACCCGTTTCGGTTATTTCCGAAACGATAAATCCGATTTCGTCGATATTTGCGGTTATCATAACCTTTATATCGGAGCGTTTTCCACGCTTAAGCGCAATGATATTCCCCATCGAATCAACGGTTATTTCCTCCGCCTTGCCGCATATTTCTCCGAGAATGTATTCCCTTACGGCGTCCTCGTTTCCGCTTACGCCGTTTAGCATACTCAATTCCTTTATAAGCTCAGCCACGATACGTCCTCCTCCATATCCTCAATAAAATGTATAAGCAAATCGGAAACCGCCTTTGCGTCATTAATATCAATTGTTTCAACCGCTGTGTGCATATATTTTAAAGGCAGTGACAAAAGTGCTGTCGGAACGCCGTTCCCCGCCGTCTGCATTTCCCATGCGTCCGTTCCCGTACAGCCGCCGTCAACCTCTGCAACCGCTTTTATACCGTATTTTTCCGCCGTATCGAACAAACGCTTTGAAAGCTTGGGGTGTATGTTGGGTCCTACCGAGATTGTAGCGCCTTTTCCGAGTTCAAATGCACGCTTTGAATTATCGGGCGTTATTCCGTGAGTAACGTCTATGGCAATTGCCACTGTCGGATTTATGCCGTAGCCCGTTGTTTTTCCGCCACGGAGTCCGACCTCCTCCTGTACCGCCGCAACCGCATAAACATCTGCGTTAAGTTCCTTATTGCAAAGCTTTTTCATTGCACGTATAACAGCCGCAAGCGAGGCACGGTCATCAAGTGTTTTTCCGCTCCACTGCTTTTTCCCGAGTTTTCCCACCGACTGCGCAATCGTTATGCTGTCGCCGACGCTTACAATATCCTTTATATTCTCCACTCCCGTATCAATCGCCATATCACGCATCTTTATGCTTTTTCCCGGTTCGTTGAGATAATCGGGTTTTATTCCTATTATCCCCTTTACGTCCCTTTTACCGTGAACGGTTACTTCAAGTGAGGGAAGTATTCGCAGGTCTATTCCGCCCACGCTCGAAAACGTTATAAAGCCTTCGTCCGTTACGGAGGTGGCAATAAGTCCTATTTCGTCGCAGTGCGCCTCAATCATAACCGACGGTGCGTCCTCTTTATTGCAGTATTTTACCGCTATAACACTCCCCAAAGGATCAATACGCACTTCATCACAGTACGGCAAAAGCTCGTTTGCCACTTCTTTGTTAAGGCGGTATTCAAAACCCGACACGCCCCGCATATCGCTAAGTTTCTTTATAAGCTTTTTCATTTATATAACCATTCCTTTCAATGCGGGATTTCGTTCGG
>DJRJ01000066.1:0-1890 GCA_002438865.1 Clostridiales bacterium UBA6363
ACACGCTGTATTCGTTTATATGCTCCGCAAGAGATGCGTCCGAGATTTTATCGAGCATTTCTCCCGTCATAACCTTTGAGTGTTCGTCCGCAATGCCCGTGCGCTTTGCAACCGAAAGCGCCGTGCCTGCGTGGTCGCCCGTAATCATAACGGGGCGTATGCCGGCGGCTTTGCATACCGAAACGGCGCTTGCCGCTTCGGGACGGGGCGGATCTTCAATGCCTATAAGTCCCGCAAATATGAGATTTTCGCAATTAATCTCACTCGGCACACGGTCATCATCACGGTAAGCAACGGCTATTACACGCAGTGCATTGTCCGTCATATGCTTGTTCTGCGATAAGATACGGCTTTTTAATACGTTTGTCATAGCGCACGCATTTGACGATTTCATATACCCGGTGCATTTCGGAAGAATGTATTCCAAAGCGCCTTTTACAACTGTGCGGCTGCCGGACGGTGCGGTTAAAAGCACCGCCATAAGCTTTGTGCGTGAATTGAACGGAAGTTCAAGATCGGGCTTGTATGTCATTTCAAGCGAAGCTTTTGAAATATCAGACTTTGCCGCTTTTTCAAGGATTGCCGTGTCGGTGGGATTTCGTGACGATTTGTCGGAGCTTGTGCAGAGTGCGGCAAGCGACATGGTAAAATGCTCGTCGTTTGAATATACGGAGGTGATGTGCATTTTGTTTTGCGTAAGCGTGCCTGTTTTGTCGGTGCATATGACAGATGCCGAGCCGAGTGTTTCAACGGACGGCAGATTCCTTACGATTGCATTTCGCTTGGACATACGTATAAGTCCTATGGCAAGCATTATGGTCACAATAGCCGGCAGACCCTCGGGAATTGCCGCAACCGCAAGCGACACCGAGGTCATAAACATATCCAACGGGGGAAGATGCATAAATAACCCGGCAATGAAGATGACGGCGCATATCGCAAGCGTTGCCATACCGAGCACTTTGCCCGTTTCGGATAGTCTTTTCTGGAGCGGAGTTTCCCGCTCGTCCGTTTCGGAAAGCATAGAGGCTATATGCCCGACTTCGGTATCCATTCCCGTTTTTACGGCTATTGCCTTGCCGTGACCGCTTATAACGGGCGAGGAGGACATAAGCATATTTTTTCTGTCGCCTATGGGAATGTCACGGGCGGATATGGTATCCGCATATTTTTCCACAGGCTCGGACTCGCCCGTAAGGGGCGCTTCGTCCACAATCAGGTCGACACATTCGCATATACGGCAGTCGGCGCATACAACATCGCCGGCGGAAACGAGCAGTGTATCGCCTTTTACGACCTCCGAGGCAGGTATGCTTTTCTCTTTTCCGCCTCTTATAACACGTGCGTGCGGTGAGGAAAGCTTTTTTAACGCCTCAAGACTCCTTTCCGCACGGCTTTCCTGAATTATTCCGAGGATAGCGTTAAAAAGAACTATGGCGAGAATTATCGCCGGTTCCGTAATGTCGGCGTCGCCGCCTATAAGCGAGGTTATGTACGAAACAACGGCGGCGGCGATGAGTGTGATTATCATAAAATCATTAAACTGTGCGAGAAATTTACGTATGAGCGAGGTTTTTCTTTTTTCGGTTATCTCGTTGTATCCGTCTGCGGCAAGGCGCTTTGCCGCCTCTTTGTCCGAAAGTCCGTCAGCTATGTCCGCACCAAGCTGTGCGGCGGTGTCTTTTGCGGTCATATTGCAATAGTTATCTGTCATTGAAGTTCGTCCTTTCTTTTGCTTTACACTTGATAATTATTCCGAAATGTTTTGCGATATGATAGCAAAAGAATAATTTATAAAAACCAAACAGCTTTTCGCCTGTCGACAAAATATTGCCGACAGGCGAAAAAAGTGATATATCACTTTTTTCAAAACTACTGTATGAAAAAATC
>DJRJ01000066.1:1904-9483 GCA_002438865.1 Clostridiales bacterium UBA6363
TCAAACTCCCAATAACAAAGTAGACAAACCTTAAACGGTTTGTCTACAGTCTTTAAAATTATATCTTGTATTAATTGAGAGATTATGTTATAATGATTTTAATCGTTTTATGATTAGACTCAATTAAGCAGGGCGGTAAAATGGAGGAATTTGTTGTTACAAAACTCGATAAACTGTTTGAAGTGGACGGGATTTTTACCGTGCATTATTTTGAATTCGGAAAAAATTATGCGTTTAGCGGCGAAAAGCATAATTTTTGGGAAATAGTTTATGCTGATAAGGGTGAAATGGAGTTTTGCACGGGCGGCGAATGGCAGAGCCTTTCGCCGGGGAGCATTGTTTTCCACCGTCCGATGGAGTTCCATAATTTGCGTGCAAACGGCATTGTTGCGCCTAATGCGGCGGTTGTTACGTTTGAGTGCCGTTCGGAGGCAATGAACTATTTTGACGATAAGGTATGCCCGCTTAACAATGAAGAAAAAAAGCTTTTGGGAAAGATAATTGCCGAGGCGAAAAAGGCTTTTACGACAATTCTTGATGATCCGTACACAAAATGCCTTACAAAACGCGGGAACATTGCCGCAGAACAGCTTATGGGGATTTATCTTGAGGAGCTGCTTTTGTCGCTGTATTTACGGGCAGGCGATGAAAAGCCCGTGCTGTCGCACAGAAACTCCTCCGCCGCAGAGGAAACGATAAAGTTTATGGACGAAAACGTTGATAAACGGCTTTGCATAGAGGATATTGCAAAAGGCGTTATGAAAAGCGAGAGCGAGCTGAAACGATTGTTCAAAGCGGAAACGGGCGTCGGCGTGATGACATATTTCCGTAATATGAAGATAAATTACGCAAAGCAGATGCTTCGGGAAAAGAATAAGAATATAACCGAAATAGCGATGAATTTGGGATATAACGACATACACCATTTTTCAAAGCAGTTTAAAGCGATAACAGGTATGTCGCCGAGGGAGTATGCGGATTCGATAAAGAGCAGACTTGACGATAATGTATGAGTGGATTTGCCGCAATACGAATACTGTGGGGGTCGATGCCCACATTGACCCTATGCAACACACACATCGTAGGGGTCGATGCCCACATCGACCCTATGCAACGCACGCATCGTAGGGGTCGATGCCCACATCGACCTTATGCAATGCACACATCGTAGGGGTCGATGACCACATCGACCCTCATACCGAAAATATATAAGAAACGGAGAAAATAACAGATGCCTAACAGCAGACAGGAAAAAATAAGGAATTTTTGCATAATAGCGCACATAGACCACGGAAAGTCCACGCTTGCGGACAGGCTTTTGGAGCTTACCGGCGAGGTTGAGGAGCGTGATATGCAGGAACAGCTTCTGGACGATATGGATTTGGAGCGTGAGCGTGGAATTACGATAAAGGCACACGCCGTAAAGCTCAGATACAAGCGTGATAACGGAGAGATATACACATTAAACCTTATCGACACACCGGGACACGTGGATTTTAACTATGAGGTATCGAGAAGTATTGCGGCGTGCGAGGGTGCGATACTCATCGTCGACGCATCACAGGGAATAGAGGCGCAGACACTTGCAAATACATATCTTGCGGTGGATCATAACCTTGAAGTTGTGCCTGTAATAAACAAGATAGATTTGCCGTCCGCACAGCCCGATATGGTTATACGTGAGGTGGAGGACGTAATCGGAATACCTGCCGAGGACGCACCGCAGATAAGTGCGAAAACGGGGCAGAACGTTGCGGCTGTGCTTGAAAAAATAGTCGAGGCAATCCCTGCGCCGGAGGGTGATGAAACAGCACCGTTAAAGGCTCTTATATTCGATTCTTATTACGACAGCTATAAGGGCGTTATAGTTTATGTAAGAGTAATGGAGGGCTCGTTAAAAGCGGGTCAGAAGATTAAAATGATGGCAACCGGCGCAATGTTTGACGTGGTGGAAGTAGGCGAAATGCACCCGTCGGGACTGCGTGTTACGGACTCTTTGGCTGCCGGTGATGTAGGATATATAGCGGCGTCAATAAAAAATATTCAGGATACACGTGTCGGCGATACCGTAACAACGGCACAAAATTCGGCAAAAGAGCCGCTCCCCGGTTACAAAAAGGTAAATCCAATGGTTTACTGCGGTATTTACCCGGCGGACGGAGCGCAGTACGAGGATTTGAAAGAGGCGCTTTTGAAACTGCAGTTAAACGATGCGGCGCTTATGTTCGAGGCGGAAACCTCGGCGGCACTGGGATTTGGTTTTCGGTGCGGATTTTTGGGACTGCTGCATATGGAAATAATTCAGGAACGCCTTGAACGTGAATACAATCTTGACCTTGTAACCACTGCGCCGAGCGTTATCTATAAAGTGTACAAAACAAACGGCGAGATGGTTTGGTGCGATAATCCCTCAAATCTTCCCGATCCGGCGGAGATAGACTATATGGAGGAGCCTATGGTTAAGGCTACTATTATGGTTCCAAAGGATTATGTCGGCAATGTTATGGAGCTTTGTCAGGAACGGCGCGGCATTTACAAGGATATGACGTATATGGACGAAACACGTGCGGAAATATTCTACGAACTGCCGCTTAACGAAATAATTTACGACTTTTTCGACGCCTTGAAATCACGTACAAAAGGCTATGCGTCATTTGACTATGAGCTTTGCGGATACGCAAGGAGCAACCTTGTAAAGCTTGACATTCTCCTAAACGGCGAGATGGTTGACGCACTTTCCTTTATTGTGTTTAAGGATAATGCATACGCACGGGGAAGAAAAATGACGGAAAAGCTTAAAGAAGCAATTCCGCGCCAGCTTTTTGAAGTGCCGGTACAGGCAGCGATAGGCGGTAAGGTAATAGCACGTGAAACCGTCCGCGCAATGCGAAAGGACGTGCTTGCAAAGTGCTACGGCGGTGACATAACAAGAAAAAAGAAACTTCTTGAAAAGCAAAAGGAGGGTAAAAAGCGAATGAGACAGGTCGGCTCGGTGGAGGTTCCGCAGGAGGCGTTTATGTCTGTCTTAAAGCTTGACTGACAATGGACGAGGAAATAAAAAAGGCGATAGAGCTGTTGAATAAAAACGAGTATATAGTCGTACCGGTTACAAAGGGACAGATGTGCCTTTGCGACGGCTGCGGCGAGGACGTTTCAAAATGCAGGTACAATGCGATAGGCTATACCTGCTCAAATCTCGTTTGTATGAACGAGTACATAAAAGAACAATTGGATTACAAAACAATCATAGACAGTATCGAATAAGGCAGCGGCGCCGCACAATATATTGTGCGGCGTCTTTATCTATTGTAATAGTTTACAATAAATAAGGGAATAATGTAACTGAAAATTCATTAAAGTGACGAAGTTGGACGGTAAAGCAAAAAAACGTTGAAAAAAAATCGTTTATGGGGTATAATGTATAATAGGAATAAATTGTTATTCTTATAACAATGTGACGTCACATTTTGACGCCGCACGAAATGAATTATTCCGCATAATTTGCGGATAAGATATTTTAAGTTTACAGAAAACGGAGGCTTAGTCAATGGGAACAGTTGATAAACTGACAGAGCTTCAATACCGCAGAAATGTCATCGAACAGGGCGGCGGAGAAGTAAAGATCAAAAAACAGCATGATTCGCATAAGCTTACTGCCCGTGAGAGAATAAACGCTCTTATGGACGAGGGAAGTTTTGTGGAGCTTGACGCATTTGTAACGCACAGATGTACCGAGTTCGGTATGGATCGTGTGGAGGCGCCTGGCGAGGGAGTTGTAACCGGCTACGGTACGGTTGACGGACGCTTGGTGTACGTTTACGCACAGGATTTCACCGTTGTGGGCGGATCACTCGGCGAAATGCACGCAAAGAAAATATGCAAGGTAATGGATATGGCGGCGAAAATGGGCGCACCGATTATCGGTCTTAACGACAGCGGCGGCGCAAGAATACAGGAGGGCGTTGACGCTCTTGCCGGATTCGGCGAAATATTCTACAGAAATACATTAAACAGCGGCGTTGTTCCGCAGATTTCCGTAATTATGGGGCCGTGCGCAGGCGGTGCGGTATATTCGCCGGCAATAACGGACTTCATATTCATGGTTGACAAGACAAGCCAGATGTTTATAACGGGACCGCAGGTAATTCAGTCGGTAACGGGCGAACAGATTACTGCTGAAGATTTGGGCGGTTCAAAGGTTCAGGCAAGCGAATCGGGCGTTGCGCATTTCAGAGCGGAAAGCGAAGAAGACTGCTTTGCGCAGATAAAGAAACTCCTTTCGTATCTGCCGTCAAATAATCTTGACGAAGCTCCGTACGATATTCCGACGGACGAAATAAACAGAGTTTCCGAAAAATTAAGCACAATAGTTCCCGACGATGCCGCAAAAGCATACGACATAAAGGAAGTAATTGCGGAAATTGTCGATAATGCGGATTTCTTTGAGGTACAGAAGGATTTTGCAAAAAATATCGTGGTAGGATTTGCAAAGCTTAACGGTATGTCGGTGGGTATAGTTGCAAATCAGCCGAATTTTATGGCAGGTTCTTTGGATATTAATTCCTCGGACAAGGCTGCAAGATTTGTCCGCTTCTGCGATGCATTCAATATTCCGCTTGTAACCTTTACCGATGTTCCCGGATATTTCCCCGGACTTGAACAGGAAAAGGGCGGAATTATAAGACACGGAGCAAAGCTTCTTTATGCATTCTCGGAAGCTACCGTTCCGAAGATAAACGTAATAACAAGAAAAGCATACGGCGGCGCATACATAGCGATGAACTCAAAGCACACGGGTGCGGACATCGTTATGGCATGGCCGACAGCCGAAATAGCGGTTATGGGTCCCGAAGGTGCAGCAAATATCATATTCAAAAACGATATTAAAGAAAGCGCAGACCCGATTGCGGCAAGAGCCGAAAAGGTTCAGGAATACCGCAATAAAATCGCATCGCCGTTCGAGGCGGCAAAGAGAGGCTATGTTGACGATGTCATAGAGCCGGATTCGACAAGACCGAGAATTATTGCGGCACTTGAGATGCTTCGTTCAAAGCGTGACTCAAGACCGTCCAAAAAGCACGGAAATATTCCCGTATAAGGAATAAACCGATGTATAAAACCGAAAGGAGAAATGAATAATGAATATATCACAGTCATTAGCCACGGGACAGGGCGTAACTCTCTCGGAAGCGCTTTCAATGGGCGGACTTACAACCGTATTGGGATTGTCCATTGTGTTTTCGGTACTGATTATATTGATGATAATCCTTATGCTTTTTAAGGTTATCTTTTATAAAAAGAACGAAAAAAAAAAGCCGATAATCGAGGAAACGGCACCGGCACAGGCGGAGACGGCAGAGAATGACGAGGAGCTTGTTGCAGTGCTTACGGCGGCTGTTGCCGCATATCTCAATACCTCAACATATAATCTGAAAATAAAATCGTACAGAAGAATAAACGATGACAGACCTATATGGAACAAAGCAGGTATACAGGATACAATTAACGGAAGATTTTAAAATCGTTTGACAGAAAGGAATTATTAAAATGAGAAAGTTTAATATAACAGTAAACGGAAATACTTATTCGGTAGACGTAGAAGAAGTAGGCGCAGCCGCACCGGCGGCAGCACCGGTTCAGGCAGCACCCGTACAGGCGGCTCCGGTACAGAAAGCGGCTCCCGCACCTGCACCCGCAAAGGCAGCACCTGCCGCAGCTGGCTCAAAGAAGGTTGAATCGCCTATGCCGGGTACAATAGTATCGGTTAAGGTTAAAGTGGGAGATACGGTAAACGCAAACACTTTGGTTGCCGTTCTTGAAGCAATGAAAATGGAAAACGAAATATTCGCAGGCGTTGAAGGTACTGTTGCAAGCGTAAACGTTTCGGCAGGCGACAGCGTAAACAGCGGCGACGTTATCGTTTCAATTAACTGACAAAACGAAAAATTTTAAGAAAGTGGTGACATAAAAGTGTTACATAGTTTTGAGAACTTTTTGAGCAGTACGGGCGTTGCGGCACTGTTTCAGACGGGCGGCATAGATGCGCTTAAAACAATTATAATGATTGCCATTGCCTGTGTGCTTTTATACCTGGCTATCGTAAAGAAGTTTGAACCTTTACTGCTCCTTCCGATAGCATTCGGTATGCTCCTTACAAATCTGCCGATGATTAAAGATTCTGCGGCTATAATGATGCATACGGAGTGGTTTACCGATCCGCAGTATATGATAGACGGGCATCTTTTGGATGTCGGAAAAGTCTGCCGTGAGGGCGGCTTGCTGGATTTACTGTATTTGGGCGTTAAGCTCGGTATCTATCCGCCGCTTATATTTGTCGGCATAGGCTGTATGACAGACTTCGGTCCGCTTATAGCAAATCCGAAGAGTATTCTTTTGGGTGCGGCGGCACAGTTCGGCGTGTTCTTCACATTCGTGGGCGCACTCGTTCTTTCGGCTCTTATTCCGTCGCTCGGTTTCGGCGTTAAGGAAGCCGCTTCAATCGGTATTATCGGCGGTGCTGACGGTCCGACGGCTATTTACGTTACAAAATCGCTTGCTCCGGCACTTCTTCCGGCAATTGCGGTTGCGGCATATTCGTATATGGCGCTCATACCTGTTATTCAGCCTCCGATAATGAAGCTGATGACAACAAAGAAAATGAGATGTACGGTTATGGAACAGTTAAGACCCGTTTCAAAAACCGAAAAAATATTGTTCCCGATAGTTGTTACAATCGTTGTAGGATTGATAATCCCCGATGCTGTTTCACTGGTAGGCTGTCTGATGCTCGGTAATCTTCTTAAGGAATCCGGCGTGTGTGACAGACTGGCAAAAACAGCACAGAATGAGCTTATGAATATCGTAACGATATTCCTCGGCATAACGGTCGGTGCAACGGCGGTTGCTTCAAACTTCCTCAGCGGACAGACACTGTTTATCATACTTCTCGGTTTGGTTGCGTTCTGTTTCTCAACCGTGGGCGGTTTGTTCCTGGGCGATATTATGTACTGGCTTACGGGCGGTAAGGTAAATCCGCTTATCGGTTCGGCAGGCGTAAGCGCCGTTCCTATGGCGGCTCGTGTTTCGCAGGTAGTGGGACAGAAAGAAAATCCGTCAAACTTCCTTCTTATGCACGCTATGGGTCCGAACGTTGCGGGCGTTATCGGTTCTGCTGTTGCGGCAGGTTTCCTGCTTATTATGTTTCAGTAATTTTTCAAAGACAGGTTCGTTCGGCGAGCCTGTCTTTTTTCAATATGTGAATGAAATAAATTAATTTCAAAAAACACTTGATTTATTCTTGATTTTGCGATAGAATAAGACAATTTATATTCTGAGTGGAGGTTGTATGTAATATGACATTTGATGAAAAATTCGGAAAAGAGGGTTTGACGTTTGACGATGTCCTGCTCATTCCTGCGGAATCTGATATTCTTCCCAAGGACATTGATATCTCAACAAAACTTTCCGACACGATCGTTCTCAACACGCCTATCCTGACGGCGGCTATGGATACGGTTACGGAAGCGCCTATGGCTATCGCAATCGCACGTGAGGGCGGTATCGGTGTTATCCACAAGAA
>DJRJ01000066.1:9503-10190 GCA_002438865.1 Clostridiales bacterium UBA6363
AGCTTCAGGCTCAGGAGGTTGATAAGGTTAAGCGTTCGGAGAACGGCGTAATCGCTCAGCCGTTCAGCCTTACTCCGGATCACTACGCATATGATGCCGAAAATCTCTGCAAAAAATATAAGATTTCGGGTGTTCCGATCTGTGATGAAAACGGAAAGCTCGTCGGAATACTTACAAACCGTGATATGAGATTTATGACGGATTTCAATATCAAGATCAGCGAGGTTATGACAAAGGATCATCTTGTCACCGCTCCCGTCGGCACAACGCTTGAAGAGGCTAAGAAGATTCTTATGAAGCACAGAATCGAAAAGCTCCCTCTTGTTGACGATGAGGGTTACCTCAAGGGTCTTATCACAATAAAGGATATCGAAAAGAGCGTTCAGTATCCCAATTCCGCACGTGACAAGGGCGGCAGACTTCTCTGCGGTGCGGCGATCGGTGCAACCGCAGATGTTCTTGACAGAGCGTCAATGCTTGCAAAGGCAGGAGCGGATATGTTCGTTCTCGATTCCGCACACGGCCACAGCAAGAACATTCTCAAGGCGGTTGAAAAGGTTAAAACCGCATTCCCGAATATCACTCTTTGCGCAGGTAATGTTGCAACTGCCGAGGCTACCGAGGCTCTTATCGCCGCAGGTGCCGACGTTGTAAAGGTAGGTATCGGACCCGGATCAATCTGTACTA
>DJRJ01000074.1:0-283 GCA_002438865.1 Clostridiales bacterium UBA6363
GGCGTTCCCGTTACGGTCAGCGTGCCGTTACTGCGGCAGCCCGTGAGCGTACCGCTCAATTTGCCCGCAACACCGCCGGCATAAACATACTTGCCCGAAGCGGTTATGTTTCCGCTGAACGCACAGTTTTCAACCTCCGCATTTTCGCCGTATGCCATTACGGCGCCGACATATAAAACATCATTGCCGTCAGCAGTTATATCCGAGCTTACGTTAAGATTTTCTATACGGCAGTTTTTTCCGTATGCTATTATTCCGCATTTGCCCGATGCGCCGTCAGCCT
>DJRJ01000074.1:305-12500 GCA_002438865.1 Clostridiales bacterium UBA6363
TGGTGATTGCCGTTTATCGTTCCCGTAAACGGATCGCTCTTATCGCCTATTGCGCTCCATACGCCGTCAACTGCAATATCGTTCACTATTTTAAATGACGCCGATTTGTTAAAGCGTATATTGTACAAATCCTTTGCCGTTTTTACAATATACGGCGACTGCGCCGTTCCCGAACCGCCCGAATATGCGTATTGTCCCGTTTCGCTCAAGAGAGTGGGTGCGGAGAATTTCGGTTCCGACCAGCATATGCCTATCGGATAATCCGCATATGTTGACGGCGAGCGGAACTCGGTGAAAGTCTTTTGTGCGCCGTCAATCTGCGACGTTATTCCGCTTGTGCTGTAATACAGGCAGTTTCTCACAAAACCTGTATTTGTATTTGCAATGCCGTCCGCCGACACGATAAGCGCCGTATCCGACTTGTAGTTTGCATAGCAGTTTTCCACAACACCGCCGTTTACCGAAACAAGACCTGCGCTGTATGCGGTTTTTATGTTATTCGTTCCCGTGGGAGCGTAAAAACAATTTTCTATTCTTCCGCTGTTTTTGCCTGCAAGTCCTGCGCCGTGATAACGCTCGTTTTTCGTTTGACTGCTTGCCGTAGGGACTTCCTTTTTAAGCCTGGCGGCAATTGTTTCGCCGTCATTGTCGAGTATTATCTGCGCTCTTGACGAGGTCTGCGAAATAATCCCGTTCTCCTCGTTCACGCCTGCGATACCGCCGTAATAGAATATTTCCGATTCGCTTTCGTGAGTATTGTCACGGGGCGAAATCGTTCCGTTTGATTTGCACAGTTCTATAACTCCGCCGTCATTTTTGCCGCATATTCCGCCGACAATCTGCGGTGAGTAATAATCATTCCCTATATTATTTGTAACTAACCGTGCGTCCGTAACGGCGGCGTTTTTTGCAAATTCGCACGCCGATATTTTACCGTAGTTAAAACCGCACACACCGCCGACAAAGCTTTTTATTGTGTAGTCGCCGTTATGTCCCGATGTTGCCTTGCCGCTGAAGGTGCAGTTTGAAATTTCGTTTTTGTTGTATCCGCTTATTCCGCCGACAAGCATATTGTTCCTGCGCTTTGCTTCGGGAGCGGAGTGGAGCGCCCAAACGTAGCTGTCCGAGGAGCAGTACGAAACCGTTCCCGTATTGCTGCCGCTTATTCCGCCCGAGTATGCGTACGATAAATTATACAGAGCAAAAAATATTTTTGCTCCCACCGTTCCGCTTGACGAGCAATCGGAAACCGTTCCTCGGTTGTCGCCGACAACTCCGCCCGACGCCGCCGAGGAAAAAGACGACTGCGCATATACGGACGGTGACGTTTCAAACGTTGTATAATCGTAATCTGTTTTCTCCAAGCCTTTTGCCTCGGAGCGTGAGGACGTTATTATACCCTCGTTTATTCCGCAAACTCCGCCTGCGTATGCATCGGCAATAAAATTGCCTGCATCGCCGCTGCAGTTTGCGGATATGCGTGCCTTATTGGTACAGCCGGATATTGTGCCGTTGTTTTCGCCGGCAATACCGCCTGCCGCCGTAAAGGCATATCCGTTCTGTGACGACAGCACGCCCTCTGCAGTGCAGTTTTCTATACTGCCGTCATTGTATGCGCACACGGCGGCGGCAAATGTGCGCTGTTTGTCCCGTGAAACGCCGTCCTCAGAAACATATTTCTGACTTATACCGCTATCCGCTGACGCAACACCGAGATTTTTTATCGTTCCGCCGCTGTAACCGAAAAGTCCTGCATATTTATCCGCACAGGACATTGTAAGTCCGGTTATTTTATTTCCGCCTCCGTCAAATGTACCCATAAACGGATTTTCCTCCGTACCTATTGCAGTCCAGGTGATTGACGAAAGGTCAAGCTGTGACGTTAAAGTTACAACCTGACCTTCGTAAGTATTTCCGCTGTTCACGCTGTCACGGAATGAAAGCAAGTCAGCGGCGGAGGAGATAGTATTCCCCGCCGCATAACTTACAGAAGGAAGAAACGAAATTAACATTATTGCCGAAAGTACCAATGCAATTCTTTTCTTCATTAATGCCTCCTATTCCCAAAGGATACGATAAAGCACAATCGCAGCGTCCGCTCTTGTAAGCGGAGCTTTCATATCCAGTGAGTTTACCTCGTCGCAGTATCCGTGCTTAACCAGCTCGGAAACTGCTTCTTTTGCATAATCCGAAACTTTTGAAAGGTCGGGCACAGCCTTTCCTCTCTCATCGGGGTGCATCATATTTGTTGTTTTTATGCCGTTGTATACCATTGCCGCAAATTCTTCACGTGTGATAAAATCATCGGGGCGGAAGTTTTCCGCATCTGACGAAATCATACCTGCAGCTGCCGCAGCGGCGATAACATCATAATACTTGCTGTCCTTGGGAACATCGGCAAAGCCGGGGTCTTTCTCCGAGGATACAATACCGAACACCGTTTTTAAAACGCTGACGGCGTCGCCTCTTGTAAAGCCCTGTTCGGGATAGAACTCATGCTCAAACACGGGCTTTATATATCCCTGAAGGCTTATACGCTCTATTTCCTTTTTGTACGGCTCGTATTTGCCCAAATCCGTGTACAGATCGTCAAATATGCCGTCCGGCAGATACGAAATCTTTTTGGGTGTGAAGTCTTCGCCCGATTTTGCCGTGCGGACAACCTCATAGTTCATCGTTTCATGCTCTGCCTTTGTTTCAAAGTAAGTGAAGCCGTTTTCGTCCTTGCCAGTGGGCAGTTCGCCCTTGCGGTGGCCTGTGAAATCGAGCATATACACTTTGAAATTATCCTTGCTCTTTAAGGTTATTTTTCCTATAACCGGCTGAACGACAATCGGTCCGACGCCGCCTTCTAAGATTTCAAAAGCGTCGTCCGTAAGCTTCATACCGTTGTTTTTGTTATCACCCACATATGTGAACAGCATACTGTCCGTATCGGTCAGGCTGTCGTTTGTGAGCGATGACATATAAAGCGTGGTATGCTTTGTTTCCATTTCAAATATTACGTCGTCCATCTCGATCTTTTTACCGCCGATATAACCCGTAACCGCCTGTGCACGGGGCGAATTTACGTAGTAAATCATATCGTTGTAGTCGACCATTGTTTCGTTTGTATTTGAAATAAATCTGCCTGTTTTTTCGCCGTATTTTTCAAGCTTTAAGACGTCGTTATCGGTAAAGTCCTCATCAAAACATATATCGTCCATAACAACGGTGCTTTTACCGCAGGCGGCATATCGCATATCCGCACGCAGACCCTGCTTGTTGCTGTCATATACGTCCTGACCGTAATAACGGTTTGTGTAATAGCCTTTTTCCGACTCCTTAAGGTCTTGTCTTAAAACCATTCTCGCAAGAGTCGGGAACACCTGCATTATGTCAGGCTTATAGTTTATATCGTGACCTCTGTTCATACGGAATGAGTTTTTATCGAGCAGGGCACGTTCGTCATATTTTGTGGCTACCCAGTTGAACAAGAACGGATTAATGTTGTTCGTTCTTGCAAAAGACGCCATTTCAAGAAACGCCTCACTTCTGTACGGGTTTACCTGGCTCGAATCCCATTCGGTCATGAAAAACGGTCTGCCGGCTATATGCTGACCCGCAATATATCCCATAGCGTACATTGTTTTATCGTAATTTGCCAATGTTGACACAGGGACACGGTCATGCTTTGTTCCTGCCTGTACCGCCTCTCCGTTTCCGAAAGGCAGATACCAGTAGTTCTGGAAAGTGAAAATATCGCTTTCTTTTGCGTCCGTATAGAAATACGAAGTATATACGTCAGAGCCGCCGGCGGGACACGAAGTTGTTCCCAAAAGCAGAATATCGGGAGCGTATTCCTTTATTCTCATAAATCGGTCATGATACGTTTTCCGCTCCATATCGCCCAAAAACGCTATCATATCATCATACCGCTTTTTGTTGCAGTATCTTCTGTCGGAGGAGCCGTATATTTTTACCGTTCCCTCGAACTGATCCTCGTTATCCTCAAGCGCTCTTCCGTCCGAGTCGGGCTGAGTCCACGCAAGCTTTAAAGCGTCACGTGTGGGATATTTTTCTTTAAGCCAATCGTTGAAATACTGCTGTATTTCGGCATCATGGTATTCATCGCCGCCGAGCTCGGCATTTCTGAAAATTGTCGACTCATTATACAGCGACGCCCAAACCGCCGACGGGTCATTTGCAATCGACACTCCCGTATAGGGATTTTCCCATGTGAGGAACTGCTTTGCATGTGCGTCAAGGATTTCTATATAATCGGGGTCATAATACTTTATTGCACCTGCATTTGCCTTGTCATAATACTTAATATCGCTGTTTTTGTACAAGCTTCCCCACGGGAGGTCAAAGCCGTAATACAGACCGTTCTTTTTAAGTTCGTTTAAGAAATATCCGAGCTTATCCATATTATCCATTGACAGTCTGCCGATTTCTCTTGTGTTCTCCTGCGGTTTAACAACCGCCGTTGTTATATGAAAACGCACGCAGTTAAAGCCGAGAGACGCCATCATACGTGCCGTTGCACGAGCGTCGTCCTTTGTCATAAGCATATTATCAGAAGCGATATTAACGCCCCAGAACTGACAGTCCTTTCCGTCTGCAAATTTCAGTCTGTCGCCCTCCACGGTAACACGTCCGTGCTGTCCCGACGGTTTTTCGAGAAGGTTTGACGCATCGAGCGGAGTACCCTCTATCGCCCACGGGTCAACGGGGACATAGTACGGATACCATGTGGAGTCGTACAAATTACCCTGAACGACCTTTTTCGGTATCGGCAGATACGGGTCCGTATCGGTAAGCGTTATTGAAACGATACCGAGATACGGGTCTGTAGCGCCGCCCGGAGTGTGTACCTTTATTGATTTTATTTCCTTGTCGGGATTGGGGTTTGAGAACAGCGTTGCGTCCAGTCCGACGGTTGAGGAGTTGTTCTGTCCCGACCATACTCTCACTGCCGTATCAGCCTCGAAAACGCCGCCCCACCAGTCGGAAATATTGTCGCCGACAACGAGCGTTATAACCTCCTCCGTACCGTCATCATACACTACAGTGTATGTGCCGACCGTCATTCCTATTGAGGAATACGGGCAGGAGTTTAAGAAATATATACCCTTTGCTTTTGCGTTTACGGGTATTTCGAGGTCTGTCGGGCAGTTTTTGTCGCCCCGTCCGCTCATCATAATACACGATTTGCCGTCATTTTCCTTGGGGTTTATTACTTTAAATTCAAGTCCCGAAAAATTCTGCACGCCGTATGAATTGAATATAGCCATATCGTTTGAGGGACCCTGGTCCGACCAGCCGCCTTTGCCGTCGCCGGAAACCTCGTCCGCAAAACCTCTGTTTGCAACGCCCGTAAGGTCAACGAAGGTATAATTCTGCTTATAATGTCTTGCATTATCGATAAATTCGTCCTTATCGATAACTATTATATCCGCCAGAACCGACTGAGCGGCGGAAATAACCATAGCTGCCGTAAGAGTGGCTGCAAGTACCTTATTTATAAAACCTTTTTTCACTGCATTATCTCCTTTCTCTGCCGCATTGGCGCGGCAGTGTATCAGTCGTAGTTATTTCCGTTGGGTTCATAGATAATATATGTGCATACTCTGCTGCTGTTTAAATGGAACCAGATATTGTCGCCCTTTCTTAAGTTCATTGTGGACGCACCTCTGTATTCTCTCGCATAGTTTACCTCATATCCGAAGTTCATAAGCGCAAGGGTGAACGAGTTGCGGTCATGTCTATACACTTTTGTCATATTTCCCTCGTTTATACCGTTATCGTTAAACTTGTATGCGTCGGTATACTCGCCGTTTACAATAAACTGAATAGCGGCGTCATTATAGTATGCAATATCGTCCGCCTTGTAAAATCCCTCGCCTGCGTCGGGTTTCCATGCGTCATATGTCCAAAGGCTCGAATCGTCCGGCATATGCTGATTTCTCTCTATAAATACAGGCTCTTTGCTTGTTTTTGTCGCTCTGTATTCAACGAGGTCATTTACCTGTAAATCCTTAGCTTTGATATAGTCATTGCTTACGTCAAAGGTTACGTTGTTTACCATAACAAGCTTTGAAGTATCATCGTCAACATAGCGTATATCTCTTATGAACGATGTATCGAGAAATGCCGTTGCGGCATTTTCCCAGCCCAGAAGCATAAAGTACTGCGGTATTGAATTGTATCTCGAATTGAAGTCCGATATAATTCTTAAGCCACCGCCGTCTTTATGCATATAATGCATTGTATTGTACGTGAGCCTTCTTACGGTGAACTCTCCGTCAATATTAAGGATTGCAAACCATTTCGCTGCGTTACAGTACTGTCCGCAAACAACGCCCTTTGTAGGAACGTTATGCTCGGTGAACTGCTGTTCGTATCCGAAATATTTAACATTATCAATGTTTCTTATTTCATTCTTGCTGTTTAATGTAAATTCGAGGAAGCCTGCGCCCTCGTAGTTTTTCTGTACGTCTTTTGCGTATGTAAAGCTTAAAGAACCGCTCTTTAATTTGTCCGCAACCTTGTACTCAACCTCGCCGAGGTTATCGTCTATATGGAACACCTTAATGTACTTGTCGCCCGTTCCTTTTTCCTCATATGCGTTTGTTACAACACCGCGGACAACATTTTGCAATACGTTTACGGCGTCTATCTTTATATAGCGGATTGTTCTGTCGTCCGCAAAGTATGCCGCCACGTTCTGTCCCGATATGTAATCATAATCAAGTCCGGGACGGTATTCGTCAGCCTGTATGTTGAATGTTGCAACATCGTCGCTCACGTCATACGTAACGCCGTCTATCGTGATTTTATCCTCGCCTTTTCTGCCCGTTACCTTACCGTTTGCAACACGGCTCGATGCGATAATCATAAGCTTGTCGTTTTCTTCGTCACGCCAGAAGTCGAATATCATATCGCCCTTTATGTCGAGCATTGTATCTGTCGGAGTGCCGTCAATATACAATTCGAGCGACTTAATATCGTCTATGTCCGTCCATTCTCTTTCCTCCTCGGCACGCTTAAATCTGAAGGTGTCGTGTACGGAGTAGAGAACCTGTCCGCCGTGCTTTAATTCATACATATCAATACGTATGATTTTGCCGTCACGGACAACCGTTTTTGCAAAACAGCCTTTGTAGCTGTTTACTTCATCGGTTACTTTTTTCTCGTTGAAGTATACCACAAGGTCTTTGTCGGTATCGTAAATTTTTTCGTCATTCACGAAGCTTATCTTTTTGATTTCATCAACGCTTATTTTTTCTTTATCATACGAATTGTTTACCGTTTCAACGTAATCGTAAATAACGTTTGAGCCTTTTTTAGTTTCGAGATACACTACCTCGTCATCATCTTCGTTTATATACACAAAGCCGCTGCCGCCGACCTGCGAAAGGTCTATTTTATCGGACACGTTGTATTTTTCGGTTGTGCCTTTTTTGTCGCCCGAAGTGAAAGTAAGCTCAAGCATTCTCAAAGAAAGGTCAGTGCTTACAAACTCTGCCTTGTATTTCTTTACGCCAAGTAAATCCTCCGCAACGGTTGTTTCGGGATTTTTTGTGTAAGAAATTCTGTCGCCCTCATAGGTTATATCATACTTCTGCGCATGGTGCATATTGTAGATGATATATGCCAGATCTTTTCTTGTTATTGCACTGTCGCCCGAAATTCCGTTTAAGAGATAGCTTTCGTTTGCTATTGACAAATATCCGTCGGGGTAGCCGCCTCTTAAGCTTGCAACCGCCTCGGCTTTCATCGTGCGCACAGCCATTGTGAGCGCCTCGATACGGGTAAGAGTTCTGTTCGGATAGAACATTCTCTCGTCATTCATAGTCACCACGCCCAGGATAAGCGCCGCCTCGGACGCTTTCCATGCGCTTGTTCCGACCGCTGCGTCGGAGAAGGAGGCAGTCTCCCCTCCGATCATACTGTAGTCAAAGCCTGCGGCACGGACAAATTTGTCCGCCGCCTCGGCTCTTGTTACAACGGTGTCGTCAATGGCTTCGCCCTCATAGAATATGCCGAAACCTTTGAGATAACCCTCTATCGACTCCGACACACTGCTTACTGCGGGGGTTTCCGCCTCGGTGCCGTCAGCCGCAAAAACAGCGCTCTGACAAATGAGCATTGCAAGCGTCAGCAATACAGCCGCTCCGTTTTTTAATAATCTGTTCATTGTGTCTTTTCCTTTCTGCACCTATTTTACATTAATGAATATACGATATACAGTACCTTTGCCGCCATGGCACGTGTTACGTTGCCGTGCGGATCGAACAGGTTGTTTCCTATACCGTCCACGATACCGTACTTCTGCAGTTCCGAAACTGCTTCTGCCGCATAATCGCTTATTTCATCATCGAATATTACTGCGTCATACTGATATGAAAGGTCGAGTCTTTCCGACATAATCGCACGATACAGCATTGCGCACATATCCTGGCGTGTTATCATCTGTCCCGTGCCGAACATATCGTCCGATACGCCGTTTACGTATCCGTTATGCACCGCTATGGTTACGTATTTTGCATACCATGCGTCCGCATTGAAATCCTTAAATGACGGTGCGTCATAGTTTTCTTCGGTAAGCTCGAACACTTCTATAAGCATCTTTGCAAATTCTTCACGTGTTATTGTGTTGTTCGGCTTGAAGGTGCCGTCATCATAACCGCTGATGAAGCCTTTTTCCGCAAGAGCCTTTATTGCCTCTTTTGCCCACGATACTTCGTCAATATCCGTAAAGGATACGCTGTTCTGCGGTTTATCAAAATCGGTTACGTCGGGCGAACCGCCGGGGGTTGTCGTCTTTTCGTCACGGCTTGACTTGTCGGTGCCGCCGCCACCGCCGCCTCCGCCTGTAACGCCGCTTTCGGGAGCAGTACCCGATTTCTTCGTTACGGAGAAGGTCTTTTCCGCTGTTATTGCGGCACGTGCTTCAGCCTGTGCGGCAATGTTATACACGTTTGCCGAACCCGATACAGATACCTTTGTCGAACCGCTCAGCTTAACCGCAAATTCAACCTGCATAAGCGTATCGGAAAGTATGCTTCCCTCTTTATCGCCCGAAACGGTGATTGAATTTGTTTCCTTGCTTACCTGTGAGCCCGACGGAGTGTTTGTGACAGCGTTTGCACCGTTGGGAGTGAGGTATGTGCTGTTATAAGAAAGCTTATAGGAATATCCTTTTACGGCGTCCTTTGCTTCTTTAGGCATTTTAACCGTTACGGTCACGGCAGAGCCGTTTACCGAGGTTTCTATTTCGGGAGTAATGCCCGGAACAGTATATGTTATCGATGCAGGTGCGTCCGCATTTGTGAACACCGCCTCCTCATATGACGAGCTCTTTTTATCGGTTGTTCTCGCTCCGTTTATCGAAAGCGTATATCTCATATCCTGTGCAAGCGGTTCGAGAAGATTAAGCGTAAACACTTTATTCTCATATGTACCGTAATAATTTACGTACTTTGTTTCGCCGTCTTTTTCATATCTCAGTTTAACGCCCTCCGTTGTAAGCGTTTCGGGGAGCATATCCTTTGAGAAGTGAACCTTTATCTTATCCGCACCTGCCGATATGGGCATTGTGTTGCCCGAGCCGTCCTCTATTCTTTCAACGGTCCACGAATATCCCGTATCTATGGTTACCTGATCGAGATAAACCTTGGGACCCTGTGCGTCCCTTGATGTGTCGCAAAGCACAACTATGTTCTTAATATCGGCATAATCCATCGGAACGGTCTGTGTTTTGCCGTTTGCGTTACCCGTTCCGTTGTCGGGAATATCCGTAAGCGGAATTTCAACATATGTCCATTTGCCCTGCGCCTGTGCGTAATCGCCCAGATTTACAAGCGCTCTCAAAGGCACTGTGGTGCTTACTATCTTTGTTGTCGAGCCTACGCCTACCTGGAATTTTCCGAGGTCGGTGTCCTTGTCGGCATACAGCCAGAAGCCGAGTCTGCCGCCGTTGTTACGATATTCCGCAAGGTTTATTGATTTTGATGTGAACATTGCCGCAAGCGGTGAATTTTTTCTCGGTGAGAAGTCAAGGCAAAGCGATTTATTGCCGAGTATTGCTTTTTCGTTTGTTTCCGTTATTGATGCGCCGCCCGAGGTTTCTTTCTGATAATTTTCGTTCATTGTATCGTCGAAAATCGTTAATGCGCTCTGCATTTCGGGATTTTTTATAACGAACTGCGCCGTCTGCACCTCGTTTGAAACCGAGCCTGCCGCATTTACCGCACGCACACCGAGAATTATCGCCGTATCGTAGGGAATATCGGTTACCGTATATGTTATCTCGCTCGTTTCGCCCACTTTTTCGCCGTTTACGTAAATATAATATTTCTCGGCAAATTCGGGAGCATTATAGCTCATCTCCGCCTGATTTGAGTTCATAATCCGATACGTGAGGTTCTCGGGTTTGCCGAGAGCCGATGCGGTTACTGTTACGGGGTTGGTCGGGATTGACGCCGAGCCGTCCGACGAAACCGCCGTCATTGTGTATTCGTAATCGCTGTGTTCAACAAGGTCCGTATCCTTAAATGATGTTACGGACGGGTCAAATCTTTGGTAAACCTCACCGTTTCTGTAGAGTACGTATTCCTCCAAATCGCCGAAGAGCGGTGCGCTCCAGGAGATGTTTATTTCAAGCGCCGAAGTTGCCGATTTGAGCGACTCCGCCTTGAATTTTCTCGGGTGGTCTATGGAGCGGATAAGCGTTTCATCACTTGCGATAGGTGATTTTGCGCCGTATTTGTCTACCGCCTCAATTTCGTATTTGAAGTTCACGCCGACGGGGAAAGCGTTTCCGCCGTTATCGTCGGAGTATTGATTAACGGTTGTGCTGCCGAGAAGCTCTCTCTGACCGTCGCCGTCAGTTCTGTAAATGTTATACTGCTCTACCGCCGATGATGTATGATCCCATTTTAATACTACCTTATCCGATTTTACATCGTAAACACGGAAGTTCTTTACGGGATTTACGTTCGTTACATAATACTCGCCCGAGTAAACATATCCGCTGTTGTATTCGGGAGTATCGAGTTTAACATCGCTTGAGCCGTTGTTTCCGTCATATACACGGCGGATAAAGCCCATGTAATAAAAACGTTTCCAGTTTATTTCCTGCGGAACATCGCTGTCAAGGTTTGCCCACGTATCGTTCCAGATTGACTGGAACATATGCGGATTTGAAAGCGTGAAATCCTTAAGAGGAATTGAAACGTACATTCCATGCCCTCTGTCTGCCTCGGTGATATAGTCCGTAACAGGCACGCCTATAAAGTTTACCGAAGAATCGTGTCTGCCGTCAGGGTTTGAATCGCCGACCGCAAAGTACAGATTTTCAAGCGGAACAGCCTCGTCTATATACATATAGAAGGTTGCGTAACCCGTATCTGCATACTGGTTAATGTTTTTACCGCTCTTGTCCTCCGTATCGCCGCCTTTCTTTTCATATATATAGTAACCGCCCGCCATATATCCTCTGTAGGGATTGTACGGGTGACCGTCCTTGGGGTCATAGCTGTCTTTTTCTTTAAATATCTTCGGGTTAAGGTCAAACTTGGTAACGCCCGAGCCTATACCCAATGACGGAATGTTTTGGTTTATGTACTCTTTTGTTCCGCCTTTTACATGTACAACCGACGGGGGATTTGTTACCCATGTAAATCCGCGTGACTGAAAATTAAATACTGCCGTATCCTGATTATCGGACGGGATTTCCGTGCTGTCGGCATCGTCTGTCTTTTCGCCCGTTACCGTGCTGTACGGCGAATACATATCGTATTCGCTCTCGTGCATTCTTAATTTATATGTATATTCCGTGTCAACCTCAACATTGGCGTCGGTGTATTCGTATTTTCCCGAAGCCAATATAAAGTCATCATCTGTAAGTGTGAGCGTCTGCTCCGAAGCGCCGTCGCTCTTTACAAGCTCATACTTATCTATTGTCGCAATCGAGGGTTTTGTGAACGAAAGCTTTATTCCGCCCTTTACCTCCGATGCAAAGTCTGCCGGTGCAGGTATGCTTACAACGCTCATCTTTGCGAAGAATATTCTTCTTTGCGTTGCCGTGCCCGTGTCGGCAGGATCGGTGCCTGACGGGTCGTGCTTTCTTACCATACCTATTCCGTTAAATTCCGAGGCGTCAAAGCTTACGCCCGAAACAATATTTTCATTAAACTCGGACATGGG
>DJRJ01000074.1:12564-15610 GCA_002438865.1 Clostridiales bacterium UBA6363
ATATATGCGTCTGCGCTCACTGCCGCAACCGCTCCGTTCTTTGAACTCACGGTGAAATAAAGATTATTTGTGTCTGCGGCGGCGCCCAGTTTTACCTTGTAAACAATCTTTGAGTTATCTTCAATCTGAGAAAAATCCTTGTATTCATCATTTGTAAGGCGCATACGTACGCCTACCCAGTCATTGCCGTCAGCTATAGACGAATAGCTTATATCGCTCCAAAGACATTGACTGCCCTCCTGGAAAGCACGGCCGCCCTTTGTCGTGAGCTTGTTATTTTCATAAACAACTTCATCTGTTTCCGTGTGTGTTTGCATAGACATATTGAGCGCTTCACGTGCGTCCTCATTTGCCGCCGATGCTATTGCCGGAAACTGTACTGCCAGCATTGACAATATCAACAGCACAATAATGTTTCTTTTCATATGGTGATAGTCCTCCTACATCTGATATAAATTCATCTATATCCATATATGGCGGCAACCGGCGCATCGGGATTTTTCCCGATGCGCTTATTGCCTGAGTGTTATTTACCGTTTACCAGCGTTAAGATATTTGCCGAGTCGGTTACTCCCGACGGAACAAATGCGTCTGTTACCGCTGTGTTTGTAAGTATGTGGTAAATCATTGCCGATGCAAAGAATTTACCTGTTTCGTTAAGGTCGCAGCCTGTGCTGCCGATTACTGCCGAGCCGTCCTCGGTGTATTCCATCATAGCGTCGCCGACATTTATCTGTGCGCCGCCGAGAGCTGCGTTTATGTAGTATACTGTCATTGCCGCAGGATCGCTTGTTGTATCCATAAATGTGCCCATTTGCTTATAAAATGCCTTGTCGGCATCTGATGCGTTTTCGTTGTTGAGGTAATCCGGAGTGTATCCCCAGCCCTCGCCGGCAAACAATGCCGCATCGGGAGCCGCATCGGTGATTGCCTTTTTAATCACCAGAAGTTGAGTCATATAATCGCCTGCATCTTTTGCATAATACTCGTCCATACCTGCATATACCGACTTATCCTGAAGGATAACGTAATCCCAGCTTGCGGAATTAAGTATATCGCTTAATGTGAATGTACCGCCCGAAACCGTGCCGTTTACAGCTTTTGTATAAACCTTGCTGCCCTCTGTTACGGCTTTGTAATGGTCAGCCATTCTTCCGCCTGCGATGTATGCGTTTGTTACCGTAATGCTCTTGCCTGCGCCGTTTGCGATTTCGTCAACGTAATCCGACGCCTGTGCCGAAAGCTCATCGCCTATAACAAGCACGTTTGTTGTCTTTTCTCCGATTGCTTTTACGGCTGTTACGGGAACCATATCCTTATTCCAGATAAATGCCTTAACCTTATCCGTTGCAAGAACGTTATCAAAGGTTATTGTCTTTTCTTCTGCGCCGAGTGCAGCTTTCTTAACCGACTTAAGCGCACCGTCATTGTCAAATACTGCCGCATATCCCTGCGTGTCAGCCGTTACCGACATAAGCGCAACCTTTACCGTTCCCGCTTTCACGTACTTCAATTCAGCGCCGTCGCCGTCGGTGAATTTGATTGAATTCTTAACAGGTACGGTTGCCTTTGCCGATACCTTTGCCGAATACAAGCCCTCGAATGCCGATGAAACCGTTCTTACCTCGTATGTGTACTCTCCGCTTGCAAGGTCTGTGTTGTCAACATATGCGGTATCGGTTGTTGTTGCTATCTTTTCGCCGTTTCTGAAGATTTCATAACCCGATATATCCGTGTCGGTCGAGATAAGCCATGTAAGCTTAACGTTTTCCGCACTTGCCTGTGCAGTAAGCTTTGTAACCTCTGCCGGTGCTGCAATTGCAATATTCTTTATCTTTGCGGTAAAGCTTGCATTGCTCTTGGAGTCTGTACGTGCAATACCCAAAGTCCTTATAAGCGCCGGGTTCAATGTGTTCTTATGATCTACCGTTGAAAGCTGACCCGAGCCTTGTTTTACGGCAAATTTATTGAACGACGAATTTTCAGCAAATTCCGAAAGCGGAACAATTATTGTCTGGTCAGCCGCCCTTTGAGCTGTCATAATACTTTGAAAGCGGTACGCCGTAGAAGTCTAACTCTCCGTAATTTAACGTACTGTTAGTCTTTTTCCACTCTGCGTTTATGGCTGTAAGCTCATCTGCTTTATCAAGGTTTGTTTCAAGCGGAAGTGTACCATACTTGCTGTCGCTAAACGCAAGGTTTGCGAGATTTGAGAAAGTACCTATTGTGAGGTATGCTCCGTCAAGGTTCTGTCCCGTTGCGTCAACGTTGAAGATAACCTGTGCATTGTCCGCATATGCTCTTGCGTCCATTACGCCTGCCGGGTGCGTGTCATTTGCCTCGCTGTAGATGAGTCTTCGTCCCGAATATCCCCAGCCTGTTGCTTTTTCGATTACTCCTGTTGAAATATCATCCTTCGGATTTGTCAGAGTACCTGCTGCAAATTCTTTGTCGCCTCTCTTGTAGAGCTGATCGTCCGTAAAGTTATTGTCGTTTAATACGATGCTGACCTCGCCGTTTGCTTCGGTTGCACCTATCTTTTCGTAATCGCCGTACTGGCTTGCATAACCTACAGCATATCCGAAGTCTGCCATATCGGCAGTCTTTGACGATGCATAAACGGTTTCCTTTACGCCTGTTGTATTCTCTATTTCATTGAATACAATGTCATTTGTTGTAACCTGTGCGCCGTATACGGTATCGGTTACACGGATTGCATATCTTACTTCTGTTGTTTTGTCGTCAAGATTTACGTCTTTGTCGAAATATTTTCCGCTCTCTGTCGGAGTGATTATTTCTTCCTGTCTGTTCACTTTCTTGACTACTTCGTATTTTACGTTTTCGTCGGTTGTTTCTTTCCAGTTAAGCTGTACGCCATCGCCCGACTTTTCAGCCGTAAATGTCTTTACAGCTTTGGGAGCAACAATCGATATATCCTTAAGCGTAGCGGTGAATGTCGCATTGCTCTTGGAATCCATACGTGCTATACCTGCGCTCTTAAGAAGTGCAAGGTTAAGCGAATTGTCCCAATCTGCGCTTGAAAGCT
>DJRJ01000126.1 GCA_002438865.1 Clostridiales bacterium UBA6363
ACACAAAATGAGGGATTGCCCCAATCGAGTTGGCGGTTCAAGCGCCGCTTTCCGCATAATTCCCCACTGCCAGCCGCAGTACAGATATACTTTTATCATATCCGCCTTTAACAGTTGTTTCATTCCGAGCGTTATACAGCGCTTGGGGAAGATGTCCAGTGCTCCGCAAAGCTTATTTGCACCGTTATTTGTCACGGTTTCCCTTGAAATATCGAGCCTGCGTGTACCGATGTTCCGATAATCTTCATCGCTTATT
Organism: Clostridiales bacterium UBA6363; assembly: GCA_002438865.1. Classification (GTDB taxonomy): domain Bacteria; phylum Bacillota; class Clostridia; order UBA1381; family UBA1381; genus UBA4716. Next base: position 257 of record DJRJ01000126.1, read on the forward strand.
CTGTCATTTTCCGACGGCGGCTCATTGAATGCAATGTGACCGTTTATTCCGACTCCCGTAAGCACGCAGTCTATCTTACCGAGTTTTTCTATATATTCGTCCAGCTCCTTTTCCTTTCCCGGCTCGGGAAAAATCCGCTGTTCCTCGGGCATAATAAGCTCCGGGTCAATTTTTCGGTAAAGCTCACGATCCATAATTCCGTGAAAAGACAGTATACTGTCATATGGTATTGTTTCATCATTATCGGTTAGATACTCGTCCATATTTATAAATATACAATTTTTCAGGCTTATTCGCCGTTTATTTACGATTTCGGCAAATCTTCCGTACTGCCCCGTCGGTCCTACGGGACATATTATAACGGTTTGTCCGCCGTTGTTTTTCTCTATCACGTCCGCCATGATATGTGCGATTTCATCGTACATATCCTCCTCCGTATTCATCACACGCAAAGGAAGCCTTGTATTTTTTATCAATTCTTCACTGCTGCAGGTATATGTATTTTGCATCTTAATCCTCCCTTTTATAAACAACATTTCCGCCGATAACGGTCATTTCCGGTTCGTATTTTTTATTCATAATGCAGAAATCCCCATACTTTCCTTCTTCTATAGAGCCAAAACGTCCGTCCTCGCCTATAATTCTTGCCGGAGTAAGCGAAGCCGACTTTATGGCGTCCGTCAGAGGAATACCGCAATCGTCAATAAGATTTTTAACCATAGCGCTTATCGGCTGAATACTTCCGGCATATCGGCTGCCGTCCGCAAGCCGTGCCACTTCGTCCGATACGATAAATTTCTGCGTCTCTGCATCTCTGTCCGTTCCCAAGCTGTAGAGCGTATCGCCTGCTTTCATACCGCCTGCCCGCAGACAGTCCGATACCACACACATCTTATCCGCACCCTTGCATTTATAGACTATTTTCGCCATTTCGGGCGTAATATGATAATTATCCGCAATAATCTCTGCCGTAAGCCGTTCGTCCGAAAGACCAATCTCGCACAATCCCGCACTTCGGCGTCCGTTTACCATTTGCACTTCGGACATTGCACACCACAGATGTGTACAATGTGACATTCCGGCTTTTATCACAGGCAGAATACGTTCTCTGTCACCGTCGTCATGACCTCCGCACACGGTAATTCCGCATTTTTTTAATTCATTTGCCATTGCCTCTGCCCCGTTAAGCTCCGGTGATATTGTCACAGATTTTATAATATCGGCATTTTTCAAAATAAAATCATATGAATTTTCTGACGGTATGCGCAGATATTCCTTTTTTTGTGCTCCTCTGTTTTTAACCGAAAGATACGGTCCTTCGGTATGCACTCCCAAAACACGGCTGTTTTCGGGATTTTTTCTGCCATAAAATTTTCTTGCCGTACACAGCATATCGAATATCTGTCCGAGCGGCGCAGTAACACTTGTTGCAAGAAGCGCCGTCGTTCCGTTTTTGGCATGAAAGCCCAGCGCTTTTTCAAAGCTTTCCGCAGTTGCGTCCATAAAGTCGCCACCACCGCCGCCGTGAGTATGTATGTCAACAAAACCGGGGCAGACATACATTCCTCCGACATCAATCACTTTGTCCGCACACTCATCAACATTGCCTGTTTTTTTTATTTTTCCGTCTTGTATCAGTATGTTAAAATTTTCGCATATTCTATTGGGCAAAACCGCATTTCCGCCCTTTATGAGTACCTTCATAATTAACCTCCCGTAAATAATTATATACCTCCGAAAAACGTGCAGTCAATACAAAATATCAGTAAATTATATAACAAATCAATACTTTTTATTGACTTGCTGTTTTGTATGATATATAATTATTCCGAGGTGATTATCCTATGCATTTAATACCGGTTTCCAAGCTTAAAAATTATAATTATTCAATAGACGTAATAAATGCGCTCAAGCAGTACTGGAAGAAATCCTCCTCCTTTAACTGCATAGGCAGACCCAAAAAAAAGAATATGCTCCTGTACCTTGACGGCTGTTGTGCGGAATACACTTTAAAAAGCGGAAAGAAAATAACCGCCGAAAGCGGCAGTGTTGTATATGCTCCCGTAAATTGCGAATACAGCGTCAGATTTTACGATTTTAAAAAACCCTCAAGCAATACCGTGGGAATAAATCTCTTTATTTACGGCTCGGACGGCGAGCCGATAATTCTCGGCGATGATATAGAAATATATTCGGCTGACAACGAAAACTACAAAATGCTGTTCTCAAAAGCAAACATTGCCGGGGAGCTTATAACGCCCAACTACGGCAAAATGAAAGCGGCGGTGTACGATATACTTTCGGCGCTGGGAGATTATTATATGCCCGAGGCTTTCGGGAAATACAATATCATTGCTCCGGGTATAATTGCCATAGAAAAGGGTGATGTGAAAGACTTGTATATCGGCTCTCTTGCCGAAATGTGCGGAATAAGCGAATGTTATTTCCGCAGACTGTTTAAGGAATACTCGGGTATGTCACCAACCGAATATATTATCCACAGCAAAATACAGCGTGCGAAAACGCTTTTGAAATACAATAATATAAGCGCCGCCGAAACGGCAGAGCTTTTGGGGTTCGGCGATCCCTCGTATTTTACGAAAAAGTTTAAGGAATACACCAAAATGACGCCTATAGAATACCGCAATAAACAGTAAAGAACCTGTCGTCAATGTTCTGCCGACAGGCTCTTTTTTTACTTCCAGACTATTCTGTAAATCGAACTTGCCGCCTCACGGCGTGTTACGTAATCATCTGCCGCAATCCTGCCGTTTTTGGCGTCCATATACCCCATTCCGAGAGTATATCTGTAATGCACGGCATTATCCCCTGCGTCCGATGCATCGGGATAAATGTTCAGATTGAATGACTCCGACGGCTTTTTTGTGCGCATGGTAGGATATTTATCCGTCTGTATAAGCTTTGAAATCCACGTAAGCGCCTCGCTGCGTGTAACGGGCTTATCCGGCTCAACGCAGTTTGAAACTCCGTTTACCGTTCTCGGCGATATAAGCTTTGCCTGGCACGCCATGGCAATCCCCTTAAAGCCGTCCTCGTTATACGCAAGGTCATTATAGCTGTATTTTTCGGTTGTGCCTATCCATATCAAATCCGACATATACATTCCGTCCATCAATGCGTTCAAAAATTCTTTTCTTGTTACAACCTCATCGGGCATAAATTTATTGCCCGAACGTGCGCTCATAAATCCTTCAAGCGATACACGCTCTATTTCCTTTTGATTGGGGTCTGATGAGGTTACATCATCAAACATATCGTGTCTTTCCGTGTTGCCGAGGGTGATGTGCGTATTCTGTCTGCTTTCCGCTCCTCTTGCAATACGATAATGCATAGCTTTGTTTTTTGCCTCAAGCTTGAACGAATATCCCCCGCTTACGGGAGTCGGGCGTATAGTCTTTATCGGTTGTCCCTTAGTATTTATTGCCGTTACCGATACGGGCGTTGACGATTTTATAGTTACTGTACCCGTTATCGGCTCAACCAGTACGGGTCCCTTGCCTGCCGTTATGATTTTCTTTTCGTCCTCGGACATAACCTGTCCCGTATTTCGGGTATCGCCCACAACGGTAAGGAGCATCTCTTTACTCCGATACAAAGGCTCATTGTCCACGCTGTTAAGATATGCTGTTGCGTAATAATTGTCAAGGTCGAACTTAACATCGTCAAGCTCTACCGCTCCGGCTGAGGTAAATCCGCTTATCGCCTGCGTTTTCGGCGTGTTAAGACGGAACATCTTATCGTTATAATCCATTGAAATTTCGCCCGTTACGGACACGAAATTCTTATCGGTATTGTATGCGTCGTATGCCAGCTGAAGAAGCGTATCATCACATACGTCCTCACTGTAATTATCCTCAAATATCATACCCGTTTTGCCTATGTAGCCGAGATATGCCCCATAGTTCGGACTTTTTTTCAGAAACTGATTGTTTCTTGTATATATTTCATCGTCCTGATAACGGAAGTTCGGGAAGAACGAGTCAGCCTCTTGAACATCGCCACGAAGCACCGTTCTCGAAATTGACGGGAATGCCGCCATATATTCGGGCGTGTCAGCCGCTCCGAACGTTGCCTTTGTGAGTGTGTTTGTGGTCAGCTTATCATCATTTGCCGCATCCTTCCATGCAAACACCGCAGGATGAGAGCCGTGCAGTGATGTATACACACCCATCATAAGGAGCATTTCCGCCCTGTATTTGTTCGGGGCAACATCGTTCCATTCGGATATTGTCCGTGGCGTCCCGTACACATACATTCTCGATATATCCGAGATTAAGCCTACGGGCGTCATGGTATTACCGCCCGTTTCAAGGATTGATTTTATATCTATATTCCTGGTTGTGCCGTCCTGATAAACGTTTGTTGACGGCATAGCGGTATACATATGAAAATCCGAGAAATCTTTGTTTCTGTTTCCGTAAAACGTCAGAAGATCGATAGCGCCCTCCGAGCCGCCCGTTACGCTTGAAACAAGGCATTTTACGCCCACTTCGTTTTTCAGATACGGAATAAAATCATCATAAAACTCATTAAAGAGAATCATTCTGAACTTAAACTCGTCAACCTCACGATGCTTTCTTCTCTGACCGAGCGTGGTTTTTCCGTCAAAAATCTTAACCGTGCCGTCCTCAAGGTTTTCGTCATCATCAAGCGGCACTGTCTGCGGATTGTGCGCACTGTCCGCATACCATGCGGCACGCAGATTTTCCGTATTTCCGTATTTTTCACGCAGCCAGTCGTTATAGCGTTTTTGAGCGTCTTTAACGTACTTGTTATCGGGGAGACTGCCGATACCGGCAATTGAACACTCGTTTTTAATGTCTATCATCACTATAGACGGGTCGTCATTAAGCGCAAGTCCCGTATATTCATTATAGGTCGTCAAAAGAGTTTTTGCATATTCTTTCGTTATGTTTTTAAGCTCCTCGTTAAGATAAGATTCGTATCTTGCGACATTCCCCATATTTTCAATATCGAACACGTCATCCAAATCCGATGTATTCGGTGCGGAACTCATAAGGTCTATGTACATATACACGCCGTTTTTCTTAAGCTGTGCTATAAAATAGCAGAGTTTGTCGAGTGCGTCTTTTTTTATAACACGTCCGCCTATAGCCTTAGGTCCCCAGAAATATCCGTTGTCTATAAGGTGCAGACGAACAAGATTAAATCCGCTCTGCGCAATTCTTTTTGCGCTTTCCTCTGCGATTTCATAGGTCGGGTAACAGCTCGATGCCGTAATGTTCACACCCCAGAAACGAGCCTCCGTGCCGTCCTCGAAAAACATATTATCGCCCTCGGTGCGGTTTAAAAAACCGTGCTTGCCGGACGGTTTTTCGAGAATATCGGACGAGTCCAGAATTGTTCCCTCTATTTCGGAAGCCTTTGCGACCTCATACGGAAACCAATCCGACATATCGGGATTTGCCTCCTGTGCCGCCGCAAGCGCCTTTAACGGAAACAGAGGTACAAGCATTGCGCACACTGCCAATAATGCCGTTATTTTCTTTTTCATACTGCCGTACCTCCTTTAAAACTTAACTTCGGGCGTATACGGAATCATAGTGCCGTTCCATACAAAAAGCCGTATTGACGATGCGCCGTCCACGCTGATATTATCAAACGCAAGGCTGTTTTCTCCGCTTGTAAGCACCGTTTCCTTACAATTTGCAAATTTCATAATGCCGTTTTCATCATAAAACGCCATATACAGCTTAACCGTATCGGTTATATCGGATATGAATTTTACGGTAACGGCGGTTGTTTCCGATATATTTTCGGAGGTGATTGCCGCATTGTTCTGATTTTTCGGAATTTCCGTAAACTGTATCGGATAAAGGCTTATATGCGCCTGACCATAATCAAATATATCCGTGCTTGCTCCGCCGTCCT